>NZ_JBFTKM010000078.1:0-320 GCF_056395945.1 Arthrobacter sp. 05T442 | reverse complement strand
GGGGCGTACGCGGGGCGGGGAGATTGCTCCGGCGTCTGCGCCGGAGCGGGCGTCGGGACTTCCTCAGGCTGCGGGGCCGGCGGGTTCGGCGGGACTGTTGGGCACGGGTAGTTATAGTCGAGGCCTCCGGCGGTGAATTGGGTCAGCGTGATGGTCCCGCCGGGTGTGAGCGGTTTGGACGCGCAGTTCGTCTGCGCGGACGCCGCCGCTCCGGGAATCCAGTTCTTGAGCCTGTTCAGGTTGCTGCCGGGATCAATGCTGCCGGCAATTTTTCCGAACTGGTAGGCGGTGGAGTAGATCCCGACGTCGGCCCCGATGCT
>NZ_JBFTKM010000077.1:0-326 GCF_056395945.1 Arthrobacter sp. 05T442 | reverse complement strand
CGGTTGCCGGCTGTCCGGCGGTCCCKKCCGTGCCGTTGGTTTGTGCGGTCGGGGCGCCGAGTACGCCTACCGAGGTCGCGCCGGGGGTGACCGGTGCGGTTACCGGTGCCACGATTTGGGTGCCGGAGAGCACACCGTCGGAGCCGGTGGTGGTGGTGTCGGGGTTTTGGGCCGGGGCGGTTGCCGGCTGTCCGGCGGTCCCKKCCGTGCCGTTGGTTTGTGCGGTCGGGGCGCCGAGTACGCCTACCGAGGTCGCGCCGGGGGTGACCGGTGCGGTTACCGGTGCCACGATTTGGGTGCCGGAGAGCACACCGTCGGAGCCGGTG
>NZ_JBFTKM010000076.1:0-346 GCF_056395945.1 Arthrobacter sp. 05T442 | reverse complement strand
CGGCGGCGCTCCAGCAGCCAGTCCGGGAAGTAGGAGCCTTGCCGGAGCTTGGGGATGGCGACGTCCAGGGTGCCGGTGCGGGTGTCGAAGTCCCGGTGCCGGTAGCCGTTCCGGGAGTTGCTGCGGGCCTCGGAACGGGCACCGTATTCRGCGCCGCAGACAGCGTCGGCTTCTGCGCTCATCAGCGCGTTGATGAAGGTCGTGAGCATGGATCGCATGAGATCCGGGGAGGCCTGCTCGAGCTGCTCGGATAGGAAACGGGCAGGGTCGATAATATGGGGTGCGGTCATCGCGTGGTAACTCCTTGAGAGAAGACTTTGGTCGGTCTTTCCAAGAATCACGCGAT
>NZ_JBFTKM010000075.1:0-361 GCF_056395945.1 Arthrobacter sp. 05T442 | reverse complement strand
CGGTGATGTCGCGGGTGATCTTGGAGAACCCGCGCAGGGCGCCACTGCTGTCGTACTGGGCGGTAATCACCACACTGGCCCAGAAGCGGCTGCCATCCTTGCGGCAACGCCAGGCCTCCTCCATGTAATGACCATTGCGTGTGGCCTCGCGCAGCGCCATGTCGGGATGCTGCGGACATTCTTGCGGCAGATAAAACACCGAGAAATGCTGGCCGACGATCTCCTGTTCGGTGTAGCCCTTGATCCGTTCGGCGCCGGCATTCCAACTGGTGACGAAGCCGCGTGTGTCGAGGGCGAAGATACCGTAGTCCTTCACCCCGTCGATGATCAGCCGCAAGCGTTCTTCGTTGTCGCGCAAGGC
>NZ_JBFTKM010000074.1:0-383 GCF_056395945.1 Arthrobacter sp. 05T442 | reverse complement strand
TCTTCATGCGGCGGGGCATCGCCTTGCGTGATTTCGGGCGCTATCGGCGCGCCGGCGTGAATATCGGCCTGGGGACGGACACTTATCCCCACAACATGCTCGAGGAAATGCGCAACGCGGCCTATGTCGCGCGCCTGATGGCGGAGAGCCCGCGCACGCTCAGCACGACCGACCTGTTCGAGGCTGCGACGGTCGCTGGCGCCCGTGCGCTGGGGCGCAGCGATATCGGCCGGCTCGCGGTTGACTGCAAGGCGGACCTCGTGCTCGTCGATCTCGCCCATCCCATGATGCAGCCGCGGCGTGATCCCGTTCGCAGCCTGATCTACGCAGCGGCCGAGCGCGCGGTCGATCGCGTCTATGTCGATGGCCGGCTTGTCGTGAAC
>NZ_JBFTKM010000073.1:0-385 GCF_056395945.1 Arthrobacter sp. 05T442 | reverse complement strand
AACGGCGCCCCGTCCCGGGGGTCGGTCAGGACCCGGTAGAAGGAATCGGCGCCGCCGGCGATCAGGCGGCGCGCCATCGACGGCGGGATCGGCCCGTGCCCGTCCAGAACGGCCGGTTCCTCGGTGGCGCCCAGCAGGGACAGGACCGGAACGGTGACCAGGACCTGCGCCCGAGGCAACGGCACACCCCCGCACCCGCCCCCAACCGACCCCGCACCCGGACCGGTACCGGTGCCGGTACGGTCAGTCATTCCGCTGGTGAGGAGCCAGGTGGCGGTGATGTCGGCGCGGAGCTGGCTGAGGGTCCTGGCCTCGCCCGGGCCCTGCAGGGCACGGGCGGCCGCGGTGGACCGTTCCCAGATCCCCGCCGCCGTCCCGGCCGTGA
>NZ_JBFTKM010000072.1:0-385 GCF_056395945.1 Arthrobacter sp. 05T442 | reverse complement strand
TCGTGGCCGCCGCCGCTGCGGGAAATCACGCCGCTTCGGAGGATGACCCCGGCGAGGCCGGCCTGGACCTGCGGTCGCGGCCGCAGAAGCTGCTCGACGGGCTGGTCGGTGCCTGCAAGGCCGCCCTCGCGGCCGGTTCGCTGCCCGCCGCGGGAGGACTGCGCCCGCAGGTCATGGTCACCATCGACTACCGGGACCTCCTTGCCCGCCTCGGCGCCCCGGCGGGCGGCCCGGAGCAGGCAGGCGGCCCGGAGCAGGCAGGCCCGGGGCAGGCAGGCCGGACGTTCGAGCACACGGGGACCCTGCTGTTCACCGGGCCCGTCACGGCCTCCACGGTCCGGAAGATCGCCTGCGACGCGGACATCATCCCCGTCGTCCTCGGCGG
>NZ_JBFTKM010000071.1:0-387 GCF_056395945.1 Arthrobacter sp. 05T442 | reverse complement strand
TTCATCCGCCGGAACCGCCACGGCCTGCACCGCCTGGAGATCTTCGCGACCCCCGACCAGTTCGAGCACCTCCTCACGGTCATGAACACCGCCACCAACCCCCGCACCGGCAACGCGCAGGCGCCGGGCACGGCGCCWGAGGGTGAATCGTCTTCCCGGGCCCCTTCGGCAGGGGACAYCCCTGCCYCCGGTGTCACGGCCGGCGTTGCCCRGGCCGCCGTTTCGGCGAGTGCCAGCGTCGTGGCCGCCGCCGCTGCGGGAAATCACGCCGCTTCGGAGGATGACCCCGGCGAGGCCGGCCTGGACCTGCGGTCGCGGCCGCAGAAGCTGCTCGACGGGCTGGTCGGTGCCTGCAAGGCCGCCCTCGCGGCCGGTTCGCTGCCCGCC
>NZ_JBFTKM010000070.1:0-392 GCF_056395945.1 Arthrobacter sp. 05T442 | reverse complement strand
GCACCGGGCAGGCGTCAGCCCCTATACTTCGCCTTACGGCTTCGCAGAGACCTGTGTTTTTGCTAAACAGTCGCCTGGGCCTATTCACTGCGGCTTCTCGGGGCTTTAACACCCTAAGAAGCACCCCTTCTCCCGAAGTTACGGGGTCATTTTGCCGAGTTCCTTAACGAGAGTTCTCTCGATCACCTTAGGATTCTCTCCTCGCCYACCTGTGTCGGTTTGCGGTACGGGCACCTTTCACCTCGCTAGAGGATTTTCTTGGCAGTGTGGAATCAGGAACTTCGGTACTATATTTCCCTCGCYATCACAGCTCCGCTTTAGAATGAAGGATTTGCCTCCACTCCAGCCTAACTGCTTGGACGCAGCAATCCAATACTGCGCTTACCCTATCC
>NZ_JBFTKM010000069.1:0-409 GCF_056395945.1 Arthrobacter sp. 05T442 | reverse complement strand
GTGCCCATTAGCGTGGTGTAACGGCCCGGCCCCGGGCGTGTTGTTCCCGAACGTGAGGCGGCCATCGCGTGATTCTTGGAAAGACCGACCAAAGTCTTCTCTCAAGGAGTTACCACGCGATGACCGCACCCCATATTATCGACCCTGCCYGTTTCCTATCCGAGCAGCTCGAGCAGGCCTCTCCGGATCTSATGCGWTCCATGCTCACGACCTTTATCAACGCGCTGATGAGCGCAGAAGCCGACGCTGTCTGCGGCGCCGAATACGGTGCCCGTTCCGAGGCCCGCAGCAACTCCCGGAACGGCTACCGGCACCGGGACTTCGACACCCGCACCGGCACCCTGGACGTCGCCATCCCCAAGCTCCGGCAAGGCTCCTACTTCCCGGACTGGCTGCTGGAGCGCCGCCG
>NZ_JBFTKM010000068.1:0-421 GCF_056395945.1 Arthrobacter sp. 05T442 | reverse complement strand
TCCTGAGAATGTGCGGGGGCCGCTCAGCGGGAGGCGCTTTCCTGTTCGGTGGCATTGCGGCCGGCCAGCCGGCTGGCCTCCTGCAGCGCCTGGGAGACCTTCGCCAGCGCCGCGACGTGCTGGCCGTTCCACTCGCTGCGGAACTTATCCGCATCCGGGCCCCGCCATTCCGTGCCYGCAAGGACCTTGGTCAGCAGCGACTTCTGCTTGTCGATCTCCGACGAGCCCGCCTGGAGCTTGGTCCCCAAGGTCTTCAGCTGCGCAATGTCTGCACCCCAAATAGCCATTCGATAACTCCTTCAATGTCAACGGACCCGAACGAGGTCGGCATCCCCAGCGGCCTCCGGCGTCTCCGGAAGATCCATTGCCCCCAAGCTACCGTGCCCGGCAAAAAAGTGTCGATGGGCACCCCTGCCCATCC
>NZ_JBFTKM010000067.1:0-430 GCF_056395945.1 Arthrobacter sp. 05T442 | reverse complement strand
TCACGGCCGGGACGGCGGCGGGGATCTGGGAACGGTCCACCGCGGCCGCCCGTGCCCTGCAGGGCCCGGGCGAGGCCAGGACCCTCAGCCAGCTCCGCGCCGACATCACCGCCACCTGGCTCCTCACCAGCGGAATGACTGACCGTACCTGCGCCGGCACCGGCACCGGGGGGATGATGAACTGCGGATCGGCCGGCGGCGCTACCGGCCCGGGTGCGGGGTCGGTTGGGGACGGGTGCGGGGGTGTGCCGTTGCCTCGGGCGCAGGTCCTGGTCACCGTCCCGGTCCTGTCCCTGCTGGGCGCCACCGAGGAACCGGCCGTTCTGGACGGGCACGGGCCGATCCCGCCGTCGATGGCGCGCCGCCTGATCGCCGGCGGCGCCGATTCCTTCTACCGGGTCCTGACCGACCCCCGGGACGGGGCGCCGTT
>NZ_JBFTKM010000066.1:0-430 GCF_056395945.1 Arthrobacter sp. 05T442 | reverse complement strand
CCGCCGAGGACGACGGGGATGATGTCCGCGTCGCAGGCGATCTTCCGGACCGTGGAGGCCGTGACGGGCCCGGTGAACAGCAGGGTCCCCGTGTGCTCGAACGTCCGGCCTGCCTGCCCCGGGCCTGCCTGCTCCGGGCCGCCTGCCTGGGCGCTGGCCGGGGCGCCCGCCGGGCCCGCGGATCCCGGACCGCTTGCCTGGGCGCCCGCCGACGCGCCGAGGCGGGCAAGGAGGTCCCGGTAATCGATGGTGACCATGACCTGCGGGCGCAGCCCTCCCGTGGCGGGCAGCGAACCGGCCGCGAGGGCGGCCTTGCAGGCACCGACCAGCCCGTCGAGCAGCTTCTGCGGCCGCGACCGCAGGTCCAGGCCGGCCTCGCCGGGGTCATCCTCCGAAGCGGCGTGATTTCCCGCAGCGGCGGCGGCCACGA
>NZ_JBFTKM010000065.1:0-448 GCF_056395945.1 Arthrobacter sp. 05T442 | reverse complement strand
TGTCCGGCGGTGACCTACTCTCCCACACCCTCCCGGGTGCAGTACCATCGGCGCTGTGGGTCTTAGCTTCCGGGTTCGGGATGGGACCGGGCGTTTCCCCCACGCTATGACCGCCGTAACCCTGTTACCCGCCCCCATGCGCGGTGGGCGCGGGGGTGGGAAATCTGGTGGTTACAACATGTGTCCTGCAGTTTGTGCTGCAGTGGTGGTGTTGTTATTCAGTTTTGGTTCGCCAGGCAACGGGTTTGTTGGTTGGGAACCACATAGTGGACGCAAGCAGTCTTGTTTCTTTGTACCACCCCGGGTGCGAACCCCTTTTGAACGGGTTCGCGGGGTGGTGTGTGGTGTAAGTTATCGGCCTATTAGTACCGGTCAGCTTCACGAGTCGTTAGTCCTCGCTTCCACATCCGGCCTATCAACCCAGTGGTCTGGCTGGGGGCCTCTCACA
>NZ_JBFTKM010000064.1:0-458 GCF_056395945.1 Arthrobacter sp. 05T442 | reverse complement strand
CCCAGGACCTCGCGGTGTCCGTCGGCGTTGACCCCGGTTGCGACCATGGCGTGGACGTTCACGACCCGGCCGCCTTCGCGGACCTTCAGGACCAGGGCGTCGGCGGCGACGAACGGGTACGGGCCGGCGTCCAGCGGGCGGGTGCGGAACTCCTCGACCTGGGCGTCGAGGTCRGCGGCCATGACCGAGACCTGGGACTTCGATAACCGGGTGATCCCGAGGGTTTCGACGAGYTTTTCCATCCGCCGGGTACTSACCCCGAGCAGGTAGYAGGTCGCGACGACAGTCGTGAGTGCGGCCTCGGCCCGGCGGCGGCGCTCCAGCAGCCAGTCCGGGAAGTAGGAGCCTTGCCGGAGCTTGGGGATGGCGACGTCCAGGGTGCCGGTGCGGGTGTCGAAGTCCCGGTGCCGGTAGCCGTTCCGGGAGTTGCTGCGGGCCTCGGAACGGGCACCGTATTC
>NZ_JBFTKM010000063.1:0-468 GCF_056395945.1 Arthrobacter sp. 05T442 | reverse complement strand
GTGGTGCTCAAGGCGTCGGAACTGAGCCCGGCGGTGCATAGGCTGATCGGCCAGGTGTTGCAGGACGCCGGCCTCGGTGACGGCGTGGTCAACGTCATCAGCAACGCGCCCCAGGATGCCGCGGCGATTGTCGAACGGTTGATCGCCAACCCGGCGGTGCGTCGGGTCAACTTCACCGGCTCGACCCATGTCGGGCGCATCGTTGGTGAGCTGTCGGCGCGTCATCTCAAGCCGGCGTTGCTGGAACTGGGCGGCAAGGCGCCGTTCCTGGTGCTGGAAGATGCCGACCTGGATGCGGCGGTGGAGGCAGCGGCCTTCGGTGCCTTTTTCAATCAGGGGCAGATCTGCATGTCCACCGAGCGCCTGATCGTCGATGCCAGGGTGGCCGATGCCTTTGTCGCCAAACTGGCGGCGAAGATCGCCACCTTGCCCGCCGGCAACCCCAATGCGGAAGGTTCGGTGCTGGGT
>NZ_JBFTKM010000062.1:0-472 GCF_056395945.1 Arthrobacter sp. 05T442 | reverse complement strand
TGTGGTCCGGCCAGTGGGGTGGTTCCCAGTCCTGGTGCTCGCTCGCGTAGTACCGGCCCGTCGGTGAAATCCACCCCGGCGGGCTGTCCTTGCCCGCCCCGGCGGGTGTCCACGCGGAGCCGTGTTTGAGGCGGTGGTGTTTGCGGCACGGCTGGCCCAGGTTCGAAATACCGGTGGTGCCTCCGTCGGCCCAGGCCAGGAGGTGGTCTGCTTCGTTATCCAGGGAATGGTTGCTGCAGCCCGGGAACGGGCACCTGCCGTCGCGCAGCCGCAGCCAGCGCCGCTGGGCCTTCGTAAGCCGGTAGCTGGTCCGGCCGATTTCCAACGGCGCCCCGTCCCGGGGGTCGGTCAGGACCCGGTAGAAGGAATCGGCGCCGCCGGCGATCAGGCGGCGCGCCATCGACGGCGGGATCGGCCCGTGCCCGTCCAGAACGGCCGGTTCCTCGGTGGCGCCCAGCAGGGACAGGACCGG
>NZ_JBFTKM010000061.1:0-479 GCF_056395945.1 Arthrobacter sp. 05T442 | reverse complement strand
TGGTTGGAGGCTCTCGACCTAATGGTTGTCCGGCGGTGACCTACTCTCCCACACCCTCCCGGGTGCAGTACCATCGGCGCTGTGGGTCTTAGCTTCCGGGTTCGGGATGGGACCGGGCGTTTCCCCCACGCTATGACCGCCGTAACCCTTGCTCCGCACCCGCCGGCGCCTGGTGGCGTGGGGGTGGGAAATCTTGTGGTTACAACATGTGTCCTGCAGTTGTGCTGCAGTGGTGGTGTTGTTATTCAGTTGGTTTGGTTCGCCARGCAACGGGTTTGTTGGTTGGGAACCACATAGTGGACGCAAGCAGTCTTGTTTCTTTGTACCACSCCYGGGTGCGAACCCCTTTTGAACGGGTTCGCGGGGTGGTGTGTGGTGTAAGTTATCGGCCTATTAGTACCGGTCAGCTTCACGAGTCGTTAGTCCTCGCTTCCACATCCGGCCTATCAACCCAGTGGTCTGGCTGGGGGCCTCTCACA
>NZ_JBFTKM010000060.1:0-489 GCF_056395945.1 Arthrobacter sp. 05T442 | reverse complement strand
CGAAAGTTGGTAACACCCGAAGCCGGTGGCCTAACCCCTTGTGGGAGGGAGCTGTCGAAGGTGGGACTGGCGATTGGGACTAAGTCGTAACAAGGTAGCCGTACCGGAAGGTGCGGCTGGATCACCTCCTTTCTAAGGAGCACCTACAAGTCCCTTGCCCCGTGTATGCGGGTGTGGMGGGKTTGTCAGGAGTACGCCCGTTGCGCAGACGATTGTTCTGCGGCGGGTGCTCACGGGTGGAATATCAGCAAATAGGTGCCTGGCGGCACGTGCCGGCAGCTAGTACGGTTCCCTTCTTTGAGAAGGGTTCCTGGAACGCTCGCCGGAATGAACCGCCGGGTAGTGTTTGGCACACTGTTGGGTCCTGAGGCAACAGGACCATGGCGCGGTTTCGTGTTCTTCTTTCGGGAGGGGTGCGGGGTTGTGGTGTGGGTTTTGTTTGTTTCTGGTTTCCTGGCTGCACCGATCATGGACGTATCGGCCCTTGCG
>NZ_JBFTKM010000059.1:0-510 GCF_056395945.1 Arthrobacter sp. 05T442 | reverse complement strand
CCTGGCGAACCCGGGCCTGGCCGGGACGCCGTACGCCACCCCGACGCTGTGGGCGGCCATCCAGTACCTTGGTGCCCGGGAAACCGCCCCGGAACACCGGCACTCCCAGAACGCGTTCCGCTTCGTCGTCGAGGGCGAAGGGGTCTGGACGGTCGTGAACGGGGACCCGGTGCGGATGTCCCGCGGGGATTTCCTGCTGACCCCGGGCTGGAACTTCCACGGCCACCAYAACGACACCGACGAGCCGATGGCCTGGATCGACGGCCTGGACATCCCGTTCGTGCACTACGCCGACGCCGGGTTCTTCGAGTTCGGCACCGAACGCGTCACCGACGAGGCCACCCCGGACATCTCCCGCTCCGAACGGCTCTGGGCCCACCCGGGCCTGCGCCCCCTCTCGGGCCTGGATGACACCACGAGCTCCCCCATCGCCGCCTACCGCTGGGAATACACGGACCGGGCCCTGACCGARCAGCTCCTCCTCGAGGACGAGGGCCACCCGGCCACCGT
>NZ_JBFTKM010000058.1:0-583 GCF_056395945.1 Arthrobacter sp. 05T442 | reverse complement strand
TCCCCGTCGCCCGGGCCGTCGCCGTGCACGCCGCCCTCACCCGCCACGCCGACACCCTCCGCACCGCCGGGGACCCCCGCACCCGCGCCCAGATCATGGCCGACGCCCTGGTCGAACGCACCACCGGCACCCCCGGAGGCATCACCGGAATCGAGATTCAGCTCGTCATCACCGACCGCACCCTCTTCCAGTCCGACACCGAACCCGCCCGCCTCCCCGGCTACGGCACAGTCCCCGCCGCCTGGGCCCGCGCCCTCATCAACCCGCCGCCCGCACCCGGCACTACCGGCGAAGACCAGGCCTTCAATGCCTGGCTCCGCCGGCTCTACACCGCACCCTCCACCGGGGAGCTGATCGCGATGGACTCCCGCGCCCGCCGCTTCCCCGACGGGCTCCGCCGCTTCATCACCGCCCGCGACGACACCTGCCGCACGCCCTACTGCGACGCCCCCATCCGCCACCTGGACCACATCATCCCCTGGCACAACAACGGCCCCACCACCCACACCAACGGCCAAGGACTCTGCGAAGCCTGCAACCACACCAAGGAAACCCCCGGCTGGAGCAACAGAACGGCAACCAA
>NZ_JBFTKM010000057.1:0-609 GCF_056395945.1 Arthrobacter sp. 05T442 | reverse complement strand
CTTCGGGTTGAGCAGATGATGAGCCCAGCGGCTGTGCCTGTCGAGCGGACCGCAGAGGCTGCTCGGGGCGATGTCGGATGAGCGTGGAGCTATCCGGGCTCAACGTTGACAAGGAGCTCGGGCAGGGCGGGTTCGGTGTTGTACATCTAGTGCTCGGGTCTCCTATGGCTGGCGATCCGCGACCRATGGTGCTCAAGCGCCCGAAGCCCACGATTGATCCTGCCGATATCCCTGCTGTGTTGGAGGGGATGAGGCAGGCGGTGCTGTTCCGTGACGGGCTCGACCACCATGACCGGCAAGAGATCGATGAGATCGCCGTGTGGCCGGTCGCGATGGTCACCGACCGTGGCAGGGAGGTCGGGTGTCTGCTGCCGCTGATCCCCCCCGGCTACTTCATGGATRTTCCGGCAAAAGGTAACTTCCCTGCGAAGCAGGAGCAACGGGTCATCGGGTATCTGGCTGCACCGGTGACGAGGCGTAACGAGATCGGCTACGACAGTCCCGACTTCCATGACGATGCGCTCAGGCTGCACGTACTCTCCAAGCTCGCCGGCGCGATCGAGCTGCTTCACCGGCATGGGCTGGTGTTTGGAGATCTCAACCCGAACA
>NZ_JBFTKM010000056.1:0-619 GCF_056395945.1 Arthrobacter sp. 05T442 | reverse complement strand
TTGGTTGCCGTTCTGTTGCTCCAGCCGGGGGTTTCCTTGGTGTGGTTGCAGGCTTCGCAGAGTCCTTGGCCGTTGGTGTGGGTGGTGGGGCCGTTGTTGTGCCAGGGGATGATGTGGTCCAGGTGGCGGATGGGGGCGTCGCAGTAGGGGGTGCGGCAGGTGTCGTCGCGGGCGGTGATGAAGCGGCGGAGCCCGTCGGGGAAGCGGCGGGCGCGGGAGTCCATCGCGATCAGCTCCCCGGTGGAGGGTGCGGTGTAGAGCCGGCGGAGCCAGGTGGTGAGGGCGGGATCCGGGCCGGCGGCCGTGGTGTCTGCTGAGCCGGTTTTTCCGCTTCGGGTGTCTTCGCGGCCGGTGTTTTTGATCAAGGTCCGGGCCCAGGCGGCGGGGACTGTGCCGTAGCCGGGGAGGCGGGCGGGTTCGGTGTCGGACTGGAAGAGGGTGCGGTCGGTGATGACGAGCTGAATCTCGAGTCCGGTGATGCCTCCGGGGGTGCCGGTGGTGCGTTCGACCAGGGCGTCGGCCATGATCTGGGCGCGGGTGCGGGGGTCCCCGGCGGTGCGGAGGGTGTCGGCGTGGCGGGTGAGGGCGGCGTGCACGGCGACGGCCCGGGCGACGGGGA
>NZ_JBFTKM010000055.1:0-702 GCF_056395945.1 Arthrobacter sp. 05T442 | reverse complement strand
TAGATGTACAACACCGAACCCGCCCTGCCCGAGCTCCTTGTCAACGTTGAGCCCGGATAGCTCCACGCTCATCCGACATCGCCCCGAGCAGCCTCTGCGGTCCGCTCGACAGGCACAGCCGCTGGGCTCATCATCTGCTCAACCCGAAGGGCGGGTTCCTCGTCTCCCGCGACCACTACCGAGCGAACGGCATCCTCGGTTGCCTGGCGCAGTTCCCCCGCAGTCGGTCTCGCGCTGGGCGTAGGGTCGAGCGCGCGCTCAATGAGGGCTGAAAGCTGCGGCGTGACAGCTGACGGCACAGGAGATGGGAGTGCCAAACGCTGGGTCGCCCCGGAGGCCCCATCAAGGTATCTCACGAATGCAAGCCCGAGCTTGTAAACGTCGGTAGCGAAGTCCTGAAGCCTTTTTGGAGAGGGGGCCGTGTTATTCATTTCAGGCGGCACCCACCAGGGGAAATGTCCCTGACGCGCCGCACGGGAGCCGTCTGAGATGTGCGCAACTGTGTCGCAGTCAAGGAGCAGCACTCCCGTAGGCGCGAATGAGAAGACCTCACTGTTCGGGTTGAGATCTCCAAACACCAGCCCATGCCGGTGAAGCAGCTCGATCGCGCCGGCGAGCTTGGAGAGTACGTGCAGCCTGAGCGCATCGTCATGGAAGTCGGGACTGTCGTAGCCGATCTCGTTACGCCTCGTCACCGGTGCA
>NZ_JBFTKM010000054.1:0-800 GCF_056395945.1 Arthrobacter sp. 05T442 | reverse complement strand
TGGTCTGCTTCGTTATCCAGGGAATGGTTGCTGCAGCCCGGGAACGGGCACCTGCCGTCGCGCAGCCGCAGCCAGTGCCGCTGGGCCTTCGTAAGCCGGTAGCTGGTCCGGCCGATTTCCAACGGCGCCCCGTCCCGGGGGTCTGTCAGGACCCGGTAGAAGGAATCGGCGCCGCCGGCGATCAGGCGGCGGGCCATCGACGGCGGGATCGGCCCGTGCCCGTCCAGGACGGCCGGTTCCTCGGTGGCGCCCAGCAGGGACAGGACCGGGACGGTGACCAGGACCTGCGCCCGAGGCAACGGCACACCCCCGCACCCGTCCCCTCCGATGTCCATCCCGGCGCAGGTACGGTCAGTCATTCCGCCGGTGAGGAGCCAGGTGGCGGTGATGTCGGCGCGGAGCTGGCTGAGGGTCCTGGCCTCGCCCGGGCCCTGCAGGGCACGGGCGGCCGCGGTGGACCGTTCCCAGATCCCCGCCGCCGTCCCGGCCGTGAGATAGGCCGAAAGCCACGCCATGCCGTCCCGGTCCGGGACGTACTCCACCCGCCGGTCCGCAGCGGACGCGGTGTGGCGGTTCTCGATGCTCTCCCGGTGGTGGCGTTCCCGCCAGGCGCGCGCCYTGGCCCGGAACCGGGACGCCACCAGGTCCCCGGCCGSGCACCCGCGGGCCGCGTCCGCTGCGTCCGGGTCCAGGAAATGCCCCTCCAGCGCCGCCGCCCCGGCGCGGTCCAGGCCGCCGGTTTCGTCGACGATGATCCTAGCGTGCTGCCAGGAAATCGTCCCCGCCTCAAGCGCGGCCAG
>NZ_JBFTKM010000053.1:0-801 GCF_056395945.1 Arthrobacter sp. 05T442 | reverse complement strand
CTGGTGGGGGCGAGGCGTAGGCGGCCGACGCGTTGGGCGAGGATGCGTCGGGCTTCGCCGGGGAGGTGGTCGTCGCTGATGAGTTCGTCGGCGTCTTCGAGGGCGGCGATGGTGCTGATGCCGAGGGTTCCCCATTTGGTGTGGTCGGCGAGGACGACGACGCGGCGGGCGGCGGCGACGAAGGCGCGGTCGGTTTCGGCTTCGAGGACGTTGGGGGTGGTGAAGCCGGCGTCGGCGTCGATGCCGTGGACGCCGAGGAAGAGCACGTCGAGGTGGAGTTGTTTCAGGGCGGAGGTGGCGAGGGGGCCGACGAGCGCGTCGGAGGGGGTGCGTTCCCCGCCGGTGAGGATCACGGTGGAGGCGGAGGTGCCCTGGTGGAAGACGTCGGCGATCCGGACGGAGTTGGTCACGACGGTGATCCGGGGTCCGGTGGAGAGCAGCTGGGCCAGGGCCCAGGTGGTGGTTCCGGCGCTGAGTCCGACGGCCATGCCTTCGCGGACCTGGGCGGCTGCCTCGTGGGCGATCGCGGTTTTTTCGTCCTGGAGCTGGGTGATTTTCAGGTCGAAGCCTGGTTCGTGGGTGCTGGCGCCGCCGGGGAGTTTGGCGCCGCCGTGGATTTTCTCSAGTGCGCCGGCGGCGTCGAGGGCCTCGATGTCGCGCCGGACGGTCATGAGGGACACTCCGAGCATCCGGGCGAGGTCCGCGACCCGGACGATGCGTTCGCGCTGGACCTCCGCGAGGATGGCGGAGTGGCGGGCTGCGGCTAACATCTTTTCATCCTTCGTGGCCGGACTGGCGTGA
>NZ_JBFTKM010000052.1:0-854 GCF_056395945.1 Arthrobacter sp. 05T442 | reverse complement strand
GAACGGCTCTGGGCCCACCCGGGCCTGCGCCCCCTCTCGGGCCTGGATGACACCACGAGCTCCCCCATCGCCGCCTACCGCTGGGAATACACGGACCGGGCCCTGACCGAGCAGCTCCTCCTCGAGGACGAGGGCCACCCGGCCACCGTGTCCCAGGGCCACGCCGCCGTCCGCTACACCAACCCCACCACCGGCGGGGACGTGATGCCGACCATCCGCGCCGAATTCCACCGCCTCCGCCCCGGCGCGTCCACCGAAGCCCTCCGCGAGGTCGGCTCCAGCGTCTGGCAGGTCTTCGAAGGCTCCGGCACGGTGGTCCTGAACGGCGAGACCAGGACTCTGGCCAAGGGCGACCTGTTCGTCGTCCCGTCCTGGACCCAGTGGTCCCTGCAGGCCCAGGCTGGCTCTGAAACGGAGTTTGACCTGTTCCGTTTCAGCGACGCCCCCATTTTCGAACGGCTGAACTTCAACCGCACCTACACCGAAGGACGCAACACCAAATGAGACTCCTCACCCTCCGGCTCAATTCCGCCTCCGGCAAAGCTACCGTGGCGGTCCGCCAGGACGGGACCACCCTGACCGAGATCGGCGGCTTCGCCGACGTCGGGGAACTCCTCCGCTCCGACGGCTGGGAAGCGACCGCTAAGGCTGCCGCCGGCGCCACGCACCCGCTCGAGGGCGCTGACCTGGACGCCGTCGTCCCCGCCCCCGGCAAGATCATCTGCGTGGGCCACAACTACCGCAACCACATCAAGGAAATGGGCCGGGACGTCCCCGAGTTCCCCACCCTGTTCGCGAAGTACTCCGAATCCCTCATCGGCCCCAACGATGACCTGGCCCTCCCGCAGGAATCC
>NZ_JBFTKM010000051.1:0-864 GCF_056395945.1 Arthrobacter sp. 05T442 | reverse complement strand
GGATTCCTGCGGGAGGGCCAGGTCATCGTTGGGGCCGATGAGGGATTCGGAGTACTTCGCGAACAGGGTGGGGAACTCGGGGACGTCCCGGCCCATTTCCTTGATGTGGTTGCGGTAGTTGTGGCCCACGCAGATGATCTTGCCGGGGGAGGGGACGACGGCGGCCAGGTCCGCGCCCTCGAGCGCGTGCGTGGCGCCGTTGGCGGCCTTCGCGGTTTCTTCCCAGTCGGGGCTGCGGAGCAGTTCCCCGACGTCGGCGAAGCCGCCGATTTCGGTCAGGGTGGTCCCGTCCTGGCGGACAGCCGTGGTTACTGTCTTGTCCCCAGCAGAGGTGCGGAGGGTGAGGAGTCTCATTTACTTGCGTCCTTCGGTGTAGGTGCGGTTGAAGTTCAGCCGTTCGAAAATGGGGGCGTCGCTGAAACGGAACAAGTCGAACCCGGTGTGGGAGCCGGTGTCTGCCTGCAGGGCCGCCTGGAGGGACCACTGGGTCCAGGAGGGGACGACGAAGAGGTCGCCCTTCGCCAGGGTCCGGGTTTCCCCGTTCAGGACCACCGTGCCGGAGCCTTCGAAGACCTGCCAGACGCTGGAGCCGACCTCGCGGAGGGCCGCGGTGGTGGCGCCGGGGCGGAGGCGGTGGAATTCGGCGCGGATGGTCGGCATCACGTCCCCGCCGGTGGTGGGGTTGGTGTAGCGGACGGCGGCGTGGCCCTGGGAGACGGTGGCCGGGTGGCCCTCGTCCTCGAGGAGGAGCTGTTCGGTCAGGGCCCGGTCCGTGTATTCCCAGCGGTAGGCGGCGATGGGGGAGCTCGTGGTGTCATCCAGGCCCGAGAGGGGGCGCAGGCCCGGGTGGGCCCAGAGCCGTTC
>NZ_JBFTKM010000050.1:0-920 GCF_056395945.1 Arthrobacter sp. 05T442 | reverse complement strand
CCGCGCATATCAGTCTGACAGCGCCGTCGACAATGACGCGCCGGCCCCCGGACCAGGCAGGAAACGGACACAAAAGAGCGGTCCAAGACAAACCAGCCTTGGACCGCTCACCCTTGCCCTCTTGACAAGCAACAACTACATATCAGCTGTACTCRGCCAGGACGTTGGTTGCACGGTGAAAGGGTGAAGACCTCTTAGGTTGGTGGTTACCACACACACCTAACGACTAAGAGGTCTTCATGGTCCACCGTAATGCCCGTCTGACTCCTGCCGGTAGAGGCATCCTTGTCCAGCGTGTTCTGGATGGCCGCCCCGTGGCCCATGTGGCCAAGGAAATGGGTGTTTCCCGTACCTGTGCGCACCGGTGGTTCCGGCGCTACCTGGAGCACGGCTGGGCCGGGATGGAGGATCGTTCCTCCCGCCCGCGTTCCTGCCCGCACGCCACTGCCGCGGCGAAGATCGACGAGGTCCTCGCGGCGCGGGTGAAGCACCGTGAAGGCCCGGTCGAGCTGGCCGAACGCTGTCACGTCCCGGCCCGCACGGTCTCCCGGATCATCGCCCGGGCCGGCCTGCCCCGGCTGTGGGAGCTGGACCCCATCAGCGGCGAACGCATCCGGGCCGGCCGGGCCACCGGCCACCGCTACGAACGCGACACCGCCGGGGAGCTGCTGCACATTGACGTGAAGAAGCTCGGGAAAATCCCTAAGGGCGGCGGCTGGCGGGTCCACGGCCGCAGCGAGCCAGTCAAGGGCCGCGGCATCGGTTACGACTACGTCCATGTCGCCGTCGATGACCACTCCCGCCTGGCCTACGTCGAGGTCCTGCCGGACGAGAAAGGCCCCACCTGCGCCCGGTTCCTGGCCAACGCCGCGGCGTTCATGGCCGCGAGCGGGGCACCCGTGCGCGAAGTCATGACCGAC
>NZ_JBFTKM010000049.1:0-921 GCF_056395945.1 Arthrobacter sp. 05T442 | reverse complement strand
GGCACGTTTCTGCCGGTGCAGACCATGCTTCCGGCAGGTCTTGGCGGTGTTACTTGGTGTTGACGGTGATTTTGGCGATGCCGACGAGCATGTCGGCTTTCACGGCGTCGGTCTTGAAGGTCTTGTTCAGCAGGCCGGCGGCGGTGTCGGAGATCAGCACGCGGGTGCCTTCCAGGACGGCGGTGTCGCCGGACTTCGCGAGKGGCTTGAGGGTGGAGCCGTCGAGGTTGAAGATGTAGGCCTGCTTCGCGGCGGTCGTGCCGTTCACGGCGACGTCACCGTAGAGCTTGGAGGTGCCCGGGTCGATGGTGAAGTTGGTCAGGTCGACCTTGGTGTCCCCGGAGGTCAGGGAGAACCCGGAGCCGGCGTGGCTGATCAGGCCCTGGACGTAGGGGCGGTAGTCCTTGGACGGGTCGTAGTAGTCGACCTTGCCGCCGGTGATGGGGAAGATGAGGGAGCCGTCGGTGAGTGCGGCGGTGCCGATGACGCCGGGGGTGAGCTTCAGGGTCTCCAGGGCCTTGGCGAAGGACGCGTCGAGCTTGACTGCGGTGGACGTCCCGGTCAGGGCCGGGATGGAGGCCAGCGGCTTCGGCGCTTCGGCCGCGGCGGACGAGGAGGAAGCCGGGGCGGGGGAGGTGTTGCTGGCCGGGGTGCAGGCGGCCAGGGAGAACATGAGTGAACCGGCGGCGGCGATTCCGGCGAAGGTCTTGAGGGAGGTGCGCATGGGAGTACTCCTTGAAGTCATTTTGGGGTGGTCCCGTCCCGGTGCGGGGGCCGTGGTGCGGGCCGCGGAGTTTCAGCGGGGCGGGTTTTTCTCTGTCAGGAGTACTTCGGCATCAACACTGTTCCGGATGGGTTCCCCGGATACCGTAACCATTCCGTGATGCCGGTCCCCGGACCCGTCGCGTGCCCGCCGCCGAC
>NZ_JBFTKM010000048.1:0-1026 GCF_056395945.1 Arthrobacter sp. 05T442 | reverse complement strand
TGGATGGTCCGGACCGTGCGGTGCCAGGCGTCCTCGGGCAGGTCCCGCCATTCGACGTTCAGGTGCACGGCGGAGTGGTCGAAAAGGTGCCGCAGCGCGATCGGGGACAGCGTGGCGCCGAAACCGATTTCGTGGTCCCGGACCTCGGTGGAGGGATACATGGGTGTTTCCACTCCGGTGGCAGCCCACTCGACGAGCCGCGCGATGGCGCGGGCGTTGTAGCCGATGTGGGCGGTGATGTGGCGGCGGGTCCAGCCCGGCAGCAGCGACTCGCCGTCGAGCTCCGCGTCGCCCAGCTCGTTGAGCTTGCGGGCGAAGAACGCGGTGCCGCGCCGGGCCTGCAGCAGCGCGCCGAGCAGGTCCGGATCCGTCGTCTGGTCCTGGCGGGCGACCATCAGGCTTCCTTGATGACGCGGTTCGTCAGCTGGCCCAGTCCTTCTATGGTGGTGACCAGGACCTGGCCCTCCTGCAGGTAGCGCTTGGGGTCCTGGGCGTGGCCGACGCCGCCGGGGGTGCCGGTGGCGATCACATCTCCCGGGTTCAGCGTGATGATGGTCGAGATATAGGAGACCAGGTATTCCGGGGTGAAGACGAGGTCCCCGGTGGGGGTGCTCTGCTGGACTTCGCCGTCGACCGCGGAGGTCATCAGCGGCCCGGCGGTGAATTCGTCCTTCGTGACCAGGGCGGGCCCGAAAGGGGTGGACTTCTCCCAGGTTTTTCCCTGCAGCCACTGGACGGTGCGGAACTGGTAGTCGCGCATGGACACGTCGTTGAGGACGGCGTAGCCGGCGATGTGGTCCGCGGCGTCGGCTTCGGTGATCCGGCGGCCCGTTTTGCCGATGATGACGGCGAGTTCGGCTTCCCAGTCGACGGTGTCGGATTCCTGCGGGAGGGCCAGGTCATCGTTGGGGCCGATGAGGGATTCGGAGTACTTCGCGAACAGGGTGGGGAACTCGGGGACGTCCCGGCCCATTTCCTTGATGTGGTTGCGGTAGTTGTGGCCCACGCAGATGATCTTGCCGGGGG
>NZ_JBFTKM010000047.1:0-1430 GCF_056395945.1 Arthrobacter sp. 05T442 | reverse complement strand
CAGCTGATATGTAGTTGTTGCTTGTCAAGAGGGCAAGGGTGAGCGGTCCAAGGCTGGTTTGTCTTGGACCGCTCTTTTGTGTCCGTTTCCTGCCTGGTCCGGGGGCCGGCGCGTCATTGTCGACGGCGCTGTCAGACTGATATGCGCGGGTTGGTTACCGCAGGACGAGGTGTTCGGCTGGAGGGGTGCCGCTGGTCTAGGAATGTCGGGCGTCACCGGTGATTGCCGGTTGTCCATAGCTGAATCGCGGGTCTCCTCCACGCTGCCGAGCCATCGGAGTGAGTCGGGAACGGCACACGCCTATTCATCCGTCCATGGCTGCTCCTGTTGGACCGCGGCGGCGAGAGACCAGCACCACCCGGCGAGTTCGCGGGCGACGGCGACATTCGCAATGACCCGGCGCTTGTGCCGGGCCTCGAACTGTTCCCACTTGTGATGCAGCCGGTGGTTGCCTTGGTGGCCACGGACGCGGGAGACGTGATCGGCCGCGTCCCAGCGGGCGCGCATCTCACGGCTGACATTGTTGTAGGGCCGCCGGTGATGCCAGGCGGCCTCGACCAGCAGGCGCCGGGCATGGGTGTTGCCGGTCTTAGTGATCCCGCCCTGGGATCGGGAACCGCCGGATGAATGCTCCGAGGGGACCAGGCCCAGATACGCGCCGATCGTGGAACCGGTAAAGCGGGTCCAGTCGCCGATTTCCACGGCCAGGCCGAAAGCGGTGAGCACCGAGATTCCACGCAGACACATCAACGCATGGACCACCGGGGCGTAACGATCGGTTGCGGCGAGGGCCGTGATCTTCGCATCCAAACGGTTCCTGCGGTCCAGCGTCAGCTCCGCGGCTTCCAGGCTCGCCTCGTAGGCGGCCTGCAGGGCAGGATCATCAAAGTGTTGCCGGTGCAGCCAGGAGTAGTGCGCATCGGTCCAGGCATGGCCGCCGGAGTAGACCAGGCCGTGGCGCAGCAGGAGCTTCGAGATCCGGTGCCTGGCCCTCATCAGGTCCGCGCGGACGTCCTCGCGGGCCCGCACCAGATCCCGCGCGGCTTCATCCGCATGGCCCGGAACCCGCACGGGCGTGATCTGTCCGAGCAAGGCCAGTCGGGCCAGATGCTCGGCATCGCGGGCATCGGTCTTAACCCGGTCTCCGGGCGGCCGCTGAAGTTTCGAAGGTGCCGCGACCAGACACTCAATCCCTTCCCCGGTCAGTAGCCGGGCCAACCCGAATCCAGTCGGACCTGCCTCATAGACGACCAGGACCGGGCCCGGCAACCCTGCCACCCACTCGGCGATCCCGGCATCGTTGGCGGCCAGGCTCTGCCTCAGGATCTCGCCGGTTTCACGGTCGATCGCGCAGCCCTTCACGCTCCGTGCATGGACATCCAAACCGACGTAAGTACGCTTATTCATGGCTGGAACCTCCAGACGTTCAA
>NZ_JBFTKM010000046.1:0-1518 GCF_056395945.1 Arthrobacter sp. 05T442 | reverse complement strand
CGAAAGTTGTCAAGCTGTGTGGAGTCACTGGGCTGGTTTTTGGGGTGTTTTGGTCTGGGGGAGGTTGATCCCGGCGTGTGTGGCGGGGGCCGGTGTGCTGGGTCGTTGGCGGAATCTTCCTGGGTGTAGTTCGTAGTAGTCCTGGTGGACTTTGTCTCGCTTGTTCCAGAGTTCTTTCCACGAGCCGTCGTGGACTTGTGATGGTGTGAACAGCGCGATGCCGGAGTGTTTGTGATCGGTGCTGTACCAGTGCACGTAGCCGGTGAGGTACTCCCTGGCAGCCTTGAGATCGTCAAAGGTCCGGGGGTAGCCGGGCCGGTATTTCATCGTGCGGAACCCTGACTCCGAGAAGGGATTGTCGTTGGAGACGTACGGGCGGTTATGGCTGAGTTCCACGCCGTGGGCGGTGAGGGTCTCACGGAGCAGGTTTGATCTCATGGCCGGGCCTGAATCGGCATGCACGGTGTCCGGGGCGCCGTGCCGGGCGATGGCCGTCTTGAACATGTCCGCGGCGAGGTGGTCGGACTCGCGTTCCTCCACCCGCCAGCCGACGATCTGCCGGGAGAAGATGTCCATGATGGAGTACACCTTGAAAACCTTCCCCTGCCACTTGGAATAGACGTCGGTGATGTCCCAGGACCAGACCTGGCAGGGTCCGGAGGCCTTGAGCACCGGCTTCTCAAGAGAACCACGCGTGCCCCCACGCTTGCGCGGGATGGTTGGGCGGGCCTGCTGGTCCTCGTACTCTGCCGCGATCCGCCACCAGGTGCGGTTGGAGGCGAGCAGCACGCCGCTGTCCCAGGCCGTGGCGAAGGAATGGTCAACGGAGTTGCCCTTCTCCCAGCCGGCCAGGATGAGCCCCAGGATCCGGTCCTGATGTGCGGTGCTGATCCGGGATTCGTAGGCCCGGTCGCTCTGGTGGATCGGGTCCTGCACCGCCGGACGGGGATTGAACCGGTAATGCCAGGTCCCGCGCGACACGCCCGCAAGCACGAGCGCTGTCCGCTGGGAGCCGGTGATCACATGCAGCGCCAAGACCAGACTGTTCTCGGCCGCTATGAATCCTTCTGAGCGCTCGTCGGGGTTGTATCGGGCTCGGGCACGCTCAACTCGTGCAAGAGCCCGATAGCTTTTCCCAGCGCGGAATTCGTATCCTCCAGCTCCTGCACCCGCTTCTGGAGTTTTTCGACTTCGGCACGGTGGGCAGCCATTTCCTTCGCGCGTGCTTTTTCAAACGCGGAGAGCTCACGATTCGTTGGGACCATGCCTCCATGCTCCCGCGGAATCAGGCCACGGTCGATATCGCCCTGGACCATCATCTTGCGCCACCTGCGGAACGTCCATTCCGAAACCGACGTCGAGGCCAGCCACACCTTCCTCGTCCCGTGCGGCTGCAAATAGTACTCATGCATGAACTCACGGATCTCTTCACGCGTAAAACCCTTGCTATCAACGGCCATCGCCGGCTCCTTCAATCAACAGGTAATGAATGACTCACAACCAGCTTGACGATGAGGG
>NZ_JBFTKM010000045.1:0-1731 GCF_056395945.1 Arthrobacter sp. 05T442 | reverse complement strand
GCCTAGCCCGGGGTTTTCATGGCGCAGCGTTTGGCGTGCGTGTTTAAGCAGGGAAAGGGTGCTCTGAGCTGGGAAAATAGTGGTTGTCGAGACCGTTATTTGCCTTGCGAAGGAGCACCCTTTCGATGCAGAAGTCTACCCGTGTTTTTCCGTCCCATCCGGTCACTTTCACCGGCCAGTCGCTGATCTCCCACGCCGGAGTCACGGTCCTCACGGACTTCATGGACGCCCTGGGATTCGGCAGGCTGTGCGAAGAGCGGCTCGGCCAGTTCGTTCCCTCCGGCGCGAAACACCGGYCTGGCCGGCTGGTTGGTTCTTTGGCCGCGATGCTCGCCGCCGGAGGAGAACACGCCTCGGATCTGGACATCCTGCGGTCCTCACCCGGCGCCTTCGGCCAGCTGCCCTCGAACGCGACCGTGTCCCGGTTCTTCGAACGCACCGTGGCCAACCCGGAGCTGTTCGGCTACGGATTCGAAACCCTCACCCGGGCCCTGCGGACCCGGGCCTGGGACGCCGCCGGGGACCGGAACCCGGCACGGTCCGCGACGGCCGCGGACCCGCTCATCATCGATCTTGACGCGACGCTGGTGACCTCGCATTCCGATAAGGAAAACGTCGCCGGCACCTACAAAGGCGGCTACGGGTTCGCCCCGTTCATCGCCAGCGTCGACTATGGCGCCGGCAACGGTTCCGGGGAAATCCTCGCCGCGGTGCTGCGGCCCGGCAACGCCGGAGCGAACAGCGCCGAGGACCACATCCGGGTTTTCCACACCGCCGCAGCCCAGTTGCCCGACGGCTTCTTCACCGACACCGGGACCCTGGCCGGGGAGAAGGTCCTGGTCCGCACCGACAGCGCCGGGGCCTCACGGAAGTTCCTCTGGCACCTGCACGGCCTCGGCGTGCAGTTTTCCACCAGCTACACCCTGCCGTTCGGCAAGGCTCACATGATCGACTGGATCAGCAACAAACAGCATTGGCAGCCGGCCCTGGACCAGTCCGGAAACGACCGGAGCGATGCGTGGGTCATCAACGCCACCGACGTTGTTCCGCTCACCGATTACCCGCCGGGCACACAGTTGTTCCTGCGGGCCGAGCCGCTGCACCCAGGCGCGCAGCCGACCTTGCTCGATGCCGACGGGCACCGGATTACCGCGTTCCTGACCAACTCCCCGCGCTGGCACGGACCGTTCCTGGACGCCCGGCACCGCGCCCGGGGCCGGTGTGAGAACCGGATCAAAACCCTGAAAAACACCGGACTGGGAAAGCTGCCGTTCTTTGACTTCGCCGCGAACCAGGCCTGGGCGGACATCGCCGCACTTGCCTTCAACCTGGTCTCCTGGCTCCAGCTCACGGCCCTCCCGGACGGCCACCACGCCAAAGCCTGGGACATCAAACGCTGGCGCTACCGGCTCTTCGCGACCGCCGGGAAAATCATCACCCGCGCCCGCCGCAACCAGCTGCTGCTACCGCAATCCGCGCCGGAACGAGACCTCCTGATACTGCTTTTGGAGACTACCGGGCGCCTTAAACAGCTCCTGCCTGCTGCCCCCGGGTGAGCGGGCACCCGCCCCTGTCCCGACGATCAGCCCCATCACCGGAAGTGGAACCGGCGCCAACCCCAAGCGAACCAAACGGGCCACACCAGACTGCCCGGAAACAGAAAACAACCGCCCGCCAGCCGCGGCCACAAATCAGCGGCCAACAACGAGCATCATGAAAAATCGAGGCTAG
>NZ_JBFTKM010000044.1:0-1843 GCF_056395945.1 Arthrobacter sp. 05T442 | reverse complement strand
TTCCGCACCCGCCCGCTGGACGCCGGCCCGTACCCGTTCGTCGCCGCCGACGCCCTGGTCCTGAAGGTCCGCGAAGGCGGCCGGGTCGTGAACGTCCACGCCATGGTCGCAACCGGGGTCAACGCCGACGGACACCGCGAGGTCCTGGGCATCCAGGCGTCCTCCGCCGAGGACGGCGCCGGCTGGCTTGGCTTCTTCCGCGACCTGAACCGTCCCGGGTTTGATGCCGCTATCTTCTTTGAGAAAGATAGTGATTATGCCCAAGCAGTTCCCTCCCGAAGTCCGTGACCGCGCAGTGCGCATGACCATGGATCGGTTGTCCGAATACCCGTCTGTTTATGCTGCCTGCAAGGCCCTGGCGCCAAAGCTTGGAGTCGGCCCTGAATCGCTGCGCCGCTGGGTTGTCCAGGCCCAGGTCGATGCCGGTGAGAAAACCGGACCAAGCAGTGACGAGCTGGAGGAAATCAAACGGCTCCGGGCTGAGGTGCGGGACTTGAAAGAGTCCAACGAGATCCTGAAACAGGCCTCGATTTTCTTCGCGAGGGAACTCGACCCTCGCCGCCGCTGATCTGTCGATTCATCGACGAAATGCGCGCTGAAGGTTTTGCGGTCGAGTCGATCTGTGCCGTCCTGCGGGAGCAGGGCGTGCAGGTCGCCGCACGAACCTACCGGGCGTGGAAGAAACGCCTGCCAGCCCTGCGCACCATCGAAGACGCCCGCATCACCGACGCACTCCGTGCCTTGAAAGTCCCCGATGCGAAGGGACGCCCACGGCCCGAGATCATGTACGGACGGCGGAAAATGACGCAGTGGCTGCGCCGCAACGGCTTCCCGGAAGCCTCCAAGCACACCGTGGACCGGCTCATGCGCGAAGAAGGCATGAACGGCCTCGTCCGGGGCCGCAAGACCCGCACCACCATCCCCGGCAAGGACGGCCGCCGCGCCGGCGACCTGCTGAACAGGGACTTCACTGCCCCGGCCCCGAACCAGATCTGGGTCACTGATTTCACCTACGTCCCGGTCTACTCCGGATTCGTCTACGTCGCTCTGGTCATCGACCTGTACTCCCGGGCGATCGTCGGCTGGGAAACCTCAACCGTCAAGGACACAGCGTTCGTCGAACACTGCCTGCGCATGGCCCTGTGGCGGCGCGAGCACACCGGCCGCCCGGCACCGGCGGGACTGATTCACCACTCAGATGCCGGCAGCCAGTACACCTCCATCCGGTACACCGACACCCTGGCCTTGGAGGGCCTGCAGCCGTCCATTGGCAGCGTGGGTGATGCTTATGACAATGCAGCCGCCGAGACCGTGATGGGGCTGTTCAAGAACGAGGCCGTCGCGAAGGATTCACCGTTCCGCGCCGGGGCCTTGAAGACCGAAACCGACGTGATGGAGATCGTGTTCGAGTGGGTTCACTGGTACAACAACGAACGCCTGCATTCCGCTCTGGATCATCAGACGCCAGAGGAATATGAGCAAACATATTATGATCTAGAAACCGGCCCGTTACCCGACGACGCCGCCAACAAACAGGCGGCATGATTCCCGGGACGGTTCAGTTTCCGCCCATATTTCCGTCTTCTAAGTAGGGCGGTGTTCCAACTTGGTTGGCCCTTTTGCTGTTGGGTTGCGGGACTAGAAGAGAAGGCTGTCCCATCCCGGATGCAACCAATCGGACGGCGATCACCGAAGGTCAAGTCCATTTGTGTGGTGTAACGCGTTTGTTGCGTGATTCTTGGGGTGGTTAGGCGCTGAGCGCCAGTTCGGGGTTGGTGTCCTCCTGTTCTGGCTCGGCAGCCGGCACGGTGCCGACGGTCTGTGATTGTTGCATGAGCTCGAG
>NZ_JBFTKM010000043.1:0-3214 GCF_056395945.1 Arthrobacter sp. 05T442 | reverse complement strand
AACCTGGCCAATCCAACCAATTCAATACAATAAATTGGTATCAACAAACTTGGCACACTATTGAGTTCTCAAACAACAGACACACCCGGCACCACCACAACCACACGGTCGCGGATCGCTCCGGAGCAACTTCCCAAACTTACCCGGCCAGCGAACGTGAAGCAAATCGGCGTTTCCGCCACTGCCCGTTCAACCAGACGGCCCCACCAGAATCTGGAGCGCACGAAGCATCAGCCTGATTCTGGCCTTTAGTTTTTGGGGGTTTGGCCGCCTTCGGTTCCCAGCGTTTCCGCTGGTCTCTCTCTCGGCGACTTAGAAAACAATACACCCACTTCGCCCCCACCGCAAACCCGCCCGGGTATGACGCCCGCGCCGCCACAGATCCCCGCCAGTCCGCGCCAAATAGCCCCTCCCTGCCTCCAAAGTGGCATCCGGGGCGGCACCAGGGAAAGGTGTCCTCCGTCACCGCATGGGGCCTCCCTGCCGGATACCATCAGGGGGTGAAGGCACACCGCCAAGGCCAAAGACCAGCCGGGCACCACCGGCGTGTGACCGGGCCCGCCGTCGACGGCCTGTCCACACTCGAGGCTGCCGCCCGGGCAGAGAGTGGTTTGGCGAACCGGGCACCGGATAAAACAAGCCGCAGCCTGTGGCACATCTTTCGTGCCAACGTACTGACCCTCTTCAACGCCGTCGTGGGTGCAAGCTTCCTGTTGCTGCTCCTCCTCGGGAGCTGGCAGGATGCCCTCTTCGGGCTGGCAGCGGCGGGAAACGCGATCATCGGCGTCGTCCAGGAGTTCCGGGCGAAGCGGTCTTTGGACCGCCTCGCCGTCCTCGAGTCCCCTAGAGCCCGGGTGCTGCGTGATGGCACCATCACGGAAATCCCCACGACCGAGGTCGTGCGGGACGACGTCCTGATACTGGGGGCCGGCGACCAGGTCAGTGCGGATGCCTCCGTCCTTGCGTCCATGGGGCTCGAGGCTGACGAATCCCTCCTCACCGGCGAATCCGATCCCGTCGGCAAGGGTCCGGGGACTGAAGTTCTCTCCGGTTCGATCATTGTTGCCGGCCACGGAACCGCGCGCGTAACGCGGGTTGGTGCCGAGTCCTTTGCGAGCAAACTCACGGCCGATGCAAGGCGCTTTTCCCTCGTCAACTCCGAGATCCGCAACAGCCTCAATCGCGTCCTGAGGTGGATCACGTGGGCGCTGCTGCCTATCGCCGTCGTCGTAGCGAACGGAGAGATGCAGGCCAGGGGCGGCTGGGAGCGCGCCATCGCCGCCGGGACGTGGACGTCGGCCACGGTGGGCGTGATCGCCAGCGTGATCGCCATGGTACCTCTCGGACTGGTCCTGCTGACGAGCGTCGCGTTTGCCGTCGGCGGCCTCCGGCTGGCCCGAGAGAAAGTGCTCATCCAGGAGCTGGCCGCTGTCGAAGGCCTGGCCCGAGTCGATGTCCTGTGCCTGGACAAGACTGGAACGCTCACCGAAGGCGGGATCGTCTTTGAGGCGGCGCACCCGGTGTCGACCTCATCCGCACCCGGGTGGGAAGAGGCCTTGGGGTGGTTTGCCGCCGAGCCTGAAGCCAACGCGACGGCACGATGCCTCGCGTCGGCGTACCGCGACGACGGCGGTCTGCAGCCTTCCTCCTCAGTACCCTTTTCCTCGGCCAGGAAGTGGGGCTCGGTCAGTTTCGACGGCGGCGACCCTGACGGCGTCAAGGCCACCTGGATACTAGGCGCACCTGAGATCGTCCTCGCGGCAGGTTCCCCTGCGGACGCTGCAGCGGGCCCGGCGCATGCCGAGGTCCTCAACCAGGCTGGAAGCCTGGCTGCCTCCGGCCTGCGGACCTTGCTACTAGGTCACGTCGCCGGCGGGCAGCCCTCCGCCGATCCGACGGAACTGCCGCACGGCATTCAGCCCGTCGCGGTACTGACGTTCCGGGAGAGGCTCCGCCCCGACGCCCGGAACACACTCGACTACTTCAGAGAGGAGGGCGTCGAGCTTAAGGTCATATCCGGAGACGATCCCCGGACCGTCGCGGCGATCGCGCGCAGGGTTGGCCTGGAGGTCAGCACAGGTTACGACGCCCGCTACTTGCCACAGGATCCCGGACTCCTCGAAGACGTCATGGTGAACAATGTGGTCTTCGGCCGTGTAACCCCGGCCCAGAAAAAAGACATGGTTGAGGCGCTGCAGCGAAGGGGCCATACCGTGGCCATGACCGGCGACGGCGTCAACGACGTACTGGCCCTGAAGTCGGCCGACCTTGGCATCGCCATGGATTCCGCAGCTGCCGCCACCAAGGCCGTGGCACGGCTGGTGCTGCTCGACGGCCGCTTTGACCGGCTTCCAGGCGTCGTCGCCGAAGGCCGACGCGCGATCGCAAACATAGAACGGGTCTCGAGTCTGTTTCTCAGCAAGACTGCCTACTCAATTGCCATTGCTGCAAGTTTTGGACTCCTCCAATGGGAGTTTCCGTTTCTGCCGCGCCAGCTGTCCTTCACAGACGGGCTGACGATTGGCATTCCTGCTTTCTTCCTGGCGCTCATGCCCAATAGCCGCCGCTACCGGCCAGGGTTTCTCTTCAGATCGCTCGCCTTCTCCGTGCCCGCAGGACTCATCGTCGCGGCGTCTCTGCTCGCGCTGAACGCCTACGCAAGCCCCAGCGCCCTAGGCCGCAGCACGAGTCCAGAGGCGTTGCGTGCGGCTTCGGTCCTGACTCTGTCAATCGTGGGACTCTGGATCCTGGCAGTCGTCTCGCGCCCACTCGACCTGAAACGGGTGGTCCTCGTGGCTGTCATGTGTCTTGGCCTGGTTGCCTTGCTCAACGTACCGCTCGCGCAGGAATTCTTCAGCCTGATGTGGCCTCCGGCGGATCTCGTACTGGCCGCTCTGGCGGCGGGTACCGGCGGAGGCCTCGCCGTGGAGGCCGTGGCCTGGACCCATGCCCGGCGGTTTCCCCGGTGACACCGGGCCCCCCCCGGGCGGGTGACGGCTCCTGCCGGGGGTCCCGGTGTTCCGGACGCGCTGCTGGCCTGCTGTCAGCGTTTGGGTGGTTAAAGCGGGAGAGCCTCCAACCGGGTGGTTGGAGGCTCTCGACCTAATGGTTGTCCGGCGGTGACCTACTCTCCCACACCCTCCCGGGTGCAGTACCATCGGCGCTGTGGGTCTTAGCTTCCGGGTTCGGGATGGGACCGGGCGTTTCCCCCACG
>NZ_JBFTKM010000042.1:0-5054 GCF_056395945.1 Arthrobacter sp. 05T442 | reverse complement strand
GTGGTGTGGTCTGGTTTTTACAGCTGGTTTCAAATTTTGTGCAGCCGGCGCGTCCCGTTTTCCCGGGGGTGTTGGTTGTGTCTGTTTTTGTTTTACTTCAACGGAGAGTTTGATCCTGGCTCAGGATGAACGCTGGCGGCGTGCTTAACACATGCAAGTCGAACGATGATGCCAGCTTGCTGGTGGATTAGTGGCGAACGGGTGAGTAACACGTGAGTAACCTGCCCTTAACTCTGGGATAAGCCTGGGAAACTGGGTCTAATACCGGATATGACTCCTCATCGCATGGTGGGGGGTGGAAAGCTTTTTGTGGTTTTGGATGGACTCGCGGCCTATCAGCTTGTTGGTGAGGTAATGGCTCACCAAGGCGACGACGGGTAGCCGGCCTGAGAGGGTGACCGGCCACACTGGGACTGAGACACGGCCCAGACTCCTACGGGAGGCAGCAGTGGGGAATATTGCACAATGGGCGMAAGCCTGATGCAGCGACGCCGCGTGAGGGATGACGGCCTTCGGGTTGTAAACCTCTTTCAGTAGGGAAGAAGCGAAAGTGACGGTACCTGCAGAAGAAGCGCCGGCTAACTACGTGCCAGCAGCCGCGGTAATACGTAGGGCGCAAGCGTTATCCGGAATTATTGGGCGTAAAGAGCTCGTAGGCGGTTTGTCGCGTCTGCCGTGAAAGTCCGGGGCTCAACTCCGGATCTGCGGTGGGTACGGGCAGACTAGAGTGATGTAGGGGAGACTGGAATTCCTGGTGTAGCGGTGAAATGCGCAGATATCAGGAGGAACACCGATGGCGAAGGCAGGTCTCTGGGCATTAACTGACGCTGAGGAGCGAAAGCATGGGGAGCGAACAGGATTAGATACCCTGGTAGTCCATGCCGTAAACGTTGGGCACTAGGTGTGGGGGACATTCCACGTTTTCCGCGCCGTAGCTAACGCATTAAGTGCCCCGCCTGGGGAGTACGGCCGCAAGGCTAAAACTCAAAGGAATTGACGGGGGCCCGCACAAGCGGCGGAGCATGCGGATTAATTCGATGCAACGCGAAGAACCTTACCAAGGCTTGACATGGGCCGGACCGGGCTGGAAACAGTCCTTCCCCTTTGGGGCCGGTTCACAGGTGGTGCATGGTTGTCGTCAGCTCGTGTCGTGAGATGTTGGGTTAAGTCCCGCAACGAGCGCAACCCTCGTTCCATGTTGCCAGCGCGTAATGGCGGGGACTCATGGGAGACTGCCGGGGTCAACTCGGAGGAAGGTGGGGACGACGTCAAATCATCATGCCCCTTATGTCTTGGGCTTCACGCATGCTACAATGGCCGGTACAAAGGGTTGCGATACTCGAAAGTTGGTAACACCCGAAGCCGGTGGCCTAACCCCTTGTGGGAGGGAGCTGTCGAAGGTGGGACTGGCGATTGGGACTAAGTCGTAACAAGGTAGCCGTACCGGAAGGTGCGGCTGGATCACCTCCTTTCTAAGGAGCACCTACAACKTTGCCTGCCGGGCGCATGCCCGTGTGGCGGGTAGTGTTTGGCACACTGTTGGGTCCTGAGGCAACAGGACCATGGCGCGGTTTCGTGTTCTTCTTTCGGGAGGGGTGCGGGGTTGTGGTGTGGGTTTTGTTTGTTTCTGGTTTCCTGGCTGCACCGATCATGGACGTATCGGCCCTTGCGGGTTGTGTGTGTGGGGTGTGTGGTACGGGGTTGTTGTTTGAGAACTACATAGTGGACGCGAGCATCTTTTATAAGAAGCAATTTCCAAGAATATGAACCTGGATCTGTCCGTGATTGTGCTTCTGCCCCTGTGGGGTGGGGGTTGGTTGCGGTCTGGTTCCATGGKTTTCTCGTGAATTACTCCTTGATCTTTTGTGGTCAAGTTTTTAAGAGCACACGGTGGATGCCTTGGCATTAGGAGCCGAAGAAGGACGTAGGAATCTGCGATAAGCCTGGGGGAGTCGATAACCGGACTGTGATCCCAGGGTGTCCGAATGGGGAAACCCCGCCAGGGGCGCGAGCYGCCTGGTGACCCGCATCTGAACACATAGGGTGCGTGGAGGGAACGCGGGGAAGTGAAACATCTCAGTACCCGCAGGAAGAGAAAACAATAGTGATTCCGTCAGTAGTGGCGAGCGAACGCGGATCAGGCTAAACCGTTCCATGTGTGATAGCCGGCGGGCGTTGCATGGTCGGGGTTGTGGGACTTTCCGTTCTGTCTCTGCCGGGACAGTGAGGTGCGAAGTGTGGGCATAGGTGAACGGTCTTGAAAGGCCGGCCGTAGAGGGTGTGAGCCCCGTAACCGAAATGTTGTCATACCGCCTGGGAAGTATCCCAAGTAGCACGGGGCCCGAGAAATCCCGTGCGAATCTGTCAGGACCACCTGATAAGCCTAAATACTCCCTAATGACCGATAGCGGACCAGTACCGTGAGGGAAAGGTGAAAAGTACCCCGGGAGGGGAGTGAAACAGTACCTGAAACCGTGTGCTTACAATCCGTCGGAGCCATCRCAGCTTGCTGTGTTGTGGTGACGGCGTGCCTTTTGAAGAATGAGCCTGCGAGTTAGTGTTACGTCGCGAGGTTAACCCGTGTGGGGAAGCCGTAGCGAAAGCGAGTCTGAATAGGGCGTTGCAGTGGCGTGATCTAGACCCGAAGCGAAGTGATCTACCCATGGCCAGGTTGAAGCGACGGTAAGACGTCGTGGAGGACCGAACCCACTTCAGTTGAAAATGGAGGGGATGAGCTGTGGGTAGGGGTGAAAGGCCAATCAAACTTCGTGATAGCTGGTTCTCCCCGAAATGCATTTAGGTGCAGCGTTGCGTGTTTCTTACCGGAGGTAGAGCTACTGGATGGCTAATGGGCCCTACAAGGTTACTGACGTCAGCCAAACTCCGAATGCCGGTAAGTGAGAGCGCAGCAGTGAGACTGTGGGGGATAAGCTTCATAGTCGAGAGGGAAACAGCCCAGACCACCAACTAAGGCCCCTAAGCGTGTGCTAAGTGGGAAAGGATGTGGAGTTGCGAAGACAACCAGGAGGTTGGCTTAGAAGCAGCCATCCTTAAAAGAGTGCGTAATAGCTCACTGGTCAAGTGATTCCGCGCCGACAATGTAGCGGGGCTCAAGTACACCGCCGAAGTTGTGGATTTCAGATGATAGCYAAGCCGCCCCTTGTGGGTTGGTTCAGGCGTCTGGAGTGGTAGGGGAGCGTCGTGTGGGCAGTGAAGTCGCGGTGTAAACCAGCGGTGGAGCCTACACGAGTGAGAATGCAGGCATGAGTAGCGAAAGACGGGTGAGAAACCCGTCCGCCGAATGATCAAGGGTTCCAGGGTCAAGCTAATCTGCCCTGGGTAAGTCGGGACCTAAGGCGAGGCCGACAGGCGTAGTCGATGGACAACGGGTTGATATTCCCGTACCGGCGAAAAACCGCCCATGCTGAACAGGGGATACTAACCGCCCGAAACCTGCCTGACCGCCCTTGTGGCGGRAGGGTTTTGGTGGAGCGCGGGACCTGATCCTGGGAGGCAAGCGTATTAACAGGTGTGACGCAGGAAGGTAGCCGAGCCGGGCGATGGTTGTCCCGGTCTAAGGATGTAGGGCGAACGGTAGGCAAATCCGCCGTTCATGATGCCTGAGATCTGATGGGACTCCCGTAAGGGGGGATTCGGTGATCCTATGCTGCCAAGAAAAGCATCGACGCGAGGTTTTAGCCGCCCGTACCCCAAACCGACACAGGTGATCAGGTAGAGAATACTAAGGCGATCGAGAGAATTATGGTTAAGGAACTCGGCAAAATGCCCCCGTAACTTCGGGAGAAGGGGGGCCCCCATCGTGATGGACACTTGCTGTCCGGAGCGTGCAGGGGCCGCAGAGACCAGGGGGAAGCGACTGTTTACTAAAAACACAGGTCCGTGCGAAGTCGCAAGACGATGTATACGGACTGACTCCTGCCCGGTGCTGGAAGGTTAAGAGGACCGGTTAGCCGCAAGGCGAAGCTGAGAATTCAAGCCCCAGTAAACGGCGGTGGTAACTATAACCATCCTAAGGTAGCGAAATTCCTTGTCGGGTAAGTTCCGACCTGCACGAATGGAGTAACGACTTCCCCGCTGTCTCAACCATAAACTCGGCGAAATTGCAGTACGAGTAAAGATGCTCGTTACGCGCAGCAGGACGGAAAGACCCCGAGACCTTTACTATAGTTTGGTATTGGTGTTCGGAGTGGCTTGTGTAGGATAGGTGGGAGACGTTGAAGCCCGGACGCCAGTTCGGGTGGAGTCATCGTTGAAATACCACTCTGGTCACTTTGGACATCTAACTTCGGCCCGTAATCCGGGTCAGGGACAGTGCCTGATGGGTAGTTTAACTGGGGCGGTTGCCTCCTAAAAAGTAACGGAGGCGCCCAAAGGTTCCCTCAGCCTGGTTGGCAATCAGGTGTCGAGTGTAAGTGCACAAGGGAGCTTGACTGTGAGAGAGACATCTCGAGCAGGGACGAAAGTCGGGACTAGTGATCCGGCGGTACATTGTGGAATGGCCGTCGCTCAACGGATAAAAGGTACCTCGGGGATAACAGGCTGATCTTGCCCAAGAGTCCATATCGACGGCATGGTTTGGCACCTCGATGTCGGCTCGTCGCATCCTGGGGCTGGAGTAGGTCCCAAGGGTTGGGCTGTTCGCCCATTAAAGCGGTACGCGAGCTGGGTTTAGAACGTCGTGAGACAGTTCGGTCCCTATCCGCTGCGCGCGCAGGAAATTTGAGAAGGGCTGTCCTTAGTACGAGAGGACCGGGACGGACGAACCTCTGGTGTGTCAGTTGTACTGCCAAGTGCACCGCTGATTAGCTACGTTCGGATGGGATAACCGCTGAAAGCATCTAAGCGGGAAGCTCGCTTCGAGATGAGATTTCCATACACCTTGTGTGTGAGAGGCCCCCAGCCAGACCACTGGGTTGATAGGCCGGATGTGGAAGCGAGGACTAACGACTCGTGAAGCTGACCGGTACTAATAGGCCGATAACTTACACCACACACCACCCCGCGAACCCGTTCAAAAGGGGTTCGCACCCGGG
>NZ_JBFTKM010000041.1:0-4826 GCF_056395945.1 Arthrobacter sp. 05T442 | reverse complement strand
ACGCTGACCCAATTCACCGCCGGAGGCCTCGACTATAACTACCCGTGCCCAACAGTCCCGCCGAACCCGCCGGCCCCGCAGCCTGAGGAAGTCCCGACGCCCGCTCCGGCGCAGACGCCGGAGCAATCTCCCCGCCCCGCGTACGCCCCGCACCCCATCAGCTACAGCACCTCCCAGGCCAGTACGTTCCTGGACGGCTCCGGCGCCGGGTTTCATTGACCGATCGGCCACCCCCGGGTCACTGCTTATGGCTATCCGGGAGCTGCCCGGTTGGGGCTGTGCGCGGCCGCAAGAGCCCCGACTTCACCCGTGGGCAGGCGAGAATGATTCGACCACGCTCCGGTCCCGAACCGGTCCGAGCCACCAGCGCCTTTCGACACATTGAACAGCCTGTCCGGCCAGAGCGGGGGGCCGGGTTGGAAGCCTCCGCTCGCGTCGAGACAGCTATGAAAATGCCCCGAGAGAAAGTGCCCGGGACCATCAAACCCGGGTTAGTGTCACTGTCGGCGTGGACAAGGATTCCGGCAGCTTCCCAACTCATCCCGCCAAAACCCCGGGGCACTCGATGCTAGGCGAAGCTGGGCACCAGCAGATTCCGGAATTCCGAGGCATGGAAGATGAGTGGGTCCCGACTGTTCTCCGGAGTGGAGTATCCGTGCACCCTGAGCAGCACTACGGTGTGGTCCCCGGCTGGTATCTCGTTTTCCACTGAGCAGTCGAGCCAGAGTGAGGCCTCGTCCAGCAGTACGGCACCGCATGACGTGGCGCTCTGCCCGACACCGGTGAAGCGGTCGACGGATTTGGCTGCGATCTGGCGGCAGATGTCCGTCTGGTCCGCCGCCAGGACGGAAACACCGATTCGTTCGCTGTTCCTGATGAGTGGCCAGGTCCGGGAGGAGTTCCGCGCGGCGAACATCACCAGCGGAGGATCGAGTGAAACGCCGACGGTGAAGGTCGAAGCCACGATTCCCTCCGGCGCACCGTCCACGATCGAGCATAGGGTGGCCACCCCGGAGGGACAATGTCCGAAGGCTTCCCGCAGGGCGGCCGGGTTCAGATCATCGTTCAGAGACAAAGGATGCTTCTCTCTGCGGAGCGGAGTTGTCGGCTTGGCTGCGCCCGGCGGCCGCCGCGAAGCCGTTGGCCGGTCGGTGCAGCCCGTAGTGTTCGCGCAGGGTCCGTCCGGTGTATTCACGACGGAAGAGTCCGCGGTCCCTCAGGATCGGGGCAACCTCGGCCGCTCCCAACTCGACCCCGCCGAGCACCCAACCGGCTGGGCCCAGGCGCACCAATAGAGATTTGACGACTACAGGGGTCCTGGCGACCATGCTCCCCCAGCCGGTGCTACCCTGTCCTGAGGCCGTGAGAGAGAACGAGGAGGTGGTACCCGTGAACATGTCGACGTGGGTGCTCCCCTTAGGGGTCATGGTCGGACGATAGGGTCGTCCGGGAGCGCCCTTCAACGAGCACTCCCCGAAAGGCACGACCATGCACTTTACTTCCGAACAGCGCCACGAAGACGGCGTCCTCGAACGCGAATTCACCCTCAATGGGATTCCCGGCGTCCTTTGGACGCCCCCAACTTCTCCAGCGCCGCTAATACTGCTCGGCCACCCCGGCGGCCTACACAAGATGTACCCCCGGCTCTCAGGACGCGCCCGGCAGTCCGTGGCGCACGGCTTCGCCGCTGCCACCATCGAGCTCCCCGGTAGCGGTGACCGGCCCCGATTGTCCGACGCTAAGCAGGCCCGTGCCGAACTGCGCCGGACGCTGGCGGCCGGAGGCCCTCTCGATGAGATCGTCGACCGGCTGATCACCCCGCTGGTTAATAAAGCGGTCCCGGAATGGCAGACCACCCTGGACGCACTTCTTTCACTGCCCGATATCGATGGCCCGGTCGGCTACTCGGGCGGCCCTATCGCCATCGGCATCCGGCTCGCGCTGGTCGAACCGCGCATCGCGGCCGCCGGCCTGTTCGCCGGTAGCTTCGTGCCCCGTGCCATGTTCGGGGAGGCCAGCCAGGTCAGGATTCCGCTGCATGTCCTGCTGCAATGGGACGACGAAGGAAATGACAGGCAGCTGGCATTGGACCTGTTCGACGCCCTCGGTTCCCAGGAGAAGACGCTGCAAGCCAACATGGGCGGGCATACCGGCGTCCCCGACTTCGCCGGGGACGACGCCGCCAGGTTCTTCGCCCGGCACCTAAAGGGAAGCCGGACCGCCACGCAAGAGTAGCCCTTAGCACCACAGGCAGACTTGGGCTGCCGCCCATCACGGACAGTTCCCGGCAGCGTAGGCCCTCACCTCGTCGATTGGCCAAAACCACCCCCGGTTCCACTCCAGTGACAATTTAGAATAGTCATCCCAGGCCATCAGCCTGGTCCGCTGAGGTTCCATGTCCATGAAGGAGCGAGGTCCTCCTCAGTTGATGATTTCGCCCCGCCCGTCTGCACGGAGTGCTGCCAGACGTTTTTCCACGCCCGGCAGCACTCCGTGCGCCAGTCCGGTCCAACCGGCGACTTCACCGATAACCCTGAGCGGGGCCGCGCTGCGATATGACCGGCGGGGTTGCCGGGGAATTTTTTATCGGTCACATTCGCGTCGTCCAGGCAAGCCCCGGTCGGTTCGACGGCGTAGACGCGCGGGGCGCCGTCAACTGCCGCGAGTCCCCCGCGAGTCCCGCACAGTCAGGAAGAGCGGACGCCGGGAAGCCATCGCTCGCCGGGATCTGATTGAGGGCAATGTGGCCACAACCGAATAGGTCTATCCGGGACCCCACACACCCGGAACATCAGATCAGAGGCAAGAGCGTGCACAATGTGCACACGAAGAACATCCAAAAAGCCCCTGAACAGGGAGAACACGTGCCCGAGGTGGAACTCGAACCGGGTTCCGGCCCTTGCATTTGCGCCACTCCCGCGAAATCCTCCGCAATCCGGCCCAGTCCGGCACCCGTACGAACTGATCCAAAGCCCAGGGTGTGCACTTTGTGCACACCCTCATTTTTACCCACTCCAGGGCCCCTAACCAGGCTGCCTAAACGGTCGCGCGGACGGGGCGCGATTTCGCTCCGACGTGAAGGGGGCCTCCGGAACCGAACCGGCCTGCTTGCCGCCAGCATTCAACGACCCGGCCGGACTGTTGAAGAATACCTCCGAGGAGCGTCGGCTGGCCCGGAAGGGCCCGGCCTGGATTTAGATCGTTCTGCGACGGACGCAGCTCGGCGTCGGCGCCGTTTCCCGCGCCGACTGCGACCGATATCCGTCGTTCGGGACGGTCCCGGCCAGGCCTACGCGAGGTGGGCGGCCATGATGGATCGCAATGACCAGAGGCCCGTAGGCAATGCGACGAGGCGGGAGCATTCGCTACCAGCGATCGCGGACGGGCGCCGTCCAGCCACCGCTGATGAGTGCCGAAGGAGGCCTACCTCTCGTACCAGCCCTCGAGTAAGGCGCGTCCAAGGGTGCCGTTGAACAGGTTGAACATCAGCAAAGCAGGCGTTGACTCTGGGTCAATGTCGATCTTCTCGGCGGCGAGGGCGAGGACCGCAAAGATGTAGCGGTGTTTCCCGGTGCCCTCGGGAGGCCCGGCGCCGACGTAGCGTTTCAGCCTGGCGTCGTTCGGAAGCTGAAATGCGCCCGGCGGGAGGCCCGAGCCCGACTCGTCGCCAGCGCCTCCGGGGAGTTCGGTGACGTCGGCGGGAATGTTCACGACGGCCCAGTGCCAGAAACCGGTGACCGTGGGCGCTTCGGGGTCGCACATGGTGACCACGAAGCTCCGCGTCTCTGGTGGGAACCCGCTCCAGGAGAGCTGCGGGGAAACGTCTTCGCCGCCGGCGCCGAAGATGCGGCTGACCTGCGGCATCGACAGCTTCCCGCCCTCCCGCAGGTCGCTGCTGGTCAGTGAGAATGAGGCCGCTGCGGGGAGGTTCTCGTAGGGGTTCCGGGTCATCTGACTTCTCCTGTGTCCTGAGATAATTGAGGTGGCCGGCAGCTCCGCGTTCCTTCAACTTGATGCGGCCGAACCCGAATTTCGACCTCCCCGTGCGGGTACCGACCTACAGGTCTTCTTCGCGGAGCAGGGCGAGGTTGCCGGACGCGAAATGGCCGTCGCAGATAGCGGCCAGAAAAGCTGGGAACTCTCCTGTCCCGGAGCGGTTCGAATTTTCCATGCCCTCATCTTAGGGTCAGAACTCGACCAAGAGTAGGTAGGCATCTTCGGCGTCCCGGATCCGCAGGGAAGGCAGCTCCTGGGGCCGGTCGTAACCCGAGCGTGCCCAAACGGTGGCTCACCTCCGGAGATCGTGGCGGAGGAAGTGCACGGATGGTCGCCACGGACTTGGACCGGGCCGCAGTGAGGGTCTGGGCCCGAGGTCGCTGGCGGCCGTGAAGTCCAGGAACTGACAACCGCCCGGCCCTAGCCCGGCTCCTTCTTAGTCGTCCCGGGACCTTAGCCCAATCCCTTCAGCGCCAGCGCCCTCCGCAGCGCCTTGCGGGCATGATCGCGGCGCCAACCCGTCGTCGCGCTTTTCGCAGCCCTTTCCGACCGCCCATAGCGGGTGGCGATGTTCGTCGTGACAGCCCTGCGTTCACGCATCGAAAGCTCCATTGCCCACACTGCAGACACTGCGGACCCAGACGCTGAGGGCTTCGTCCCAACCAGCCGACGCATTTTCTCCCTGTTGCCTCATTGCAATACCTCCGGGAAGGGTGATTCGTTGCCTCATCTGAAAACCTCCGGTTGAGTGCTTCGTTGCCTCATTGAAGAACCTCCGGAACTTTCAGTTGTTCCAGGCCCGGTTGATGGGTTTGACGGTGGCCGGTTGT
>NZ_JBFTKM010000040.1:0-5229 GCF_056395945.1 Arthrobacter sp. 05T442 | reverse complement strand
GCCGACCACACCAAATGGGGAACCCTCGGCATCAGCACCATCGCCGCCCTCGAAGACGCCGACGAACTCATCAGCGACGACCACCTCCCCGGCGAAGCCCGACGCATCCTCGCCCAACGCGTCGGCCGCCTACGCCTCGCCCCCACCAGCACCGCCGCGGCCGGCTGACCGGCCAGAGACCACCCGAACCCCTAACGCCAACGCTTGGAGCTGCCGTGAACCACCCGCATCCGTCCCCCGCCTCCGAGGGTGACAGGCTCCTGGAAGCGCTGCCCGCGGAACCGCTGTACCTGCGGTCCTCGGGCACGGCCCTGCTCATCGACTTCAGCGCGGGTGAGCCCGCAATACTGCACTTCGGTGCCGATCTTGGCCCCGACCTTCCGGATCTGTCCCTGCTGGGGGGTCCCGTTCCGCCGTCGTCGCTGGACATTCCCGTTACCCTGGGCCTGATCCCGCAGGCTTCCTCCGGGTGGCGCGGACGTCCGGGCCTCCGCGGGCACCGCAACGGGCGGGCGTTCTCGACCAGGCTCCGCGTGGTGTCGGTGCGGACGGCGGACGCGGACAGCTCCGCCGTCATCACGCAGTCGGACCCCGACGCCGGAATTACGGTGAGCACCGAGATCAGGATCAACGACGGCGGCCTGCTCCAGCTCCGGCACCGGCTCGCCAACGACGGCCCGGATGCTTATGGCGTCGAGGAGCTGGCAACGGTGCTGCCTGTGGGCCGTGCCGCGACGGAAATCCTGGACCTGACGGGGCGCTGGTGCCGGGAGACCCACCCCCAGCGCCTCCCGATGCGGCAGGGCACGTGGGTCCGCTCGGGCCGGCACGGACGCACCGGCCACGATTCGTCTCTGCTGCTGGCCGCGGGGACCGCGGGCTTCGGCAACCGCCACGGCCAGGTGTGGGCCGTGCATCTGGGCTGGAGCGGCAACCATGAGAGCTTCGTCGAGACGATCGGGGACGGCCGTTCGGTCATCGGCGCCTCCGAACTGCTCGGCTCAGCGGAGATCACCCTGGCGGCGGGGGCAAGCTACGAGACTCCGTGGCTGTTTGCCGCATACTCCGATTCCGGCCTGGACGGGATCAGCGATGCCTTCTACGCCTGGTTCCGCGGACGCCCGCACCATCCCGGGGTGCGCTCCGGGAAACCCCGCCCGGTGGTGCTGAACGTCTGGGAAGCGGTCTATTTCGACCACAGGCTTCCCGCCTTGCTGGAGCTGGCCGAGTCCGCGGCAGGGCTCGGCGTCGAGCGGTACGTCCTCGACGACGGCTGGTTCCGGGGCCGCCGGAATGACGGCTCGGGCCTGGGCGACTGGTACGTCGATGATCAGCTGTGGCCCGACGGACTGGCTCCGCTGATTGACGCGGTCACCGGTCACGGCATGGAGTTCGGTTTGTGGGTCGAACCGGAAATGGTCAACGAGGACTCGGATCTGGCCCGCGCCCATCCGGACTGGATCGCGGGGCCGGCCCGGCCCTCCGGCGTGGAAGCCGGCGCGCCGGGCGGCCGGCTGCCCGAGCGGTGGCGGCACCAGCAGGTCCTGGACCTGGTCAATCCCGAGGCCTGGCAGTACATCTTCGACCGGCTGCATGCCCTCCTTGGCGAGTACCGGATCAGCTACCTCAAATGGGACCAGAACAGGGACCTCACCGAGATGGGCCACGACGGAGGCGCTTCGGTGCACGCCCAGACCCTGGCCGTGTACCGGCTCCTGGACGAGCTGCGGAAAGCCCACCCTGACGTTGAGATCGAGAGCTGCTCCTCCGGTGGCGCCCGCGTGGATCTCGGCATCCTGGAACGCACCGACCGGGTCTGGGCCTCGGACTGCAACGATGCCCTGGAGCGCCAGAGCATCCAGCGGTGGACCGGGGTTGTGGTCCCGCCCGAGCTCATGGGCGCGCACATCGGCCCGACGACTTCGCACACCACAGCCCGGACGCATGAGCTGTCTTTCCGCGCCATCACGGCCATGTTCGGCCACTTCGGGCTGGAGTGGGATGTGCGGCAGCTCAAAGGCTCCGAACGCAGCGAGCTGGCGGCGGCGATCGCGCTGTTCAAGGACTACCGCGGGCTGCTGCACAGCGGACGCATGGTGCGCGCCGACGAGCCGGACCCCTCGCTGATGCTCCACGGCGTCGTGTCCCAGGACGGGGCCGATGCGCTGTACGCGCTCGTGTCCGTGGCGACCTCCTATTCCGAAGTCCCCGGGAGGGTTCCGCTACCGGGGCTGCGGCCTGACGAAAACTACCGGGTCGAGCTGGTCTACCCGGCCCCCGGCAACGGGCATCCGTTTATGCAGATCCATCCCCCGGCCTGGCTTTCCTCCGGGGTTGAGGCGAGCGGCCGTTTCCTCGCCGAATCGGGCCTGCCGATGCCTGTCCTGAACCCTGAACACGGCTTGCTCCTGAGCGTGCGCGCCGTAGCGGACAGCACCGTTGCGGACCCCACGGTCCGCAACGGTGGGAGGCGGACGTAACATGGGCACCATCACGAAGCGGCCGTACTTGCTCGCCGACGGGCGGGACATTATCTACTTCGATGACGCGGACACGGCGCTGCCTCCCGAGCGTTCCCCTGATCTGCGCGAACCGGCTCCGCGTCCGCCGACCGCCACGATGCGGCAGGACGTGCTGACCGGCGAATGGATCTCGGTGGCGTCCGCCCGCCAGAACAGGGTGGTCCTGCCGCCGTCGCATCTGGACCCGTTGTCACCGGCCTCCGCCGGGAACCCCTCGGAGGTGCCCAGCCTGTACGACGTCGCCGTCTTCGAAAACAAGTCCCCGTCCTTCGGACCGGACCTTGCCGGGCCCGGCGCACCCGAGGGCCTTGGGGACCTCGCACAGATCGGGCTGGGCCGCAGCCGGCAGTCCGTGGGCCGGTGCGAGGTCGTCTGCTTCTCCCCCGAACACACCGGATCCCTCGCCGGGGTATCACTGTCCCGCATGCGGACCGTGGTGGAGGCCTGGGCGGACCGGACAGCTGCCCTGTCCGCGCTGCCCGGCGTCGAGCAGGTCTTCCCGTTCGAGAACCGGGGGGAGGCCATTGGCGTGACGCTGCATCATCCGCACGGGCAGATTTATGCCTACCCTTTCATCACGCCCCGCACGGCGCAGCTCATCCGCTCGATCCAAAGCTACGGAAGCACGCTGTTCGAGGACGTCCTCAGCTTCGAGCGGAAGTCCGGGCGGGCGGTGCTCCAGGGCGAGCATTGGACCGCGTTCGTCCCCTTCGCCGCGCGCTGGCCGCTGGAAGTCCATGTCCTCCCGCACCGGCACGTGCCCGACCTCGCCGCCACCAGCACCGCGGAACGCGACGAGTTCTCCCACCTCTACGGCCGTCTCCTGCGTGGCGTGGACGCGTTGTACTCGACGCCCACCCCCTACATTTCGGCCTGGCACCAGGCCCCGGTGCATGCCCACCGCGACGACGTCCGGCTGATGCTCCAGCTGACGTCTCCCCGGCGGGAGGAAACGAAACTCAAATACCTTGCCGGTTCAGAGGCGGCGATGGGTGCATTCATCGCCGACATTCCGCCCGAAACGGCGGCCGCCCGGCTGCGGGAGGCCATCGGGGCCTGACCGAAGCCGCTGCGCGGGGCCAGTGCGTGTCTCCCAACGAGGCTGACCGCTGGCTGGAAAACTTGGGAGCGTGTCTCGTTTTCCGGTTCTTACCGATGATCAGTGGGCCCGCGCTGAGCCCTTGCTGCCCCGTTCCGACAGTCAGCGCGGCCGCCCGTTCCGGAACCACCGCCAGGTCGTCGAGGGCATCGCGTACCGGTACCAGTGCGGAATCGCCTGGCGGGACCTGCCTGAGCAGTTCCGTCCGTGGCAGACCGTGTGGAAGCAACACAGCCTTTTCGCAGCAGACGGGATCTGGGATCGGATCCACGCCGTGCTGCTGGCACAAAACGGCGGACGAAAGGGCCCCGATCCAGCGTAGGCGGCGGGAACATTCCCGTCCCGGCGGAACGTCAGCTGGTGGCTAGGCTGCCAGCGGTGAACCGAAAAGCTCTTCGGCCAGACGGACCAAATGCTCCGGGACGTCGGTGTCCCTACCGTGGTCGTCACGGCCCAGAATGACGGCCTGTCCGCGGGCTGTCCCAGCGAGATCAAGCCCGCATTCATGCATTAGCTGCCCCGCGCGAAGGTTCGGCGGGAGATTGATGATGGTCCCCTCGGCGTTGAGGTACACGTGCCAGCCGCCGCGCGTGATTGACTCAATCTCTCCCCCGACAAGTCCCCGCAGGACCTCAGGGTCCGTGTCCAGGAATTCAATCCGGACGGGCTCGCCGAGCCGGGCCGGAATGATCAGTGCGGTGTATCGTGTGGCGCTCATCTTGTGTCCTCTACTCCGAGTAACTAAGACCGCCTCCATTGTGCTCCCAATCCCGTCCGAACCCGGGCAGGCCGGCCGGAAAGTTCCGCACCCCTTTTGTCCTGTGGTTGCTGCTGAAACCGGTCCAGGCAACCGCGAGGCTTTCACGGAGTTCTACCAGCGCACCTCGCAGCGGGTTTTCGGCGTGGTGGGGCGGGTGGTTGTCGATCCCGAACTCAGCGAGGAAGTGACCCAGGAAGTTTGCATCGTGGTCTGGCAGGAGGCGTAAAGAAAATACGGCCAGCGCGCCGGGAAGCCCGACCTGCTGACTGGCCGGCTGACTGGCTGACTGGCTGGCTGGCTGGCTGGCTGGCTGGCTGACGACGATCTCCCGTACCAGGGCCGTGGACAAGGTCCGCTAGCATCAGTGCAGCACCAACCGTGCCGCACGATGGGCCGCCGCCTCCTGGAGCCATCCCTACGACGAGGTAGCCCATTCCTTCATCGACCGGATGCCCTGCAACTCGTCGATTCCCTGAGGACACTTTCGCCGCTGCAACGCGAACCGGTTGTGCTGGCGTACCTCGGCGCCCTCACCTTCCGTGAGGTGGCGGAGAGACTCCCGGCACCTTTACCCACCATCAAGTCCAGGGTCCGCGCAGGCCTGAATCCGCTCGCGGACAACTCGAGCCCGTCCGAGGGCAGAGTCACGGCGGCCCGTGCGCCGGATGCCATCACCGGACGCCGCGGAAAGACAGGCTTGTCGGCGGCGGGCACGCGACGGGTCCGGGGACCGGCATCACGGAATGGTTACGGTATCCGGGGAACCCATCCGGAACAGTGTTGATGCCGAAGTACTCCTGACAGAGAAAAACCCGCCCCGCTGAAACTCCGCGGCCCGCACCACGGCC
>NZ_JBFTKM010000039.1:0-5984 GCF_056395945.1 Arthrobacter sp. 05T442 | reverse complement strand
GGCCGTGGTGCGGGCCGCGGAGTTTCAGCGGGGCGGGTTTTTCTCTGTCAGGAGTACTTCGGCATCAACACTGTTCCGGATGGGTTCCCCGGATACCGTAACCATTCCGTGATGCCGGTCCCCGGACCCGTCGCGTGCCCGCCGCCGACGACAACCCGCGCGCATGGCTGGCAGGCGTCAGCCTGGCTCCCCGCGCAGGGGAGCGGTGGCGAATTCCTGCATGCCCTCGTTGAAGCCTACGGCCGGAGCCCAGCCCATTTCGGCCTTAATGAGCTCGGAGGATGCGGTGACGTGGCGGACGTCCCCCAGCCGGTACTCGCCGGTGATAACCGGTGCCGGGCCGGCGCTGAATCGACTCAGTGCCGCGGCCACGTCGCCGATTGTCCGTACCTCGTCGGCGCCGACGTTATAGGCGCGAAAGCCCGCGCCGCCTCCCGAGGACAGCGAGTCGGCTGCGGCGATGTTCGCCGCCGCGACGTCCCGGACGTGGATGAAGCTGCGCCGCTGACGGCCGTCTTCGAAGACCCGCGGCGCCTCGCCGCGGGCCAGCGCCGAACGGAACAGGGAAGCGACCCCGGCATAGGGCGTATCCCGGGGCATCCTGGGGCCGTAGACGTTGTGATAGCGCAGGGCGATGGCTGAGCCGCCGGTGCTCCGGGCCCACGCGGCGGCGAGGTGCTCCTGGCTGAGCTTCGACGCCGCATAAACGTTGCGGGGATCCATGGGCGCTTTCTCGGTGATCATCGCGGGGATAAGGGCTGCGCCGGTTTCCGGGTTACGGGGATCGAAGTTGCCGGCGAGCAGGTCGGTCTCGGCGCGGGGGCCCGGCCGCACGGTCAGACCTGTGTCGGGGTCCGTGTAGGCCCCTTCGCCGTAGACCACCATTGAGGAGGCCAGGACCAGACGGGTGATGGCCTGGCGCTCCATGGCGGCCAACAGGACGGCCGTGGCGTAGTCGTTGTTGCGGATGTAGTCCGGGGCGTCTGCGAAGCTGACGCCGAGCCCGACTTTCGCGCTTTGGTGGCAGACAGTGTCGATACCCCGCAGTGCCGAGTCGACCGCGTCCGGGTCTGCGACGTCCCCGGTCAGGAACTCCACCCGTGGGTCTGACACGGGCGGCCGCGGGTGGAGACCGGGGTCCAGCGAGTCCACGACCCGAACGCACCAGCCCCGGGCCAGGGCTGCGTCCACGATGTGTGAACCGATGAAGCCGGCGCCGCCGGTGACGAGGAGCCTCATCTGAGGCTCGCAGCTTCCTGGAGGGCGGGCAGCGCCATGATCCTGCGCACGGCTTCGGGGTCCATCTGCGGTCGGGCATAGTAGTCGTCACCGATCGCGGCGACGGTCGCTTCGAGGACCGCCAGGACGTTCCTCTGGGCGTCCTTGAGCCGGGAAAAGACGGCGTCGGCGGTCACCGGATCGGAACCGTCGTGTCCGGTGTCGGAATCGGTGATGAAGGCCAGATTGGCGAAACCCATGTTCAATTCGGCGGCCAGTACCGGTTCGGGATACTGGGTCATGCTGATGATGTCAGCACCGCCGGAGACGTACCAGACGGACTCGGCTTTCGTTGAGAACCGCGGCCCGTTGATCACCACCACCGTTCCCTTCGGGGCGTAGGGCAGCTCATGACCGGCCAGGGCGGCGTCCAGGTGTGAACGCAGCGTCGGACAGAACGGTTCTGACGCCGGCAGGTGCTGGACGCCGGCGGGGGCGACGCCGTCGGCGACGGTGCCGTCAAAGAATGTGTCGGGACGTCCCCAGGTGCGGTCGATCAGCTGGTCGGTCACGACGAATGTCTCAGGTCCGAAGCCTTCCCGCAGCCCGCCCACGGCCGAGGACGAGAGGATCCCCCGGACTCCGAGGCTCTTGAGCGCCCAGAGGTTAGCGCGGTAGTTGATCTTCTGCGGCGGGAGCGAGTGTCCGCTGCCGTGGCGGGGGAGGAACGCTACGGTCCGTCCGGCCACGTCGGCGACCGTCACGGGCCCTGAAGGCGGCCCGTAGGGGGTGGCGACGTCGACGGTAGCGAGGACCGTTGCGCCGGGGAGCCGGTAGGTGCCGGTGCCGCCGATGATGCCGATGCGCGGCTGTGCCGCGTGGGGAAATGCTGTGTCCATGGTGCAATCCTGCCATTCGGGGGTGCTGGTCATTAGGGGGCGGGTGCCGTTATTGGCTTGGAATCATCTGGCCCGGTGCCTCAGATCGGAGGCCGTCGACCGCGGCCTGTCGATGCCCGTCGCGGCGCCGCAGCCAGGCGGCTGCGGCGATTCCAGCGGCTGCCATGAGGAGCACGATCTGGTCCAGCGGCTCAGTCAGGGGTGCGACGGTAGGGACCATGTAGATGAAGTCAAGGGCAAGGATCACCCCCACGTACTCCCACCGCCGACTAAGGACGATGAACGGCAACAGCATGAGCGCATACCAGGGGTAGTTGGGGCTGACAATGAGCAGTGTCAGCCCGATCAAGACGGTGTGCTGTTCCCATACATTCCGTGCCCGTGTTTGCCGCAGCACGCCGAGCGCGATGATGGCCAGTGCGGTGGCGCTGAGGACCGGCGGCCAGGGGCCGGCGGAAACGATCTGTGCGATGCCAAACCGGACGCCGCCGCTCTGGCTGTAGCCCTCCTCTTTGAGGTAGCCGGGCAGGAAACCCAGAACGCCGGCCCCGGCGACCGCCAGATACGGTACGTACAGCAGGATGAAAGTCAGGACCGCGGCGGCGATGAAGCGGACCGGGCGCCGGAACAACAATGCTGGGGCTGCAATGACCGGAATGAGTTTCGTTGCCACGGCGGCGCCGAAGGCTACTCCCGAGCGGAGGGGCCTGCCGCCGGCCAGCAGCATCCCGGCGGCGAGCATTAAGGCTGCGCCCAGCAGGTCAACGTGGGCGTTGTTCACGGCCTCCAGCTGCACGAACGGGCTCCAGCCCCAGAGGGCGGCGAGGTGCAGTGGCAGGCCGCGTTTTGCCAGCGCGCGGATCAGCAGCGTCCCGACGGCCACGCTGATGAGCAGCCCTCCGAGCTGAAAGGGAAGGTATCCGACCGAGTCCGGGACGGCTGCCCGGACACCAAGGAAGTAGATTTCGGCCGTGGGCGGATAGATGGTGGGCACGTGGGGACGGTTGATGGCGGTGCACAGGGGATTGCCGGACGGATAGCCGAGGGTCGCGACGGATTCCGTGCCGAACAAGTCTTTGGCACACAGTGGCCTGCCATCGGGCCCGGAAGCACCGGGCGCGAAAAGCCACCCCGGCCTCAGGTTGCTGAGTGTCTCGTCCACGGGAACATAGGAATAGGGGGAATGTCCGTTCTTCTGCACGATCCCGTCCCACGCGTACCGGGCGGAGTCGTTGCTCGTCCGGGGAGGGCCGCTGACCGCAACTATGCCGAGGAGTACCGTGCCTGCGATGATCAGGGCGCCCATCTGCCGGCGGGGCACGTGCCGCAAGAGACGGACGGCAGCAATGAGAACCAGCCATGAGAGGCAGGTGCCAACGATAGGTGCCGACTGAAACGGGTTTCCGGGGAGCACCATCCACCACATCAGAGCCGCGGCCACGAGGAACAGTGCCGGCAGGACGATGAACAGCCTGACCCTGGTGCCAGCTACAGCGGTTGATGCGGGGGGAGTCGCCGTCACGCCAGGAGCCTGTCCGGCGTGGCGTCGAGTGAGAGGCGGCAGAATACGCGGCCCTGAATGCGTTCAATGGCGGTCACGGTCCATCCGTTGCGCTGTGCCCGGGATACGAGCCCCGCGCTGCCCGTCCGGGCCCACCGGAACGACTCGCTTTGGTTCCCGTTTTGGTCCTCCAGCACGGCGGAATAGACGATGTCGAGGTCCTCGTCGGCTTCGACCTCGGCCAGGAGCGTCCCGTCGGGGGCGATGAGCTGGCTGCATCGGCGCAGCAGGGAGGTGATGCTTCCGCCGATGCCGATGTTGCCATCCAGCAAAATGACAGTCTGCCAAAGACCGGAGTGGGGCACAGGGGCGAAAACTGATTGTTCGAGTGCGCGGGCACCGCGCCCGCGCGCCCGCCCGACCGCCTCAGCGCTGGTATCAATGCCCAAGGCCGCCAGGCCGATTCGCTGTGCGGCGGCCAGCAACCTTCCCGGCCCGCAACCGACGTCGAGGACCGGGCCCTGCAGGCTGCGCAGCAGCGAGCGCTCCAGCAGGCTGGCGTCCTCGCACCAGCTGCGCACATCGTAGTCCACAGCCTCAGCCTGATGATGACCACCGTCGGGACGAAGCGTGAGAGTGCCGGAGCCGTTCGCAAGCGCCCGGGCGTAAGGCTCATTATGGCCTTGGCCAAAATTTGCGACAGAAGCGACGCCGGAGGCAGTCATCGGGCTGCTCCCGTGGTGAGTGCGGAGCCCCGCACCTCAAGCGCGGCCTCATCCACGGCATGGGCGAAGCCGCTTCCGGCAATCTCGGCGGCAATCTCGAGTGCATCACTGAAGTGGTCCATATCCCGCAGTTCGGGAAGTATTCCGACACGTAGCCCCGCGGCGGCCAGCCGGGCGAGCTGACTGGCCCCGGTCGTCTCGGTGGACATCGGCACCCCCCGGATCAGCTCGCCCGCCGGGTGTCGAAGCGCGATTGCCCAAAAACCGCCATCCGTGGCCGGGCCCATCCACGCGTCATGGCGGGCTGGTTGCGTTGACCAGTCCTGGAGCAGGGGCGCGACATCGTCAATCGAGAACTGGGGGGTGTCCATGCCGATGATAAGGAGCGGGCCGGGGGCTGCGTCGCAGATTGCAGCGAGTCGTTCGTCCAGGCCGCCGGATGACTGCGGGATGACGGTGAAGTTTTTGGCGTCGGCGATAGTCGGGGTGCCGTCCATGACCAGCAGCCGGTTCCGGACCGGGAGCTGCCGGACCGTCTCCAGGGTGCGGCTGAGGCTCGACTGTGCCAGCGCTGCCGCCCGTTGGGGCGTCAGTGGGGGGCTCAACCGGGTCTTCACGCGCCCGGGAAGGCACTCTTTGGCGATGACCGCTACTGTCAGATCCATGCTGTTCCTCATATAGGTTCTTCGCTGCTGCCGGGATTTCGGACCGGTCCGGACGACGACGCCGCAGCCGCCTTGAGCTGGGCCGACATGTCCCGCACCGCCGTCAGCGTTCCGCAGACCGTTCCGGTCACCTTCGATTTGCCAGTCCGCGGGGCATAGGGCACGGGCAGCTCCACGATCCGCCAATTGCGCAGGCTCGCCTTAAGGAACATCTCCAAGGGGTAACCGCTGCGGCGGTCCTCAAGACCAAGGGACAGCAGTTCAGCCCGGCGGGCTGCCCGCATGGGTCCCAGATCAGTCACCTGTTCCCCGGTCAGCCGCCGGAGCCGCCACGCCAAGACAACATTGGCGACGCGGGCGTGCAAAGGCCAAGACCCGCGCTGCGGCTGACGGCTGCCCAACACCAGATCCGCAGCGCCTTCCATGACCGGAGCGAGTAGCCCGGGTAGGAGGGCTGGGTCGAGTGAACCGTCGCAGTCGCAGAAAGCCACGAACTCCGATGTTGCGGCGAGCAGGCCTGCATGGGCGGCGGCCCCAAACCCTCGACGGCCCTCACGGACGACCATCGCGCCAAGACCCGCTGCGAGCTCAGCAGAGCCGTCCGTGGAACCGTTATCCACCACAATGGCCCGGTACCCCTCCGGCATGCGGGACAACACCCAGGGCAGGGCACCCTTCTCGTTCAAGCACGGCAGGACGACGTCAACCACGGATCCGGTCATTTTGGACATCCTCTAACGCTAGGGGCTGGGGCCGTATCCGTCTGCGGACACGGCACGATCGATGGACAGAAAAGTGCCGCGGTCCTCCGGTTGGGGAGGATCCGCGGCACGTTTCTGCCGGTGCAGACCATGCTTCCGGCAGGTCTTGGCGGTGTTACTTGGTGTTGACGGTGATTTTGGCGATGCCGACGAGCATGTCGGCTTTCACGGCGTCGGTCTTGAAGGTCTTGTTCAGCAGGCCGGCGGCGGTGTCG
>NZ_JBFTKM010000038.1:0-9290 GCF_056395945.1 Arthrobacter sp. 05T442 | reverse complement strand
ACCGAGGTCCGGGACCACGAAATCGGTTTCGGCGCCACGCTGTCCCCGATCGCGCTGCGGCACCTTTTCGACCACTCCGCCGTGCACCTGAACGTCGAATGGCGGGACCTGCCCGAGGACGCCTGGCACCGCACGGTCCGGACCATCCAGGGCCGGGAAGTCCCCGCCACCGAAACGGTCTGGATGCGCACCCGCGAAGTCTGGATCCACGCCGTCGACCTCGACAACGGCGCCACATTCGCAGACATCCCGGAACCCGTCCTCGAACGGCTCCTTGCCGACATCACCGGCGCCTGGCACACCCGCGGCACCGATGAGGGTCTCCTCATCAACGCCACGGACCGGAACTTCACCTTCGGCGACACCACCGCACAATCCCCCACCACCATCTCGGGCACCCTCCCCGCCATCACCGCATGGGCCGCCGGCCGCGGCACCCGCGGCGTGACCGCCGTCGGGCCCGGCACGGACGCTTCCCCCAACGGTGGCGGCCCAGTTCCTGCCGCACCCACATGGATCTGAGGCAAGGGCGCACCCTACGTCATATCGAAAACCCGGTGCGGTGTCTCCATCACGGTCCGCACCACACTCCCCGCAGCTCCCAAGACTGCGCCCGACTGCCCGACAGCTGAAAAGCCAATACTCTCGGGCCGAAGGACGCCCGGGGCGTGTTTTGTCAGGCTCTCCAACAGGGCTGGCCTGATCCAGTCCCCCAAAACGGCGAAGTGCCCGCTGAGGACCACTGATGAAATGTTGAGGAGCCGGGCGGTTGATGCCACGGCCATGCCCAGAAAGGCGCCGGCCGTGGTTACTGCCTCCACAGCCCTCGGCTCCCCTTCGAGGAGCGCCGCCTTCAGCCGCGCCAGGCGCTCGGACCGCGAGTGATATCCGCCCGCGACGTCCTCGCGTTGCGGGGCGTTCCGGCGCCCTGTGAATTCCGCGGAAGGAATGCCGGCCGCAGCCAGGATTGCGTCCTGCCCAGCCACGGTTTCCAGGCAGCCTGTGCCGCCACAGGAACAGGCCACACCGTCCGGCCGGACCACGACGTGTCCCAGCTCACCGGCGTGCCCCTGCGGACCGGTAAACGGCTCAGAGCCAATCACCAACCCGCCGCCGACCCCGACCTCGCCGGAGACAAACAGAAAATCGCCGCCACCGGCAGAACGATGCCGGAGCTCGGCGAGTGCTGCTGCGTTGGCTTCGTTGAACAACATGGTGCCCAAGGGCACGTGGGGAAGCAGGGCACCCAGGTCCAGGACCTCGGTGTTCCAGCCCAGGTTGGGAGCCGTGATAACCGTTCCGGTTCTGTCATCAACGAGCCCCGGAACGGCGAGCCCGCCGCCCAGCACGCGGACCCCGAGTGCGTCCGCCATACCCCTGAGTTCAGCTGCCAGGCCTGCCAGCGCCGCCGCCACGGCACCGGGGGCAGCGTTGCGGTTGTCCTGCTCCCGCGATTCCTGGAGTAACAGATTGCCGGCCAGGTCGGTCACGGCCGCGGAGATGTAGTCGACGTTGATTTCCATGCCCATCACGCCCCTGGCGGGATTCAGCTCCAGACCTACCCCGGGCCGTCCTCGCTCACCCTGCGGATTCAGTCCCATTTCCCTGACGATGCCGGCGTCGAGGAGGTCCAACACCAAACTGGACACGGACGCTTTTGTGAGGCCGGTGGCGGCGGCAATCTGGGCCCGGGTCAGGTGCCGGCCTGCCCCGGACTGCCCAATACGACCGAGGACCAGGGCCAGGTTGGCGCGGCGGATGTCACCCATGCTGCCCGGGCCCCCCGCATCGGTGTAACCGGACAACGCTGCCGAACTGGCCATGCGGCCCTCCTCTGAAGTTTGTACCCAACGGGCAGCCTCGTCCTATTGACCATAACTGACGCCCCTTATATAGTTCAAGCGATAAACTAAAACCCGGGGTCCCCCGGTCCCCCCGAATGCAAGGATGCATCATGACTCTTACGCCCACACCCGGCGACAAGTTCACCTTCGGCCTATGGACCGTCGGCTGGACCGGAGCGGACCCCTTCGGTGTAGCCACCAGGAAGCCTCTGGACCCCGTAGAGGCAGTGCACAAACTCAGCGAACTCGGCGCCTACGGCATCACTTTCCACGACAACGACCTGATCCCGTTCGATGCCACGGCCTCCGAGCGCGACCTGATCCTGAAGAATTTCCGCACCGCACTGCAGGAAACCGGCCTTAAGACCCCCATGGTGACCACCAACCTGTTCAGCCACCCGGTCTTCAAGGACGGCGGCTTCACCTCCAACGACCGCTCCGTCCGCAGGTTCGCGCTTAGCAAGGTCCTGCAGAACATCGACCTCGCTGCCGAGCTGGGCGCCGAAACGTTTGTCATGTGGGGCGGACGCGAAGGCAGTGAATACGATGGCTCCAAGGACCTGTCCGCCGCGCTGGACCGCATGAAAGAGGGCGTCGACACCGCTGCCGCTTACATCAAGGACAAGGGCTACGGGCTGCGGATCGCCCTGGAACCCAAGCCCAACGAGCCCCGCGGCGACATTTTCCTGCCGACCGTGGGCCATGGCCTGGCCTTCATTGCCCAGCTCGAACACGGCGACATCGTGGGCCTGAACCCGGAAACCGGTCACGAGCAGATGGCCGGGCTGAACTTCACCCACGGAATTGCGCAGGCTCTCTGGGCCGGAAAGCTCTTCCACATCGACCTCAACGGCCAGCGCGGCATCAAGTATGACCAGGACCTGGTATTCGGCCACGGCGACCTGACGAGCGCTTTCTTCACCGTGGACCTGCTCGAGAACGGCTTCCCCAACGGCGGTCCCAAGTACGACGGCCCGCGTCACTTCGACTACAAGCCCTCCCGCACCGACGACTACGACGGCGTCTGGGAATCCGCGAAGTCAAACATGGCCATGTACCTGCTGCTCAAGGAACGCGCCCTCGCCTTCCGTTCCGACCCTGCGGTGCAGGAAGCGCTGAAGACCTCCGGTGTGTTCGAACTCGGCGAACCCACCCTGGCCGCGGGTGAGACCACAGCAGACCTGCTGGCAGACTCGTCCGCGTTCGCGGAGTTCGACGCCGATGCCGCCGCCGAGCGCTCCTTCGCCTTCGTGCGTCTCAACCAGCTCGCCATCGAGCACCTGCTCAACGCCCGCTAAAACGCAGGCACCCTCACAACAGCATCAAGGCGCCGCCGGAGTCACTGGCATTCCGGCGGCGCCGATGCATCAAAGGAAACCCCATGGGCCTCGTTGCCGGAATCGACAGCTCCACCCAGTCCTGCAAGGTGGTGGTCCGCGACGCGGACACCGGTGAGCTGGTGCGCCAGGGACGCGCCAGCCACCCGGACGGAACCGAGGTCCACCCCGACCAGTGGTGGAACGCCCTGAAGGAAGCCATCAGGCAGGCAGGCGGACTCGCCGATGTCAGCGCGGTCTCCGTCGGCGGCCAGCAGCACGGCATGGTCTGCCTCGACAGCACCGGCGAAGTCATCCGCCCGGCGCTGCTGTGGAACGACACACGGAGCGCGCCAGCCGCGCTGGAGCTGATCCGGGATGCCGGCGATGGCGACCCAGCGGAGGGTGCCAGATACTGGTCCCGCGCCACGGGAACAGTTCCGGTGGCCTCGCTGACCATCACGAAGCTCCGCTGGCTCGCCGAAAACGAACCAGCTAACGCAGCGCGCGTTGCCGCCGTCTGCCTTCCCCACGACTGGCTCTCCTGGCGCCTGGCAGGTTTCGGCGCCGGCAGCGGCGAGGCCGGGCTGGCGGCACTCCGCACCGACCGCTCGGACGCTTCCGGCACCGGCTACTACTCCGCGTCCGCGGGCAAGTACCTTCCGGACGCCCTCGAAAAGATCCTCGGCCACCTCCCACTTCTTCCCGCCGTCGTCGGCCCACTGGATATCGCCGGCAAAACCCCGGAAGGGGCGCTCATAGGACCGGGGGCCGGGGATAACGCCGCCGCCGCGCTGGGCGTCGGTGCGGGCGTGGGCGACGTCGTCGTCTCACTGGGCACGTCCGGAACCGTGTTCGCTGTATCATCCACTCCCGCGGCGGATGAGTCCGGGCTCGTAGCAGGATTCGCGGATGCCACCGGCAATTATCTGCCCCTCGCCTGCACGCTCAACGCAACGCGCATCTTCGACGCCACGGCAGCCTTGCTGGACCTCAGCCTGGCCGAATTCAACGAGCTGGCGCTGGCGGCCCCGGCAGGAGCCGGCGGACTGACGCTGGTCCCGTACTTTGACGGCGAGCGGACACCCAACCTCCCCGAAGCGGCAGGTTCGCTGCACGGCATCACCCGGGCGAACTACACGCCGGCGAACCTGGCACGAGCCGCCGTCGAAGGCGTGCTATGTTCCCTCGCCGACGGCCTGGCCGCCCTGGCGGCGCAGGGTGTGGAAGCGCAGCGGATCTTCCTGGTCGGGGGCGGCGCAAGGTCAGCCGCGGTGCAGCAGGCCGCGGCATCCATCTTCGGCCTTCCCGTCACTGTCCCGCAGCCCGGGGAGTATGTCGCCGACGGGGCGGCACGGCAGGCAGCCGGCGTGCTGTCCGGATCGTTCCCCGTCTGGAAGGGTGGGCCCGCGGTGACAGTTACCGAACCGCCCTCACCCCACATCCTGGAGCGCTACCGGAGCGCGGCGGCACACTACAAGGTGGGTACGTGAAGGAATACGCCATCCACGACGGCGGGTATCTCGCCGACATCACGGCACGCGGCGGAGCGCTGCGCCGACTCCGGCACCAGGACAGGGACCTGATTGTCTCCTTTCCCGCTGGTGGACCAATTCCGGATTTCAGGGGAATCATCGCGGCTCCCTGGCCAAACCGCATCGCGGATGGGGCCTACACCTTTATGGGACGGAGCCACCAGCTGCCCGTCAACGAACCCGACAGGGCGTGCGCCCTCCACGGCCTGGCGTTCACGATGGACTGGAGCCTCAAGGACCGCGGTGATTCATGGGTGACCCTGGCCTGTTCCATCACGCCATCGCCGGGCTACCCGTTCACGCTGGATCTCCAGGCCCAATACCGGTTGGACGCCGACGGCCTCTGTCTTAGCGTCACTGCGACGAATGTGGGGGACAAAACGGCACCATATGGGGTTTGCCCGCATCCTTACCTGGTCGCCGGACCGGCACCTTTGGACGAATGGACGCTGCAGTTCGCAGCCGAAGAGTTCCTGGCAGTGACACCGGACCGGCTGCTGCCCGTCGGGAGCCGACGGCTGCGAGGCCACGAGTTTGATTTCCGAAGTCCACGCCAGATAGGAGCTACTGGGATCGACCACGCCTTCACGGGAATGGATTTCTACGCTGACGGGCGCGCACGGCTCCTCATCCGCGACCCCGGCGGCACAGGTGTCGGCATGGAATGGGATCGAAGCAGCACTTGGCTGCAGATCCACACCGCGGACAAACACCACCCCTTCCCGACTCGCCTGGGCCTCGCCGTGGAACCCATGACCTGCCCGCCGGACGCCTTTAACGGCGGCACAGACCTCATTCGCTTGGACCCAGCTGAAAGGCACGAAGTTACGTGGAGAATCTTTGCCCTGTGAGCGCATCTGCGGCCTTCACACCCGTCATCCCGGGCTTCCATCCGGATCCCACGATCTGCAGGGTCGGCGATGACTTTTATCTGGCCACGTCGAGTTTTGAATACTTTCCCGGAGCGCCGATCTTCCATAGCCGGGACCTCGTGTCGTGGGAACAGATTGGAAACATCCTCACCCGGCGCAGCCAGTTCGCGGCGGGAGACGGCCGTCCTTCAGGCGGAATCTTTGGATCGACCCTCAGGCACCACAATGGTGAATCCTGGTTTGTCACAACGAACATGAGCGACGGCGGTCAAGGCCATCTTCTGCTGCGGGCCAAAGACGCCGCCGCCGGGCCATGGAGCGAGCCGGTCCGGATACCGGGAACTCGGGGCATCGATCCGGATATTGCGTGGGAATCTCAATGATGTTGTCAACGGATGTTGGCCTGCCTTTCGGGTGTCCCGGCCGGTTGGTGGCCGGGACACCGAAAGTGTTTCTAGGCCCTCCAGCCGGGGTAAGGTTTCCGGTCCTGGTCCGGCAGTTCGGCAGCGGTGGCGGGGGTTGTCGGGGCCGTCGGACTGCCCGGAGGCCCAGTGGAAGTACACCTCTGCGGTGACCGCTGCGAAGCAGGCGTCCTGGGACCGGACCCAGTGCGCGGCGGTGTCGCCCTCGACGTAGGTGCCGTAGCCGAACAGTTCCCCGCTCACGTCCCGGGTGCGGGCAATGGCGAAGATGATGTAGGGCCAGGATCCGGCGTCCCAGCCCTCACTGCCCCAGTTCGGCAGCACGGACCAGGGGGTGTCTTCGAGGGTGTCCATCCAGTCGTACCCATCCCCTGCCCTGTTGTCGGCAGGAAGGGTCGGGGCGTTCACCGATTCCGCGGTGTCCGCGGTGCGGCGGCGGGTGGCTGTTGCTTGGCTCATGGGGTGATTCCTCCGTTTCGCTGAGGCGGGGCGGGTGCCTGGAGTACCGGCTTCCCTCTCCCCCACCATATTTTTTTCCTGCTGGCGGAGCATCGCGTAGCTGTGCCCGGCGGAGCCGGGGCAACCCGCAGGGCAAGCAGCGGATGGGTTGGGTGAGGAAATCAGCGAAGCGCCGAGTGCGAGCCATCCGGTGCGCTGCCGTCCGCAGGACGGTTGCGCCGGTGGAGCGGGCACGTAGGATCCAACGGACAGCAGCAAAAAAGTAAAGGAAAACGCCTTTGCTGCCCGCGCACAGCGAGGCCCTTTCTTGCTATGGCGGGCGGTGGAAATGCGATGGAGGGCCGCCTTGGTTGTCAGCGCCCTCGTGGACCGATTCTGCGGCAGGTCAGACACTTCATTTCCGTGGGATTCCGGACCGGCCCGGTCCGCCGGGTGGTGGCCGCTGGCGGTTCAGGGGTTGCTTATCTGCCGGCGCCTTGTGTCGCCTGGCGGCGTTCGCGGCGGGATTCGTAAACGGCTTCGAGCGCTGCGTTGTCGTTGATGCTGTCGGGCGGGGCCGCGCTGGTTCCTGCAAGGGGGTGTGGTTCCTGAGGGTGGCTCGTGTGGCCGTCCTCGCGGGACCGGCCGGTGGCTTTGACGACGAGGACGGCGAGGAGGGTCGTGACGGGCACGGCCAGGACTAGTCCGATGGAGGCGGCGAGGGTGCGCACGACTTCTTCGGCGAGCTGGCCGCTGGTGAGGGCATCCAGCAGGGGCCGGTCATAGAGCATGACCAGAATCAGCACCGGCAACGCGGCCCCGGCGTAGGCGAAGGCGATGGTGTAGACGGTGGAGGCGATGTGGTCCCGGCCGATGCGCATCGCGGAGGTGAACAGGTTCCGTGCCGTCGTCGCGGGGGGCCAGTTCGTGAAGTTCCCAGACGGCAGAGGACTGGGTGATGGTGACGTCATTGAGCACGCCCAGACCCGAGATGATCAGCCCGCAGGTGATGATCCCGGAGATGGAGAGTTTGTCGGAGACGTTGATCAGCTGGTAAGTGTTTTCGTCCCCGATGCCGGTCAGGTATGCGGCCGATACTGCCCAGGTTGCCAGCAGCGCTGTGATGCCCAGGCCGAAGAGGGTGCCCAGCAGGGCCGTGGAGGTCCGCGCGGAGAATCCATGGGCGAAATACAGGACACCGAACATGATGGCGGCGGCTCCGGCCAGGGCCACGGGGAGGGCGGGGCGGCCCTCCAGCAGGGCAGGGAGGACAAACGTGGCCAGGATGACGTAGGCACCGACCAGGCCGATGATCGCGCGCAGGCCGCGCCAGCGGGCGACGGCGATCACCGTCACGGCGTACAGCAGCGCCAGGAGCAGCACCGGCACAGTGCGGACAAAGTCCACGAAGACGTACTGCGATCCCGCGTTGGCAGGGACAACCTTGGACAGGTTGAGGTAACGCAGTTTGTCCCCTGCCTTGACCCCGTGGGATTTGGCGATCTCCGGGGTGATCTCCACGGTGACGAGATTCCCGCCCTGCTCCGGCTGGGTGTGGGCGACCAGGCACTTGGCTCCGGTCCCCCCGGCTGCGACGACCGCAGCGGAGGATGGACAGTCCTCCGTGCCGGCGCTTTGCACCGTCCCGGTGTCGAAGCTGACCCCGGGTGCGGCAGCATACGGGCTCGTGATCTTCAGGTCCCCGCGGTCGCCCGTGGGCCACATCAGCACCATCGCCGCCACCGTCAAGACCGCCAGCGGGGCGAGAACGGCCAGAAGCAGGATGTTGGCCCTGCGCCGCCCGGCTACCGCCCGGGCGGACGGACCCTCCCCGGATCCGGTGTGTGCATGTCCATGGCCCATCAGCTGCTCAACCTCATGATTCGAGGATAAGTGCCCCGCGGCCGATGTCAGGCCAACCGCGTCCGGGATGACCCGGCGCCCCGGCCAGGCCTCGGCCGCGCCGGCTGGTCCGCCGGGTGCCGCCAGCCGGTGAAGGCAAGTACGAAACGCTTGTCCGGTCAGGAATGACGCAGTCAAGTCCAGTAACGACCACCCGTGACCATCATTGGCGGTACTCCTAGGATTCGAAGTGGGCCGCTGCCGGCCCGTTGCTGTTCGTTCGGAGGCGGGGGCCGTTCATGAAATCCGCAAGAATTCTTGTTCTTGCTTGCCTTCTTTTCGGGTGGCAGGCCGGTCCGGCCTTTGCCGCGGACGATGCTCCGGGGGCTCCTCCTCCTGATGCCGCGGCGTTGGGAAACGACATCTCCTGGCCTCAGTGCGGCGCTGACCTTCCGATGCCCGCGCAGTTCGCTATCATCGGCGTGAACGGCGGCCGGCCCGAGACCACGAATCCTTGTCTGGCCACGCAGCTGGCCTGGGGCGCAGGCACCGCCGGTGCGCTGGCCGGGACCCCGGTTCCGGTGTACGTCAACACCGCCAATCCAGGCCCCGGCGGACCCTGGTGGTGGCCCGCATCGAACGTCTACGCCGGGAAGGAAGTTACCAACCCCTACGGGATGTGCGACGGCGCCTCCACTGCGGCGTGTGCCTACACGTACGGCTACGCCATGGCCTTCGACGATGTTAATCTTCGCGGCGTCCCCGACCCGGCCCACCGTCTCTGGTGGCTGGATGTGGAAACCGGGAACAGCTGGTCACCCGACACCGGTGCCAACGCGGCAGACCTGGAGGGCATGACCGCATATCTGCAGAGCATCGGGGCCGACGTCGGGATCTACTCCACCGCCTACCAGTTCGGAAAAATTGCCGGCAGCATTGATCCCGGCAGCAACCTGAACAGGCTCAAGAACTGGATTCCCGGAGCGGCGGCGTCCGCGCAGACGAACTGCGCGTCCAAACC
>NZ_JBFTKM010000037.1:0-11511 GCF_056395945.1 Arthrobacter sp. 05T442 | reverse complement strand
GGGTCGATAATATGGGGTGCGGTCATCGCGTGGTAACTCCTTGAGAGAAGACTTTGGTCGGTCTTTCCAAGAATCACGCGATGGCCGCCTCACGTTCGGGAACAACACGCCCGGGGCCGGGCCGTTACACCACGCTAATGGGCACTACCTCACCGAACGCGAGGGAATCTGGGGCAGGGCAGACGCCGAAGCGTTGGCCAATGGGACCCGCAGCAGCACCAGGACACCTATAGAACTGCCAGTCCTCCCGCAAAACGGAGCGGCCCCACGCACAGTACGGTCGCCGTAGTTCAACCCGGTGCAGCAGAGCTAGGCCGGCAGTGACGTCACGGAACCCGGCCAAGGAAGCTAACGGCCCCTGAGTAAGGCCGACGACGCCACTTCAGTTGCGAGGCCACAGTTCCAGTCCGATCATCCCCACGCAAAGAGAGCCCGTAACCTGCAAAAGCGCGGGTCTGGAGGCCTTCGTTTAGGCGCTCTCAGGTTGACGTCCTCCGCAAACTCAACGGATTTGGCGCTACATCAACTTCCGGATTGTCTCCAGCGCTTCCTCATGTGGTCGATGCCAGGCGGCGAGCTCTATCCGCTTCAACGGGCGGTTGTAGCGTTCGGGCCGAGGCGGTGGCGCGGGTCCGACATATGGCGCGTAGCCTTCGAACTGGTCGGCCGTTACGTCGACGGCCAGTCCTCGACTTTCCAGCCAATCATGGCCGCCCCACCCATCCCCGGCCTCAGCGTTCACCAGGTGCCAGTCGGCATCCGGTTCCAGCTCCGCAAGGAGGTGACCGAGGGCGAATGACGCCCACGTGCACGAGCTTGAAGGAAAGTTCCAGAACCCGGCGTGCCGCTCTCTAGTCAAAGGATCGGCGGCCGCCTTTCGGAATCGAACCATCAGGTATTGGATTCGCGCGATGCGTTCGCTGTCCATCAGCCCGCTCCCGACATTCCCAGCAGAGCCTCGCCGGACCGGATAAGCGCTTGTAGCTCCGCTACCAGCTTGTTGAGCCCATCTCTCAGGTCGACACGTTCGGCGGTGGCATCGAGGATGGCCTGCCGGGCAGCATCGAGGAGTGGCTCGAATTCCGTCAGCGCCATCGTCGCCGCACGGTCGCCAATGCGATCGAGCTTGGCTTCCATGGCCCGGCGCTGACGGTCACGTTCCTCTGCGCTCGCCCGGCTCCTGAAGAATTGTTCGGCGATGGACGAGATTTCGACGACCAGCGGGCCGAAGGCCGCGGCGGTGGCGACTCCCTTGCTCAAGTTCATCGCGGATGACGCGCTGGTCTTCGCTGGCTTCTTCAGTTTCGAGAGCTTCTCGTAGTCGGTTAGGGCTTTGAGTGCCGCTTCCGACACCCGTTTGACGGCGGGCGAGATGACCTCAGCCGTTTCTTTGGCGGGCGTTGAGCGGTCGGCCTTTACTCGGATCGAATCCGCGAGTTCTTCGAGTTTCTTCCAGGACGGTCGCTGTCGCTCCAGTGCGATCGTTTCGTCGACGTTGCGCAGGAGCTTCTCGACATTGCGTTCCTGGTTGCCGTACCACATGTCGATGGTAGCCACTAGTGACTTCTGGGTGCCGTCGGAATCGCGCTGGTCGTCGACGGCTTGCCCGATGGTCTCCGAAATTTTGCCGCGGAGGTCGGCATCGGCCGAGCTCTGGAGCGCGTCTAGCTGCGCCACCCATGATTGGCGCAGTTGCAGCCCTTCGTCGGTGAAGTTCTCGTGGTCGTGATATTTCGCCACCTCGGCATTGAGGCCATCCAGCGAGCTGGCGACTGACTGTCGCCAGAAGCGCTGTGACGCGGATACTCTCAGCGACGAGTCGTGGTGGGACCCGAGGTTGGTGAGAGCCTCGCGTAGTTCGGCGATGCCGTCCCAGACGCGGAATTCGTCCCACATTTGCGGGTCTGGGTTGCGCTCCGACCCGGCCATCTGCGCGAAGTCCTGCGATACGACGAAGACGGGAACGGCGTCTTCCAGTTCCAGTGCGCGGCGAAGTTCGTCGGTTTTCCGCTGCGCCAGTTCCCGGTATCCGTCTCCGTCGGATTCGGGGTCGATGCCCGCCTCGTCGAACCGGGAGATGACGAACCACAGCGAACCTGGCGTCCAGTCGCGTCGGACGAGTGCCTGTAGCGCGGGAAACTCGGCGGTTGCGAGCTGAGGGGTGAGGGTGACGATGGCGACGTCGGTCAGCTCGACCGCGCTATTGGCCAGTTGGGTGTTCATGTCGGCGCGGGCGTCTTCAGCGCCGGTCACGAAACCCGGCGTGTCGCGGAGTAGGCACCCCGTCGCCCGAACTTCGTTGACTTCGAAGGTCTCGTGGCGCGCGCTGATGGTCAGCCAGTCGGGGACCTCGACTCCGGAGTCAACGATCAGGCGTCGCAGCAGCGAGCTCTTGCCCGTGTCGTACGCACCGTAGACGGTGACGACGGGGTCGCTGATGCTCGCGAACCGTTGCCATTGCTCGTCGGCTTCGAGCCCGAGTTGCCCGCCGGGGATGGCGTCGAGCCAGGACTTGGCTTCGGTGAGGTTGAAGGGGCTCACAGCTATACAGTTTCCTTCCGCAGGTTGTCAAAGGCATCCAGCAGGGCGGCAACCGACACTATTCGTCGTTCCACGCGTGCCATCTCGAGCCGCGCCAGCACCTGTTGGTTCTGGTGGCCGTCACGTATTTCGCTGATCTCGGTATGTCGTTCCTCGAGGTAGGCGACGGGAGCGTCTTCACCGCGAAGGAACTCCGCAACAGCCGCGGCGCTGTTCTGCTCCACGGATTCGACCGCGGCGGTGATGGTTTCTTCCCAGGTCGAACGACTCCTCTCGGTTCGTGCCCAGGTGACGGCGTCCAATGCCACCACGGCGGCTTGGAGCACCACCCCAACTCGCGCCATGGCCTTCCCTGCTTTGACGGCGCCCCAGGGCTTGAACTTTATGCGGAGAATCTTCTTCCCGATCGCGTAAGCGGCATCTCGAGTGCCTAACCCTGACACGAGCTTCTGCACGGATGAGGTGATGGATCTGCCGACTCCGATTACGTTTGCGGCAACGTCCCTCGGAGCTTTATCGTCGTCCGCTACGGGCGTGCCCAGTTTCTGATCGAAGTTCATGGCAGCAAGTTCGCGGTTGATCGCGGACTCGTGTGTCACTACCCACTCGTCAATCTCATTGGCAGCGGCCGCCATGAACTCCTTGATCTCAGCGTGAAGATCGGTGTTGTTCCACGAGGCCTTCGCCTTGGCTAGGCCGTCATTATCGCCGCGGGAGAGCTCCCGCATTTTCCTGATGGCTTCGGTCGTGTGCCGCGACACCTTCTCGGACAGGGTGTGCTCCAACGTGTCCGACAGGCGTTGACCATCCTCGAGACATTCGCCGAGCGCTCGGATCAAGGTGTCGTTCTTGACGGCCTCCGAACTTTTCGTCTCGCATTCGGCGCGGGTCTCCGTGCTCAATTGCAGTAACTCGGCCACCGCCTTGTCCAGTGCCGCTAGGGAATTTGCCTGTGCGATGTCGCTCGGCGACAACGAACGGAGCGCCTCGATTAAGGCGTCGATGCCATCCCATTCGCGGTTGGCTTCGTATGCAGCGCGAGTAACGGGCAGATGCCGTCCGACCGTGGAGAAGGGATCCGCCGCGATGCCGTGAACGTAATGGGTGTCGATGTCGATCCCCCGCGACGCCAGGGCGGCGCGGAGTTCGGTCGCCTTTCGGTCTCGCCGGTTGAAGTACTCGTCGACTCCTTGAAGAGGATCGACACCGAGCTCGTCACAGCGGTTGATCAGGAAAAGCATTCTCGGACACTTGCCCGGCGTCGCCTCGGTGCCTTTGACGACACCTTCCAGGCGGGCCGTGTCACCAATCAATAGGTTCAAGTGGAGCAACACGATGACGAGTGCTGCGTTGGTGGTGGCAGACACCGCCTTGTCGTCGTGTCCGCTGCGCCCGCTCTGAAAGCCAGGGGTGTCCACGATGTCGAAGCTGCCCATCTGGTAAGCGTGCACATCGTCAGTAGTGGGGTCGGCACGGATGTGGAGCGTTTCCGGGATGTCGCCGCCCATCTCCACGAGCAGTCGCTTGATGAACGACGACTTTCCCGCGCTGACGTCCCCGGCGACGGCGACGGAAAGTTGTGTACCACGGGGAGGTATCGCGGCCACGAACGCAGACTGGAAGGCCGGATCGCGCTGAGCGGCGTCGGAGAGCAGCTGCGTCCAGTCCGCGACGCGGTTGATGTCGGGCCGGACGAGCGCGTCGCTGAGCGCGCGGCGCAACGCGGTGACATCCGTGTCGTGGCGGGCACGGCACGATTGGGCGAACGCCTCGTGGTCGCCGGCATTGGTAGTGCTCGGCGTAATTGCGGCGTCGAACCAGTCCTCGCCCAGCAGAATTCGCTGGATCTCGTGGCGATCGCGGACGTTGGAGGAGCTGTCGCTCAACAGCGCCTGCTGGGCCGCTTCGAGGATGTCGACGCTGGGCGTCGTGGCAATCTCCGCTGCCTTCTCGTCGAGTCCTTCGGCGATGGACGTGATCTCTTGGCATACGCGCGCCAGCACCACCGCCTCACGCAGCAGCAACTTCATGCTGGGAGCAGCTTCCTTCCATGCCACCGACCGCGCTTTGATGGCGAAGTCCTTCTCGATCCGGTCGAAGGTGGTGCGGATCGCGGTGCGGCCATCATCCGTGGCCCTCGATCGTGCTTCCGCACGCTGCTTTTCGGCCGAATCTCCGTGCCGATCCCCAGCAAAGCCGAACACCGACGACGTGATGCTAATGCCAGCCACCACGACGCCGCCCGCCCACCCAATTGGGTTCCACGCATTCGAGAGGGCGATCACCCCAATAGTCGCGGTGACCCCAGCCAACAAACCACTGGTCCTGAACGCGGTTTCGAAGCCTTTCGAGCCCGACCCTGCCTTGCCGCCGAGGGTGGCGGATGCGTGTTCCGCCGAAAAAGCGTGATGCCGCAATTCAGCTGCCGCTACGGATAATTCCCGTTCGAGGAACTGCGCGGAATTCATCCCCACCTGTTTGAGCGCCGCAGCTATCTCCCGCTGGTCGTAGACCCTTCTGATAAAGGTGTCCTCGTCGATGTCCTTGCGCTCATCGAAAGCCTCGCGTTCCAGGCGCTTGAACCGTTTATGCGCATCGCCGCGCGGCTTCGAGAGATGCGGCTTCAGCCGTGTCCGGAGGTACCGGCTGAAGGTGCCCTCGGCCGGGGAGAGGTACGGGACGCCACGAGCTGTCTCGGCGATCGTGAGGAGGTCACCGCACCACTCGTCGTCGTGAAGGTGGGTGGCGCGCTCGTCGGGTTCGAGATAGCCGAGCACTTCGAGGTGTCTCGAGATGGCCCTGTCGACCTCATCGAACCGCTCGTTGAGGCTCTGGGCGAGCGCTGTGAGCATGCTCGCCTCGTCGAGTAAGATCGCGCGCATGCCCTCCCGCGATGACGTGAGCCGCAGCTGCGCGCCGCCCGCCGCGATCCCGGAGGTCAAGAGTGCTTCCAGCGTGCCGAAGTTCGACCAGCGCGCCAGATAGTCGATCCCGTGCTGTTCGCGTTCGCTGAGGAAGTCCCGCTCGGCGGGTCCGCGGTAGGGAGTGCTGGCCCGCGCGAACAGTGCTCGCCTGCTGTGGATGGCGACCACCGGGGTGTCGGGCAATCCGATGCTTGCCAACTCGGTGCGAATGTTGTCGGTGTGCTGACGGACGGGTTCGGAAATATTCTGTCGGGCAGTCTGAAGGGGCACTTTGGCCGGATGCCGCCAGCGCAGGTTGCGGATGTTGAGCACGGCGATGGTTGGCTTTCCGTAGTGACGCACCCAGTCGGCGACCTTCGAGAACTCGCTGGGCTGCTGGCTCTGACTGTCGAAGCACAGCAGGACCACGTCGGCGATCTCGACGGCACGACGCGCGGTGGCCTCGAGCTCGTCGCGGCTCTTTCGTCCACCCCAACCGTTGATGCCCGGGGTGTCGTACAGGCGGCACCCGCGCCAAGCTACCGAGTGCACTTCCGTCGTCCAGTCACTGTCGCCTGGCGAGACGTCGCTTCCGTCCAGTTGACCGAAGGCCGACAGCAACGTGCTCTTGCCGGCGCCGGTGCGGCCGAAGAAGGCGACGTTGAACGTGGACAAGACGCCGCGTTGTTCGGATAGGTGTGCGCGGACTTTCTCGGTGAAGACGTCGGAAGCGCTCGCTACCTCCTGCAGCAGGGTTCCGAGCCCGTCCGCGGTGGGTAGCGAAATCGTATAGGAGCCGATCGCGGCTTCTCCCAGCTCGTCGAGTTGGGCCATCTCGTCGCGGCCAGCAGCGAGTGCGCTTGCGATTGCTCGATCGAAGTCGGAGCCCTCACGACTCTCTTGCAATTCATCCCCCACATTCAGCACGACTACTTCACAGCGAACACTATCCGACCACTCTGACAATCGGCAGCTATTGCGGGCGTTCCGGATCGCCGGGCGCTTCCGCAGGTGACCTACTTGTTCGATCTACCTCACGTAGGGTGCGTCGCTGCTGATGCGCGAGGCAGCCGAGCACCTGACCCGGGCCGGAAGGCCTGATGACCAATGGGTAAGGGCTCGCGTTTGCGTACTAATGGCGGGTCGCCAACGCTGCGGCACATGCCGGCTCCTGGCCATTCACATCCGAAAGCCGGAGAGAGCCTTACGGCGGTTGGAGGTGGCCAGAATCGGCTTATGACCACGAGTGTAGAAGAATTAATGCAATCACTTGGCGCGGCGACCATGTTGGCAAGTGAAGTTTGGCGCCTGTGGGACGTGAGTCGAGCCTCTCCGGATGGTTTCGACTGATCGGGAATTTACAGAACCAGCCCGCGTGAGTGAGCTCCTTCGTTGGGGACGTAGGAGCCTGCGGCTGAATGTCTGCGTAACTATCCATCAATGTTGCAGGCGAACCTGGTGGGAAGTCCGCTGGCATCCTCATCGATGGGTGCAGCGGCCTGCATAGCCGTAGCCGTCGTCCCTGGGGGTATGCCCGAAGGATCCAACATCGACTTGGGAGGTTATGACCTCAAGTGAACTCAGACTCAGACCCCTTTGGCCTAGGGCGGCTCCCGCCCGGGCTGTCCGCTAACCTTTGGGCATGTCGAATTCACTCGCACCCCTTCAGCCGTTTGCCGAACCCGACACCGACCCACAGAGGCCTCTTCCCACTGAGTGGCCGGTGTATGAGGCGCGGCTCAATAGCGACTGGGCGAATGTCCTTGCTGCGTTACCGGACGAGAAGGTGGTTCAGTCGTTTCTTGAGCAGAACCCGTGCCTCTTACCGCTAGCCGGAAGTGCTGGTCACCACGGAATACAAGGCGACGCCCTGTTCACTCAGCCGCCACTCCAAGGCGTCGGCATGAATCGAGTGCCCGACTTCATGTGGATCACTGCGCACTCCAAGGCTGTTATACCGATTTTCATCGAAATCGAGAGGCCGGGAAAGCCGCATTTCAACCCATCCAGCCAGGACACTTTTAGCGCTGATTTCAATCAAGCCCATAGTCAACTCACCCAGTGGAAATCGTGGTGGAATAATCCAACGAACCAGAACGTATTTAGGGAGCAGATACTGGACCCTATCTGGGATTATCGGGGCAGGGCGGTAAAACCTCAGTACGTCCTGATCTATGGCCGCAGCAGCGAGTTCAATCAAGGCCCTCCAAACCATCGAGCTAACATGGTGCTGGAACGCGAGGGCAAAGACGAACACATCATCACCTATGACCGCCTGAAACCGGATGCCAATCTGTCTATATTTCCGACAGTGCGACAACATAGCAGCGGAGAAACTTCGCTCACGGGCGTGCCCGCATCATTCACCACGGGACCGGCCATGAAGGAGTTGGCCCGCCGGATTCCCAACCCAGAACCGAGCGTGTTTGAGAACTCGTTATGGACCCGCGAACGGTCTCAATACGTCCACCAACGCTGGATACACTGGGCCAGGAATCAGTCGGGCTCGTATCGCGACGTGCTCGGCGAGTAAGTGCACGCGCGACGAATTACGTTTTGGGTCAAGCTGTAGAAAGGTGCAGACGATTACCAGCTACGGCGGTTTGTTTGTTGGTCCGCTCGAGATCAGCCGGCTGCGTGATGGCATCAGCAACGAACTTCTAGCCGTTTTCCAAGACGAGATGATGTTCTCGGAGGATGTCCCAGCGAGTGAGTACGCTGATCTCGATCCGGACGAAGACTTTGTAACGAGGTGGGCCTTTCGTGCCGCTGGAGGCCAAATACTGGAACGGCTGACTGCGCTGGGGGTTACGAGGCAAGCAACCCACTTCTACTTAGCAGATAGTATCGCGAGCAACATTGACATGTTGCAAGGCTTTTTGACTAGCGAGCAGTTTGCGAATGACCTGTCATTGAAGAATGACTTCGAAGCTGAACTAGAAGCTTTGAGGCACCACACCCCATTGAGCTGGATTCAGGACTTAAGATCATCTACGAACGGTGGTACCGATCGACAAGACCTTGGTAGTCAGGATTGGCTCCTGTCCAGGCTCGACTACTGGGACGAAAGGTACGCGCTTCGCGCGGTCCTTGAGGCGTTTCCCGGTGCTGATGTGGTTCTAGACATAACGGAGTCACTGGGCGATTTGGGGGTGGAGACTTTTGATCTCCCATCACTGGCGAGTTCTGCCTTGAAGACGATCCGATCCGACGAAGGGGACTGCCCCGGATTTCGTTGACTCTCGGGGTTTAGTGTTGTTAGGCGGCTTTGAGGCCGGTATTGAGTATCTCAAACTCGACCGGCGTTAGCCGCCCGAGCCGCCGTTGACGGCGTTTCCGATGGTAGGTTTTCTCGATCCAGGTCACGATGGCCAGGCGCAGGTCCGCCCTGGTGGACCATCGCTGGCTGTCGAGCACGTTCTTCTGCAGGAGTGAGAAGAACGATTCCATGGCGGCGTTATCGGCACACGCGCCGACCCGCCCCACCGATCCTTTGAGCCCGTTGCCCTTCAACGTCCTGACGAAGGCGTTGGAGCGGAATTGGGAACCGCGATCACTGTGCACCACGGTCCCTGCCGGCTCCCGGAGTGCTATCGCATTGTGCAGGGCCGAGACAGCCAGAGACGCTTTCATCCGGGAATCGATGGAGTAGCCCACGATCCGGTTGGAATAGACGTCCTTGATGGCGCACAGGTACAGCTTCCCCTCATCGGTCCGGTGCTCGGTGATGTCCGTCAGCCACAGCTGATCCGGCGCCGCCGCGGTGAAGTCCCGGCGGACGTGGTCATCGTGCACCGGCGGGCCGGCTTTGCGGGTCAGGCCGCGTTTCTTGGCGAAGACGGACCAGATCCGCTGGCTGCTGCACAGCCGCGCCACCCGGTTCTCTCCGGCGCTGAAACCCTGGTCCTCGAGTTCGTCCGCGATGAACCGGTACCCGAACGCCGGATCGTCCCGGTGGACGTACACCGCCGCGTTGATCAGGTGCGCATCAGACCAGTCACGCTCCGTCACAGGCGCGGCTTTCCACGCGTAGAAGGCCTGTTTGGAGAAACCCAGCACCCGGCAGGCCACCGCGACGGGAATACCCTCTGCGGCAAGGTCAAGGACCAGCGGGAACTTCATTTTGGGGGCAGCTCCCGGGCGAAGAACGCCGCTGCCCGGCGGAGAATCTCGTTCTCCTGCTCGAGCAGCCGGATCCGCTTTCTGGCGTCCCTGAGCTCGCCGGCTTCCTTCTCCGTCACGCCGGGACGGGCGCCCTCCTCGATGTCGGCTTTCTTCAGCCAGTTGTGCAGGGTTGCTTCGGAAATCCCGAAGTCTTTGGCGATCTGCGAGATCGGGGCTTCGTGCTTCCGTGCCACGGCGACCACGTCACGGCGGAACTCAGCGGGGAAAGGCTTCGGCATGTGAACATCCTTGCTGCAAGGAACGAATCCTCACAAGTCAGGAGTCAAGCAAACTCGGGGCAGTCCCGCGTTCCCGTAGTAGTAGTTTTCGAGGACGACGGCTTTGTCGAATTCGAATGCTACATAGCGCGCGAATCCGGTGCTTCCGTACCGGATGGTTAAAGGGTTCATTGCGTGGATGGCAGTGTACCTGTCCTTGAATGTGTCGCGTATGTTGCTGTTCCGCGGGATCTCGAGAGTGTCCGCCACCGTGTCGTAGTCGATCGGCTGCCCACGGTGGTCAACCGGCAAAAATTCCCAGTCGAAAAATTGCGTGTCCTGCCACGCATCTGAGCTGGCATCGACAGCGAATACTCGAGGCGTGCCTACCACTTCACGCGCAAGCGAAGCCGCCATCAGCAGATCAGGGGATTCCAGATCCACGGATGTAGAGAAAACAGGCTCCAGGACAAAAGCAACTACTACTTTGCCGTCCGGTCGCTTCCTCGCGGAGACATCGAAGGCAAACGCTTTGCCGTGAAGCGTTTGAGTGGCCTGTACCTGCACCGAATGAATCTGAGATGAGTATCCGTATCGGCCACCGTCGCCAAAATTTGGGGAGGTGGTCAGCCACGACCTGGTCCGCGATGGCCAGTCTGGTCGCGGAACAAGACGCCCTGCCCGGTTCCAAGTAGCCCACCTTCCTGAACCCTCTGGGAGCAGCGGGCTGGCGGTCTCCACCGCGTCGTCGGAGGCTGTTACTCCAAGATGCTTTAGCTTGCCGCCTTCGATCGTGTCCATGGAATAGACACGTGATACACCTATTTTGAAATCCTTGCCGCCGAGAGCCTGGATCTCCTCAACTACGTGCTCCGGTAATGACTTGTAGCCCGCCAACTTCTCCCCCTCTTCGAAGCTCTTCGAGTCACGTGACTGAGACTCTGGGTCATCGTCGCACGCCATCAGTTGCAAACCCGTCCCAACACTCAATGCAGCCTGCCTTTGGCTTTGCTTCGGGATCTGGGTTTGGAGGTCCGGCGGGCCACCAGTGGCTCGCACAAAAGAATCGGCCGGTGCCCGTCTGGGTAACGGCGTCCTCGTGTGGCAATGTGATCCCCGCTTCGTCGAGCCTCCGGCTATTCGAGGGAAATACCCACCGGTACTTGACCGAAAAGTCTGGCCCAATTGACTCCGTACCTGGGCCATAAAGGCAATTGCTCGTGTGAGGTTTCAACTTGCTTACAAGAACTCGCATGTTCCGACCAGCAAGATCAAGCCGTCCGAGCGGAGTCTCAATAGGCTGAGAGGGCGCGCGCCTAGCCGCAGGTCAGCAGTCGAAGGCCAGCTAGACGCACCCCTCATTCGGCCTGGCTGAGCCCTAGATCGGCCATGATTCGCCGACATCCTCTCCTACCGCTTCGCGACTCCAGGTCCGTGTGGCGCCTCGGCGCCGAGCCAGACCCCGCTTGTGACCCAGCACTCGTAGAAGTAGAGCCACTCGCTCGTCCACGGAACGATCGTGTCGGCGATGAAGTCGGTAGTGCCCATTAGCGTGGTGTAACGGCCCGGCCCCGGGCGTGTTGTTCCCGAACGTGAGGCGGCCATCGCGTGATTCTTGGAAAGACCGACCAAAGTCTTCTCTCAAGGAGTTACCACGCGATGACCGCACCCCATATTATCGACCC
>NZ_JBFTKM010000036.1:0-12420 GCF_056395945.1 Arthrobacter sp. 05T442 | reverse complement strand
GGTACTGCACCCGGGAGGGTGTGGGAGAGTAGGTCACCGCCGGACAACCATTAGGTCGAGAGCCTCCAACCACCAGGTTGGAGGCTCTCCCGCTTTAACCACCCAAACGCTGACAGCAGGCCAGCAGCGCGTCCGGAACACCGGGACCCCCGGCAGGAGCCGTCACCCGGCGGCGGCGTCTTCGGTGTGTCTGCGGAAGGCCTAAGAGCGTCTTACTGCGGCGCTGTGAGACTTGCCACCGGAAGCCCGGGTTGGGCCTCTACTGTTAGCCGCCGCCCGGCGGCTCGCCTAGAATTGGATGAGATGTACGGACTTCGAAGCGCTTGATTTCGGGTTGCGTAGAGAACGAAACACGGAACAGAGCGGCTGCGATTGCGCCAGTGGTCAGCTCATAACAGGAGGAATCCAGCATGGCTGAGCACAACGACGGCAACCGTGGCGGCAACGACCGCGGCAACTTCGGCGGCGGACGCAGTTCGGGAGGCGGAGGATTCCGCGGAACGAACAACTCGGGTGGGGAGCCACGCGGTTTCCGGTCCAGGGACGATCGTGGCTCGGAGGGGTCCCGTCCTTCTTCCGGCGATCGTAAGCCTTACGGCGACCGCCCGTCCCGTGAGGGGGACCGTAAGCCGCCGTTCAGCGGTGCCGGTGACCGGGACCGTAAGCCGTTTGGTGACCGTGCCCCGCGTGAAGGTGGCGGGGAGCGCCGCAGCTTCGGTGCCGGTGGCGGGGACCGTAAGCCGCCGTTCAGCGGTGCCGGTGACCGGGACCGTAAGCCTTACGGTGACCGTGCCCCGCGTGAAGGTGGCGGGGAGCGCCGCAGCTTCGGTGCCAGTGGCGGGGACCGTAAGCCGCCGTTCAGCGGTGCCGGCGACCGGGACCGTAAGCCTTATGGTGACCGTGCCCCGCGTGAAGGCGGCGGGGAGCGCCGCAGCTTCGGTGCCGGTGGCGGGGACCGTAAGCCGCCGTTCAGCGGTCCCGGTGGCGGGGACCGTAAGCCGCCGTACAGCGGTGGCGGTGACCGGGACCGTAAGCCTTACGGTGACCGTGCCCCGCGTGAAGGCGGCAGTGAACGCCGCAGCTTCGGTGCCGGTGGCGGAGACCGCAAGCCGCCGTACAGCGGTGGCGGCGACCGGGACCGTAAGCCTTACGGTGACCGTTCCCCGCGTGAAGGCGGCAGTGAACGCCGCAGCTTCGGTGCCGGTGGCGGGGACCGCAAGCCTTTCAGCGGTGGCGACAACCGGAAGCCGTTCGGCAACCGCGAGGACCGTCCGGCAAGGAGCTTCGACCGCGGCGACTCGGGCCCGCGCCAGTTCGGCCGCGACCGCGCGGAAGACCGCCCCGTGCGCGTACCGAACGCCCGCGATCTCCGCAGCGCCAACCGTCCCGACCGTGAGCGTTCACCCCAGATTGACGAGGACGTCACGGGCAAGGAACTCGACCGCGCCACACAGCACCAGATCAAGACGCTGGAAGACAACAGCGCCGAGTGGGTTGCGCGCCACCTGGTCATGGCCGGCCGGCTGGTTGACGAAGAGCCCGAGCTCGCGTTCCAGCATGCCCTCGCGGCCAGCCGTCGCGGCGGCCGCCTCGCGGCAGTCCGGGAAGCCGTCGGCCTCACCGCCTACGCAGCCGGCCACTATGGCGAGGCCCTGCGCGAATTCCGCACCTACCGCAGGATCAGCGGCTCCAACATGCACCTGCCCGTCATGGCCGACTGCGAACGTGGCCTCGGCCGTCCGGACCGCGCCCTTGAAATGGCGCGTTCCGAGGAAGCCAAGGATCTGGACGCCCCCGGCAAGGTCGAGCTGGCCATCGTTGCCGCCGGCGCCCGCACGGACCTCGGGCAGTTCGACGCCGCAGTCTCGGAGCTGGAGATCATCCAACTCGATATCAACCGGGCGTTTTCCTACAGCCCGCGGCTCTTCCGCGCGTACGCGGATGCCCTGACGGCGGCCGGCCGCGCCGGTGAGGCTGAGAAGTGGCAGCGCCAGGCCGTCGTGGCCGAAGACGCGTTGGGCCTTGGCGTGGATGAGGACCCTGACATCATCGACCTGGGCTGGGACGAGGAAGAGGAAGCGCGTGAGGAAGAGCAGCAGCGCCGGCTCGTCGCACAGCAGTCCGCCCAGGTCGCCGCGGAGCAGGCACCGCGTGCCGCATCCGCAGAAGCCGTGGCGGGCCTGCCGGAAACCCCGCCTGCCGGGGACGGACTGAATGCCCTCGAGGAAGGCTCGGACGACGCCGAATCGGAGTACTTTGCGTCTGACGACGCCGAGTCTGACGAAGACTCCGTGGAGCATGACGCCCTGGACCGTTCCGAAGTCCTGGGGACGGATGACTCCCATGACGAGCAGGACGAGCACGCCAACCACCCCGAACACATCGAGGACTAATCCTGTGGACGATTCGGACCTGATCTCGACGTTCGATGCCCTGCTCGCCGATCTCGACGGCGTGGTCTATGCAGGTCCCAACGCCATCCCCGGGGCCGTGGAGTCGCTGCGCCGCCTCGCCGGGATCGGCGTCGGGCTGGGCTACGTGACGAACAATGCGTCCCGGACGCCCGCGGAGGTAGCGCAGCATCTGCGCGAGCTTGGGGCGCCGGCCGAGGACTACCAGGTCATCAGTTCCCCGCAGGCCGCCGGGGAACTGTTGGCCTCCCTGCTGCCTGCCGGCGCGCGCGTACTGATCACTGGCGGGGACGCGCTGGCGCAGGAAATTGAACGTGCCGGATTGGTCCCGGTGCGCAGCGAGGCGGAGAATCCCGTCGCCGTGGTGCAGGGATTCCATCCCGATCTCGGCTGGAAGGACCTTGCGGAGGCGTCGTACGTTGTCGCCGGGGGCGCCCTTTGGGTAGCCACCAATACGGACATGTCCATTCCGCAGGACCGGGGGATCGCTCCCGGCAACGGAACACTCGTAGCGGCCGTTGCCGCGGCGACTGGCCAGACACCGCTCGTCGCAGGCAAGCCCGAGGCGCCGCTGTTCCATGCCGCCGCCAAACGTCTTGCAGCCGACCGGCCGCTCGTCGTAGGCGACCGCCTCGACACCGACATTCTGGGCGGCAACAACGCCGGGTTCGCGACGGTGGCGGTGCTGACCGGCGTCGACACCCGGGAATCCATCCTCGCCGCCCGCACCATGGAGCGGCCCGACTACCTCATCAACGACCTCACGGACCTCTACCGGCCCTACCCTGACGTGGAGGACGACGCCGGGAAGTTCCGTTGCGGCGCCGCCTCCGCCGTCGTGCACGGACCCACAGTGCGCATCAGCGGCGACCCGGGCGACCTCGATTCCTGGCGGGCTGCCTGTTCTGCCTGGTGGGCTGCGAATCCCGAGACCACCAGCGCCCTGGCGCCGGTTGTCGAATGGCTGGATCACTAGACTGGACAGATGACCGAGCTGAACCACGTGCCCGAACCGGAAACGCCCGAACCGGGAATGCCCGAACCGGAAATGCCCGAACCGGAAATACCCGAGGCGGAAGAACCGAAGACGGAACACACGCCGGCCCGGGTCTCCTGGCCGGCGCTTCCAGCGGACATTCCTGCGGAGCAGCCCGGCACCGTCCAGGACCCTGCCATCACGGCGGTGCTCGAACGCCTCGCCACACTGCCAGGGACGCCCGTGTCCGGGCACGGAGAGGTGTATTCCAGGCTGCACGACGAACTGATGGAAGCCCTCAACGAGGACGTGACAGGACATATCAATGCAACCAGGGACTCCTTATCATGAGCAGGCTTGACCAGGTCCTTGTGAGCCGCGGCCTCGCAAGGTCCCGCACCCACGCCGCACGCCTGATCGCCGAAGGCAAAGTCAGCTCCGGCGGCGAAGTGCTGGCCAAGGCCTCCTTCCAGGTTCAGGATGACACAGCCCTGGACGTCGCGGCCACGAGCGAGGACAGCTACGTCAGCCGGGCCGGACACAAGCTGGCCGGCGCGCTGGACGCCTTTCCCGCCGTCGAAGTCCAGGGCAAAAGGTGCCTCGACGCCGGCGCCTCCACTGGCGGCTTCACCGAGGTGCTGCTTCGGCGTGGCGCGTCCCGTGTGGTGGCGGTCGACGTCGGGCATGACCAGCTGGTCCCGGTGATCCGCAACGATCCGCGCGTGGCGGTCCACGAGGGCCTCAACGTCCGCTACATGACGCCGGAGGAGATCGGCGGGCGGGCTGCGCTCACCGTGGCGGACCTGTCCTTCATCTCCCTGACCCTGGTCCTGGCACCCCTCGCTGCCTGCACGGATCCGGGGGGCGACCTGGTCCTGATGGTCAAGCCGCAGTTCGAGATCGGCAAGGATCGGCTGGGCCGCTCCGGGGTGGTTACCTCGGAATGGGAGCGCCGCCTGGCCGTCGGCAAGGTTGCGGCCGAAGCGATGGACTCGGGCCTGGAACTGAGAGGCCTCGCCAGCAGCCCGTTGCCGGGCCAGGACGGAAACGTCGAGTACTTCCTGTGGACAAAGCGGGGTATCGGCACGGACCTACCTAAGATCGAAGAGCGGGACGCAGCCGTTGCTGCGTTACTCGGAACGATCTGGCCCAAGTACTAGAAGCACAGAAGGCGGAAACCGATGAGCAGGCGTGTCCTCATCCTTGCCCACACCGGCCGCGAGGAATCCCTCAAGGCTGCCTGGGATGCGTGCGCCCAATTGCATGCCTCCGGCCTTGTTCCGGTGATGCAGAAAACCGAGCTCGGGGACATGGTGCGCTTCTTCGGGCGCCTGGACCAGCCCGTCGAGGTCCTCCACGACCACGTCAGGCTGCCCGACGTCGAACTCGTCATGGTGCTCGGCGGAGACGGCACCATCCTGCGGGCAGCGGAACTCGTGCGGGAAGTCGACGTGCCCCTGCTGGGCGTCAACCTCGGGCACGTGGGGTTCCTGGCCGAGAGCGAGCGGGCCGATCTCGCCCAGACCGTCGAGTGGATCGCCAGCCGCGAATACACGGTGGAAGAACGCATGACCATCGACGTCCAGGTCTGGGTCCGCGGGCAGAAGATCTGGCACACCTGGGCTCTCAACGAGGCCGCGATCGAAAAGGGCAACCGGGAACGCATGCTCGAGGTGGTCACCGAAGTGGATGAACGGCCACTGACCTCCTTCGGCTGCGACGGCGTCGTTCTCGCCACCCCCACCGGCTCCACTGCCTACGCCTTCTCGGCCGGCGGGCCGGTGGTGTGGCCTGAGGTTGAAGCCCTGCTGATTGTGCCGATCAGCGCCCACGCCCTCTTCGCCAAGCCACTGGTGGTCTCGCCCCGGTCCCGGCTGGCCGTCGAAATCCTGAACCGGACCGACGCCCAGGGCGTCCTGTGGTGCGACGGCCGCCGGTCCGTGGACCTGCCGCCCGGCGCCCGCGTGGAAGTCACCCGGTCAGCCACCCCCGTGCGGCTCGCGCGCACGCACCAGACACCCTTCTCCGGGCGCCTGGTGCGGAAGTTCGAACTCCCCATCCAGGGCTGGCGCGGACCCATGCCGCAGACAGAATCCATCCACACCGGGCCCGTTCCGGTCATCCGGACGCCCCGCCCCATGCCGCCGCTGCCCGCGCCGCGGCACGCAGGACCCGGCCCCGCCCCAGATCCATCGACTGCGGAGTGAACCATGCTTGAAGAACTGAGAATCCGCGACCTCGGCGTCATTACGGACGCCACGCTGCCGCTGGGCCCGGGCCTGAGCGTGGTGACCGGTGAAACCGGTGCAGGCAAGACCATGGTGGTCACCGCCGTCGGTCTCCTGCTCGGCGCCAGATCCGACGCCGGTGCGGTGCGCAGCGGCGCGAAGAGCGCCTCCGCGGAGGCAGTCCTGAAGCTCGACGCCGGGCACGCCGCCGTTGCACGGGCCCGCGAGGCCGGGGCCGACGTCGAGGAGTTCGACGGCGGCGCGGAGCTGTTGCTCGCCCGCAGCGTCGGCGCCGACGGCCGCAGCCGGGCCTACCTCGGCGGCCGCGTAGCACCCGTGGGCGTGCTCGCTGAAATCGGTGCAACCCTCGTGGTGGTCCACGGACAATCCGACCAGATCAGGCTCAAGAGCCCGGTGGCGCAGCGCCGCGCCCTGGACAAGTTTGCAGGGGAAAACCTTGCGGGACCCCTGGCCGCGTACCAGGAGCTGTACGCCCACTGGAATTCGAGCCAGGGCGAACTGGATGCACTCCGCAACGCCGCCCGCGAACGGCTGCGCGAGGCCGAGTCGCTGGAGGCTGCCCTGGCCGAAATCGACGCCGTGGACCCTCAGCCGGGGGAGGACGAGTCGCTCAAGGCCGAGGCCATCAAGCTCGCAAACGTCGAGGAACTGCGGATCGCGGCCACGACGGCGCACCAGGCACTCATCGCCGAAGACTTTGGGGAGGAAGCCGACGCCACGACACTCGTGGACGCCGCCAAGCGCACCCTGGAGCATGTGTCCGAACATGATGGAGAACTCGGATCCGCCGCGGCACGCCTCGCCGAGGTGGGCTTCCTGCTCAATGACATCGCCACGGAGCTTGCCAGCTACCAGGCCGCCCTCGACACAGAGGGTCCCGAGCGGCTTGCTGAAATTGAGGACCGGCGCGCTGCCCTGGCGAAGCTGGTGCGCAAGTACGCGCCGAGCATTGACGAAGTGCTGGTTTGGGCCGAGGAGGCCCGGGCACGGTACGTGGAGCTGCAGGACGACTCCACCCGGATCGAGGCCTTGGACGCCGAGGTCGCGCGTGCCGAGACCGATCTCCGGAAACAGGCCGCGGCCATCAGCAAGGCCCGGAAGAAGGCCGCCAAGGACCTCTCGGCCCGCGTCAGCGCCGAGCTGAAGGCCCTGGCCATGGCGGATGCCACCCTTGTCATCAACGTCGAACCCGGCGGGCAGCTCGGGCCCTTCGGCGCCGACGACATCTCCTTCCTGCTCCAGCCGCACTCCGGCGCCCCGGCGCGACCGCTCGGCAAGGGGGCATCCGGCGGTGAACTTTCCCGCGTGATGCTGGCCATCGAGGTCGTCCTGGCCGCGGTTGACCCTGTCCCGACTTTTGTCTTCGACGAGGTCGACGCCGGCGTCGGCGGCCGTGCCGCCGTCGAGATCGGGCGCAGGCTCGCCATGCTTGCCCGGCACGTCCAGGTGCTCGTCGTGACGCACCTTCCGCAGGTGGCCGCCTTCGCAGACCAGCACATCCGGGTCACCAAGACCTCCGTGCGCGGCTCCGACGGGGCCACGGCAACAGGCTTCACCTCAAGCGACGTGCAGCTGCTGGACGAGGCAGAGCGCGTCCGCGAGCTGGCGCGCATGCTGGCGGGCCAGGAGGATTCGGAATCGGCCCGGGCGCACGCCCAGGAACTTCTCGACGACGCCAAGCTCCTCCCGCAGCGGTCCTGATGCTGGGACAACAATCACATCCGAATGCCGCCGATCGACCCGTGGGCGGCTGAATTGGTGATAGGCTCGAATTCCGTGGTGCAGCGATCAAATTCCCGTGTAAATTCCCGGTTCCCGGGCTCGTCCAAGACGACCAAACACATCTTCGTTACCGGTGGTGTGGCGTCCTCGCTCGGTAAGGGGCTGACGGCTTCGAGCCTCGGTCACCTCCTGCGGGCACGCGGCTTGTCTGTAACAATGCAAAAGCTCGATCCCTATCTGAATGTGGATCCGGGCACGATGAACCCCTTCCAGCACGGTGAAGTCTTCGTGACTGACGACGGCGCCGAGACGGACCTCGACATCGGCCACTACGAGCGCTTCCTTGACGAAAACCTCGAAGGATCGGCCAACGTCACGACCGGCCAGGTCTACTCGACTGTCATCGCGAAGGAACGCCGCGGCGAGTACCTTGGCGACACCGTCCAGGTCATCCCTCACATCACTGATGAAATCAAGCGGCGCATGCGGCTTCCGGCCGAAGGCAAGAATGCGCCGGACGTCATCATCACCGAAATCGGCGGCACCGTGGGCGACATCGAGTCGCAGCCGTTCCTCGAGTCGGCCCGCCAGGTCCGGCAGGACATCGGCCGCGGGAATGTGTTCTTCCTCCATGTGTCCCTCGTGCCGTACATTGGCCCGTCGCAGGAGCTGAAGACCAAGCCGACGCAGCACTCCGTTGCCGCGCTGCGCTCCATCGGCATCCAGCCGGAGGCCATCGTGATCCGCTCGGACCGCGAAGTGCCGCAGCCCATGCGTGACAAGATCGGCCGCATGTGCGACGTCGATATCGACGCCGTCATCGGCTGCCCGGACGCCCCGAGCATCTACGACATCCCCAAGACCCTCCACTCCCAGGGCCTGGATTCGTACATCGTCCGCGCCCTGGACCTTCCGTTCAAAGATGTGGACTGGACCAGCTGGGACAAGCTCCTGGACGCCGTCCACAATCCGAAGCACGAGGTCGAGATCGCACTCGTGGGCAAGTACATCGACCTGCCGGATGCCTACCTGTCCGTCACGGAGGCCCTGCGCGCCGGCGGCTTCGCCAACGACACCAAGGTCAAGATCCGCTGGGTTCCCTCGGACGAATGCGAGACACGCGAAGGTGCCGTGCAGGCCCTTGACGGCGTCGACGCCATCTGCGTTCCCGGCGGGTTCGGCATCCGCGGCCTCGAAGGCAAACTGGGCGCCCTGAAGTATGCCCGCGAAACCAAGCTTCCGGTCCTTGGCCTGTGCCTTGGACTCCAGTGCATGGTGATCGAGTACGCCCGCAACGTGGTCGGCCTCGAAGGCGCTTCCTCATCCGAGTTCGAGCCGGACTCGAAGTACCCCGTCATCGCCACCATGGAAGAGCAACTGGACATCGTTGAGGGCAAGGGCGACCTTGGCGGCACGATGCGCCTGGGCCTGTACGAAGCCAAGCTTGATGAGGGCTCCGTCGTGGCCGAGACCTATGGCACCACCACGGTCAGCGAACGCCACCGGCACCGCTACGAGGTCAACAACAAGTACCGTGCGCAGATCGCCGAGAAGGGCCTGAGGTTCTCCGGAACCTCGCCGGACGGCAAGCTTGTGGAGTACGTCGAACTTCCCCGCGAAGTCCACCCGTACTACGTGGCCACGCAGGCGCACCCCGAGCTGAGCTCGCGGCCTACGCGCCCGCACCCGCTGTTTGCGGGCCTGGTCAAGGCCGCACTGGCGCACCAGCACGATGGCGACGTCCGGCAGGGCGCTTCGGCAAAGGCCGCTCCGGTTGCGGCCGCCAAGCCCTCTCCGGCAGTAGCATCAAAGTAATACCCAACTGAATCAAAGGACGGCGCGATGCCCGGTAAGTCTGAAACCCCCAATGCTGCACGGCAGGTTTCTGATGAACCGAGCCCGCGCCGTCTTTTGTCTTCCCACAAGGTCTATGAAGGCCGGATCTGGGACGTCGTCAGTGACAGTTTCCAGCTCAACGACGACGGCGATGCCCTCGTCCGGGATTACATCGACCACCCCGGTGCGGTAGCTGTCCTTCCCATGAACGACGCCGGGGAGGTGCTGCTGATCAAGCAGTACCGGCACCCTGTCGGAATGGATCTCTGGGAAATCCCGGCCGGCCTGCTCGACGTTGAGGGCGAGGACTTCGTCGTAGGAGCGGCACGCGAACTCGCCGAGGAGGCGGACCTTGTGGCCGGGCAGTGGAACGTGCTGGCCGACTTCTTCAATTCACCCGGTTCCTCCAGTGAAGCCATCCGGATCTACCTGGCCCGCGACATCAGCGACGTGCCTGGACATGAGCTTCACGTCCGCACCGACGAGGAAGCCGAAATCGAGCTGCACTGGATCCCGCTGGACGCGGCCGTCGCGGCAGTACTGGAGGGACGCCTGCACAACCCGTCCGCCGTCGTCGGAGTCCTCGCTGCAGCCGCAGCCCGCGCCGACGGGTTCCAGGGCCTCCGCCCGGCCGACGCGCCGTGGCCTGCCCACCCCAGCCAGCGCTGATGGTCGAACTGGTGGCGACGGGGCCGCCCGCCCCGCAGGCAGACTCCTCCCCGCCAGATTCCGTTCCGCAGCCGGCCGCCGGCGCGCCACCCCGGCCCCTGACCGCGATTGACCGCGCCATGACGGACTATCTGCAGCACATGGGCGTGGAGCGCGGACTGGCGGCCAACACCCTGTCCGCCTACCGGCGGGACCTGGCCCGCTACGCGAAGCACCTTGCGCAGTCGGGACGCGGACGTCCCGCCGAGATCACGCGCCATGATGTGACCGCCTTCGTCCAAGCGCTCTCCGACGGCTCCGACGGCGGATCCGCCCTTGGTATCCGGTCGGCCGCCCGGACAGTGGTGGCCGTCCGCGGCCTCCACAAGTTCTGGGCACTGGAGGGCGTCACCGCCACGGATCCCGCCAGTGATGTCCACCCGCCGATGCCCGGCCAGCGGCTGCCCAAGGCCATCAGCGTGGATGAAGTCACCAGGATCCTCGAGGCAGCCGGAACCGACACGCCTACGGGGCTGCGGGATCGGGCCCTGCTGGAATTCCTGTACTCCACCGGCGCCCGCATCAGCGAAGCCGTGGGTCTCGATGTGGACGACATCTCCCTGCACGGCGAAGAGCAGGCTGAGGCAGACGGCCCGGCGATCGTCCGGCTGTTCGGCAAGGGCTCCAAGGAACGGCTGGTCCCGCTCGGGTCCTTCGGCGCCAGGGCCCTGGATGCCTACCTGGTCCGCGGCCGGCCCCTGCTGGCGGCCAAGGGGAAAGGCACCCCGGCCCTCTTCCTGAACGCCCGGGGCGGACGGATCAGCCGGCAAAGCGCCTGGACCATCCTCAAGGCGGCGGCCGAGAAGGCCAACATCACCAAGGACGTGTCGCCACACACCCTGCGGCACTCCTTCGCCACCCACCTGCTCGAAGGGGGGGCCGACGTCCGCGTGGTCCAGGAACTGCTGGGCCATGCTTCCGTCACCACCACGCAGGTCTACACGCTGGTGACGGCGGATACCCTGCGGGAGATCTACGCCGCCGCGCATCCGAGGGCGCTGGGCTAGACCACCGGCCGTTAGCTTCGCCGGCCTACGTGGAAATGCTGAATGGACGGCTCTGCTTGGTCCTTTGAGATGGGCGACGCCGCCCTTGCGACAACCGATCCAGCCCACCGCCGTCCCGCAGGCCGTCGCCCGCATTCTTCGGCCACAAACCGACCTGGCCCTCCGCATCATTGGACGTGGCGTCGACTATCGCCAAGTCGTGTACCGGCCAGCCGGCCGGACGGCCAATGTCATCAAATTGTCGGTGGCCGGTCATAGTCTGTGAGTGTGAAGAGCGGAGCGGCTTTGAGTGCGGGGAGCAGGGATGCGGTGGCGGCTGTGGCCGCGTCCGCTACTGCGCTGGCGGCTTTCACGGGCGTGGGCGGGGCCGGCGCTGATCCGTCCGGCGCGGATCCGGACCGCTCTGGTCAGCCCGGCGCGGACGGGCTGGGGGACGCGGATCCGTTGCGGGATTTGGCGGATGATTGCCTTGACGGGTTGGCTGAGGTGGCCCGGCTGGAGGCCCGGGCTGCGGCGTTGAAGGTGCGGCTGGCCGCGGAGTATGTGCAGGCGGTCAGGTTGCTGGCGGCTCCGGGGGTGTCCCCGCAGGACCGCGCCGCGTCGGAGATGGCGGTGGTGGCTGAGGTCGCTTGTGTCCTGACCGTCAGCGAACGGACCGCCGGTGCGTTCCTGTCCGAGTCCGAGGCGTTGACGGCGGTGCTGCCGCTGACTCTGGCCGCGCTTGAGGCGGGGACGATTTCCTGGCAGCACGCTAGGATCATCGTCGACGAAACCGGGGGCCTGGACGGGTCCGGGGCGGCGGCGCTGGAGGGGCATTTCCTGGACCCGGACGCAGCGGACGCGGCCCGCGGGTGCGCGGCCGGGGACCTGGCGGCGTCCCGGTTCCGGGCCAAGGCGCGCGCCTGGCGGGAACGCCACCACCGGGAGAGCATCGAGAACCGCCACACCGCGTCCGCTGCGGACCGGCGGGTGGAGTACGTCCCGGACCGGGACGGCATGGCCTGGCTTTCGGCCTATCTCACGGCCGGGACGGCGGCGGGGATCTGGGAACGGTCCACCGCGGCCGCCCGTGCCCTGCAGGGCCCGGGCGAGGCAAGGACCCTCAGCCAGCTCCGCGCCGACATCACCGCCACCTGGCTCCTCACCGGCGGAATGACTGACCGTACCTGCGCCGGGATGGACATCGGAGGGGACTGGTGGGGGGTGTGCCGTCGCCTCGGGCGCAGGTCCTGGTCACCGTCCCGGTCCTGTCCCTGCTGGGCGCCACCGAGGAACCGGCCGTCCTGGACGGGCACGGGCCGATCCCGCCGTCGATGGCGCGCCGCCTGATCGCCGGCGGCGCCGATTCCTTCTACCGGGTCCTGACAGACCCCCGCGACGGGGCGCCGTTGGAAATCGGCCGGACCAGCTACCGGCTTACGAAGGCCCAGCGGCACTGGCTGCGGCTGCGCGACGGCAGGTGCCCGTTCCCGGGCTGCAGCAACCATTCCCTGGATAACGAAGCAGACCAC
>NZ_JBFTKM010000035.1:0-13233 GCF_056395945.1 Arthrobacter sp. 05T442 | reverse complement strand
TAGATGTACAACACCGAACCCGCCCTGCCCGAGCTCCTTGTCAACGTTGAGCCCGGATAGCTCCACGCTCATCCGACATCGCCCCGAGCAGCCTCTGCGGTCCGCTCGACAGGCACAGCCGCTGGGCTCATCATCTGCTCAACCCGAAGTGCGGGTTCCTCGTCTCCCGCGACCTTCGCAGCCGGCCAGACCCCGACGACAGTTCGATCGTCGACAAAGCCCTTTCGCGCGAACTCGACCTGCGCCCCAAACGTATATATACCTGGGGGCTCCGACCACCATCCGGCCAACGCGGCCCTGGCCTCTGTCGAGTTGCGGATGGCGTTGCCCACACCATCCGACATGACGAAGAAGGCCCCCGCGTTGGCAGATACTGCCGCCTCCTGGACCTCCGGTCTCGTTGAAGGAAGGGCGGAAGTCAGCCCAACGAAACCGTCTCCTGCGTCCGCTTGCGGAGTGATCTCCGACCACAAACCGTCAGATAGCAGCCATACCGGAGTGTCCCCCACCCACGCTATGGCTGCCGTGCCGAGTCCGCCGTCCTCTACAGCCAGCTCCACCAGCGTGAGTGTTGTCGCTCCTACGCGGAAGCCCTCCTCGTTGCAAGGAATGGACTCCAGCAGATGATTGTTCACGCCGCTCACGATCTCGGTGAGATTGCCAACACCCCCTGACCATGCTTCTGCGGCGACTCTGACCGCTGCAGTGCTGGCATCACGAGAACGCGGTTTGGAACCTACACCATCGGCTACAGCGATGAAGAGGACACTTCTATCCGCATCCCACGCACACATGAACGCATCCTGCCGTTCCTTGCCCCTGTTTCGGTGCGATAGCCCGCACACCGACGCGGCGCGAATGGCCACTCCGCCGATGTCATGCTCCGCGAGTTCGATCTCGGTCCCGGCTGAAGGTCCGAGCGGGACGCCCACGCGCACCCCAGCCGCGAGGCGCCCCGGGTCTCCGATGATGAACGGAACATCCCTGAGTCGTCCCACGCCCGGGCCGCTCAATCGTCCTCGATTATCTCGTCAACGTCAACGGACCCGTGCACTATGTTCGCAGTCTGTGTCGGTTGAGCGGCCTTCAAGTCGCGCTTGCCCGTGGCGTTCGTGCTGGTCGCGTGGACAATAGTCTGGTTGATGAGGTCCTTGACTTGGGCAATGACCGCCGCGGGGTCGTTGTCCTTCAGTAGGAACCACTGTCCGAGCTTCTCACCGAAGTCAGGGTACGCAATATCCTTGAGCACATCCGCCCGCGCATCGCGGAAGCCGTAGGCAACGACATATGGCCATCCCTTCGTTGCGTCCTTGCCTTGCGTACTCAGGAACACGTTGCGGAACTGGTGCCGATCGCTGGGCGCGCCGTCGGTGAGGAAAAACACGCACGGACGATGGATCTGCCCATTCTTAGCGCGGATCACCTTCTTGTCAGCCCGGAACACCTGGTCATACATGCGCCACGCCTCGCTGAAGTTTGTACCCCCAAGCACCGTGAGCTGCGGGACAGCTTGGATGCTGGACAGCTGCGAAAGAGGAATCGTCACCTGCGCCGAGCTCCCGAAACTAATGACCCCAAGAAGCACGGTGTCATCCGTCTCATTGTCCGAGCGCAACTCGGCAATCAGTTGCTCCACCGCTTGCCGCAGCGTCCCGAGTTCTGCGCTCATTGAACCTGACTGATCCAGGATCAAGTAAAAGGGCATCACTTCCTGCCCCTCAGCTATCTCGATCCGACTGCCTTCTTGGTTGTAGTGGACCTCAGAGTAATCGCTCATGTTTTCTCCCGGCAGTTTCCAGATGGAGCTTTGGCGTCATGCTAATCGGATGGCGGGCTGCAATGCAACGAAGCGCGTTTAATTATCAAAAATGCCCACCCAGGTACGCGAAGGATCACTCGAGAATTGCCGGAAATTTTTAGGTTTGGAGCTGATTGCCGGGGAGGGAGCAAGGTGCAGTTCGACCTTCACCGGCTCACGGTCAGGTGACCAAAAAATATCCGCCATCGTTGTCCGAGGAACTGACGTGTAAGGCACGTCAACAACCCACCGCCTCCCGCCTTAAGGCGGCTGGTTGCTGCCGGCTCAAGCGATGTCAAAATTCTTAAGTGTGCTTGGTGGCGTTTTACCAGCCCCGTTTGAAGTGGCCGGCGCGGCGCTTGGAGTCGGGGTCCCCGGTGCCTGGTTCGGAACGGTCGGCGCACCGCTTGGGGTGGGCGCGCCCGGTGCCCGATTCGGAGCGGCCGGCGCACCGTTGGACGTGGCTGTTGAAGAAGCTGCGCGTTGCAGGGTGGACGCAACGTGTCTGCTCCACTGTTGCAATGCAGCGTCCAGGTATTTCTCCATCTGGCCCGCTACGTACACATTCGCTTTGATACCTAGCTGTTTCTCTCGCGTTCGCATATCGTCTTCGATGTCGCGGCGCTTTTTCGATTCTTCCTCCATCCGACGGCGGTCTGCGTTACGGCGGACCTTTGCCTCATCTACTAGCGAATCCCCGTCTAGCTTTTTTACTTGCTCGTAAAGCGAGGGAGGACCGGAATTAAGCAATAGTTTTACGCCCACGGGAAGCACTTCAAACATGAAGAACAGACCGCCAATCGCAAAGTGCCCTGCGCCCATAAAAGGGTTAGACTCACCGAGCGTTAATAGAGCGCGCAACTGAGCCAAGAGACCTTGGTCATTAAGTGTCCCGGAGTTCACCTGGTTTTGGATCTGAGCTAGTTGCTCTCTTGCAGAGGCCAACTGGGACTCCGCAACTGGCAACTGCTGCGCGGCAGCTGCTTGAGCCGACTTGAGAGACTCGGCTTGTTGGGCAGTTGCAGTGTTGGTGTCCTGTTGCAACTTGTCCCTTGCTTGCTGAAGCTGGCTCTCAAGGTCACTTAAAATCTGTTGCTGTTTCTTGAAGTCAGCCTCAATCTGAGGAAATGGGCCGGCTGGACCCGCCGTAGGACTACACTTGCTCGGATCTTTCAGGGAGTTCCTTCCCGTCCCATAAAGCTCGCACTCATATAACTTATGAGCTTCGTCGGCAACCGGACGCTGTTGGTTCACCGAGTTCGTAAGCTCTTCAATTCGTTTGTTATCCACATCCACAATCGGATTTGCTACCGCACCATTGTTGCCTGCCTGTACCTGCTGAAGACGCGTAACGTCGGCTTGTAAACGCTCCACATTCTTCTGGAATGCCGAGGCTTCTAGAGGTGTTTGGTTATTTTGGGATTGCTGGAGATTGTAATAGGCCATCTGCGCGTTGATGTCGGATTCAAACACCTTAAGTACCAGCGGAGTCGAGACAACCAGGCCGATCAAGGCAGCCATGATGATCCTGGGAATAGCCATCTGCAGAGCTTGTCTGAAAGATGACGTTGACTGCATGCTCGTAGTGAGATAACGGTCTAGATTCAAGATGAGGAGGCCCCAGAGGACCGCAAATGGGACGGCTAAGATCGGATTGATCTTTAGGCTTTGAACCAAGGCAAACCACATCGAAACTGCTGCCAAGAGTGCAGTGCCTAAAAGCACGAAGGCAAACTGAACGAACCCACCAAGTGACGTTGGTACTAGTTTCAGGAGTCCAGGCTCCGCACCGCCGAGAACTGCTACCTTGTCGATGAAGCGCATGCTCGCCCGATTCGAACGGTCCAGACGCTCCTTCCAGCCTGCGTCACGCATAAGCCCACGCACCGATAGCAAGCATGACCAGACCAACAAAGAAGATCGGACTCCATGCAATAAAGCCACCAATCCCGAAAAGGACTCCAATCACGATCAAGCTCGGAGGGATCCATGGAAATTTATTTATGATGGCGACCCAGCCGGATATAATTCCCCAGCCAACGAGCAGTACCACCACAAGGAGCAACAGGACACCGAGAAGTCCTAAGACCATGCCGCCGCGGTCTGCGGCAGTGTCACCCGCAGTGAAGACGCTCGTCGCAGCTAGCTCGATGAATTTGCCCGTATCCATCCTGCAGAACATGGCCATTCGACCTTATCGAGACCATAAATTGGTCGATTGATAGTTAGGCACTGTTCCGTTTAGTTGGACCTTTATATTCTGGGTTCCCGTCCTACAGCTTTCGACATAGATTCCCCTCATAGAGGGCGCGACCTTGGATGGGTCTGGGGTCGGCGTCTCAGGACTGATGGCTACAGGCGCCGTGGTACTTGCCGCGGTTTGCGGAGGTTTGGGAGAGCAAGAACGCGCGCTCGCTCCCGGGATTAGAACGGTTGCCGATGCTGCGAGTATTCTCTTGGGGCGGAGTTCCATTCGGCGACGCTATCAGCCACCGGATACGTATCGAACGAGTAGTTTGTACTCGTTTATTCCCCTTACCTCGCTCGATGAACCGGTGTGCAGAACACAAAGTGAATATGACTGACAAGATCCCACGACAGCCGCAAGGTACCCCCACGGGTGGCAAGTTCGCCGCCACCACCCACTCCGACGAGGTCCCCGCCCTCGCGACCAAACCCGCGGAGCGATTCGCCGGGTTCGCCCCCAACGCCTACCAGCAGTCAGGCTGGGACGGAATGATGGGACATCCAGGCGTCGTCGTCGACTGGCACGCCCGGGAGTTGAGAGCTACGACGATTAGCCCGCGTGAGTTCACGGACCCCACCAGGCCGGAGCGGGCGGGTTGCGCTGGCGCGTTGGCCCGGAGCGGCGCAGGCCCGGTTCTTTGGCTGGGTCAGGTGGGTGTCTTGGGAGTCGGCGATGGGATGGCTGAAGAGCGTGAAGAGCCTTACGGCCGTCAGATTGCTTCGGCCGGTCAGCGAAGGCCCTGCTGCCCGGGTTCAGTCGCGTACGGTCTTCAAGTGCTGCAGCGTGAGCTGCCACGGACAGCGGAATTAGTGCGTGTTTTTCGCTGCCTGGTCTTGCCATTGATAACCTTGGTGGACGTCGTTAGGCCGCCGATGACCGAGCGAGGAGTGACGGCTTCGGCTGTTGTAAAACCCCCCATGTAGCGGACGACGTCGTCCCGGGCTTGTGATTTAGTCGCGTGGACGGTCCGGTACACGCGCTCGTTTTTCAGGGCTGAGAAGAACGATTCGGCCATGCTGTTGTCCCAGCACACGCCGGTGCGTCCCATCAAGGAGCGTATGCCGAGGCCGGCCACCAGGGCCCTGAAACCGGTCGAGGTGTGCACGCTGCCCCGATCGGAGTGCCAGATCGCGTCAGGCTCGATCCGGGTCGTAGCGGCGGCGTTCTTAAGCGCCTCGGCGATCAGTTCGGTGCGCATGTGATCGGCGATGGACCAGCTCACGACTTTCTTCGAGTAACAGTCGATAACGGTGGCGAGATAGACGAACCCTTGCCAGGTGTTGATGTAGGTGATGTCGCCGAAGAACTTCACCCCGGGCCGGTCGGCGGTGAAGTCCCGGTTGAGCAGGTCCGGCATGCCTGCGGCTGCCTGCGCGTCTCAGTGGTGATGCGGAACGGGCGTGGCTGACAGGCCACCAGGCCCTGGGAGCGCATGATCTGGCGCACCAGCTCGGGTGAGCCCGGGTCTGTTCTGCGGCGAGATCGGCGTGGACGCGCCGGTACCCGTAGGTGCCCTCGGACTCCTCGAAGAAGTGCTGGATCCGCGCGGTCAGGGCCTGCCGGCGCCCCGAGGTGGCCGATGGCGGACGTGTGGCCCAGTGATAGAAACCGGAGGTTGAGACGGCCAGCCAGCGGCACATTCTCTCCACCGAATTCAGACTGGCGGGCTCAGCTCTTTGGGAATCAATAAATTTATACTCGAGCTCCTTCATGCGGGCCCGTTCAGAGACCGTCAGATCCGCCGCTGTCCCGCCGTTGGCCTCGCGGTACTTGTTCAGCCAGTTGCGGAGCGTCTCGGGACCGACACCGTACGCGGTTGCCACGTCCTTGATCGGCTTGGACGTGTTGATCACCTCGCGGCACAACTCGTCCTTGAACTCCTTGGTCAATCGCTTGCGTGACGCGGTCATGCTGATCTCTACTTTCGGTAGATCCCCATTTTAAGAGGGCCCACTGTCCGAAATCTCCGCGGCAGCTCAAACTTCTCCAGCCAGATCAAGTCTTTCAGGGCAAGAAGCGCCGCTCCTTGTCGATGAGGGGTGCGGCTGTTTGGGGGAGGCCTTTGGTGTGGAGAAATTGGGGGTGTGGACAGTGTCCACACTTTGCGTCGCGGACTGGGCCGTACTGGTGCCGGACTCAATCGGTTTCCGTATGTTTCGGCGGGGGTCCAGTGTTTCCAGGGTCTGGAGTCCGGTTCGAGTCCCACCTCGGGCACGCAAACCTCCTCGTCAGAGGAGGTTTTTGCTTTAACGTGCTGACAAAGCTTGCGGTCGCGTCGTCTGACGGGCTGGGTCGCGGGCTGTGGCCTGGGCTGCCGCGGTGGCCTATGTGGGTTGGCGGGTTCAGGGTCCTGGCTGGTGGGCACTCCGCCCGCTGTGGGTGGGGTTATGCTTTTCCTCGCTCCGGTTCTGTCGGGTTGGTCCTGGGTGGGCCAATACCTGTTCATGGCTTTGGGGTGCGGGAACGACATGACGAAACCATTTTCGAGTGGAAAAACGGTCTCGGGGGCCGTTCATGGTTTGTGCGGGGGAGTTGTGGTGGTCAATTTGTCCTGCCAAAGTAAGTGGTGGACAACGTCTACACTTACGTCTGCTTTATTGGAGTGGCCGTAAGGGCCGCGTCTACTGTCAGGTTTGGCATGAATTCTTGCCGACGGCGTCAGATAGAAAGAATTCGAGCCCAGCCGGACACCCTTAACACCACGGCCTGCCGTCAGGTTTGGGTGTGCCACAACCAGACAGTCAACCGGCGTTTGACCCAGTTCCTCCGGACCTGATAAGTACGGTTACTTAACAGCCGGGTTCGCCTGACTCTGAGCATCCCGCCCTGCAACGTCGTTCAGAAGGCGCAAATAGTTGGAAATCCAATATTCACGCTTATCAGTATCAGGCTAGGGCGCTACCAGCGATGGTCGCAAAGTGCGTCGTGTTAGGTTGTCTGGGCCCGGTTGGGGCTGCCCCCGGTTTTGTTGACTCCTTGACCTAGCGAGCTGGTGCTCCTGGAAGGATGATGACCGTGCCGACGGCCTATGAGGGCGGGGTTCCGCAATGTGAGTAGTGGTCGCTGGGCGGCGGCGGGCTCCGCTATGCCGTTGGTGGTGCGTGCTCGCTTCGTGGAGAGTCGGCCTGTCGGTTGGTCATGCAGCTGTTCGCTTCTCCATGAGATGTTCGGAAAGGAGGAACCGGCCGTCATGATGTTCGTCGATTTCCAGTATGAGGGCCGCCCCGTAGGCGGAGCTTGTTCGGGGCTGGACCGCTTCCGGAGGTCGACTCTTCATATCGGAGCGAAATCGCGCGCAGTACACGACTGCTCCGCCCGGACGTACGTTTAAGCAGTTTGATTGGCGGCGCCAAAGGGGGCAAAAAAGAGGGTGTGCACAATGTGCACACCCTGGGCTTCGGATCGGGTCGTACTGCTGCCGGACTGGGCCGGATTGCGGAGGATTTCGGGGGAGTGGCAGAAATTCAGGTGCTGGAACCCGGTTCGAGTCCCACCTCGGGCACAGTGTTTCCGCAGGTCAGAGGGGTTTTGGTGTTTTTTCGCGTGCACATTGTGCACACTCTCGCCTCTGATCTGATTTTCCGGGTGTGTGGGGTCCCGAAGGGCTATTCGGTTGTGTGGGGGAGCGGCTCGCTACGGCGGACCGCGTACTGCCCTGTGGGGTCTCTTCTGGGTTTTCATCCTCGTTAGTCCTTCCTCCGGTTATTCGCGTTCACTACTTCATAGTGGCCGGGGCCGCGTACAACATGACCAGCTGATTGTTCTTTAGATCGACCGAGGGTTTGCGGCCGGTCCGGAATTACCGCTCTGATGCCTGTTCATGCAGGAAAGCGGGGCATGACCTGGTAACTGATCCGGAGCAGATCATGAGCTGTTCGGAGCCTGGCCAGTCGGTAGGCGGCCGGATTCGAGGGCGAGTTGTAGGAACTGGTGGGCCTTGCTGTCGTGGCCCTCCCTCCAGTTAACCCGCCGCCTCAGCCGTCATTTCCCCGTCATCGCCGCATCCAACTGCTGGGTATCCGGCGTTGCTGTCCTCACTGTTTTGGCGGTGGGACCTGGCCACGTTGTCCTCAGTTAGATCCTGGACGCCATTCCAGAACCGGTCCTGACGCCGACGGTGGTCAGCGACCGGGTGAACAGCGTCCGCAATATCGGAGCCGATCTCATCGAACCGGCCCCTGACACGGCCACCTGAGCCGCTCCTGCCGAGTCGCCCGCGGGCAGCCTCGTGGAAGCGGCGCCGACTCAGGCAACCATATGAGACAGGAATGGCCGCCCGGGCAAGGCGACGGCCATTCGCCTGGTGTGGTGAACCCGCCTGCAGGGGTTCCCGGTGTGGTCCTTGGCTGAAGAAAGCCTTCCGCCGCGGGCGCGTTAGGCGTGGACTATGGAGGCTGCGAGCCGCAATGCACCGACCTGTTGGAGGCTGTTCAGGACCGCCGGTCCTTGTGGTTGGCCCTGCGCGGCGGTGGCCTGGCGATGATGTGCAGCCGGTCCGTTGGGTCCGGGCGCTCACCTGTACGCGGAAAAGCCCGAAGAGACAATTAGCTGTCCTTTTCGAGGCCCGCTCATGTGCCGGCGACCTCGGACTGCACAGAGTTAAGGTAGCGTCCGGCCGATAGTGTGGCTGCCCGGGTCCGGCGTGGCAGTGCCTGCCGGGTTACGTGTCAGCTGACGGTCACGATGAATTTGCCGAGGACATGGCCCTGTTCGCTTTTCGCTTGCGCGGCCCCGATATTTTCCAGCGAGAAGGTTTCCTCGACCGGCATCCGAAACTTTCCTTGCTCGAACAATGCTGCTGCTTCGGCGCGTGCTTCCGGTGCATGGCCCGGGCCCCGGCCGCCGGTGAACCGCACGCCATACTCGGCCGCCCTGCTGTCGGCGATGGTGATGACTTTCCCCGCACTGCCGGTGAGCTCAATAAGCTCCGGCAGGATGCCGGAGCCCACCGCGTCGAAGGCGACATCGACGCCGTGCGGGGCAACGTCCCGCATGCGGCCGACCAGGCCCTGGCCGTACGTCGTCGGGATGGCGCCCAGGGAACGCAAGTACTGGTGATGGACTTCGCTGGCCGTGCCGACCACGGTTGCTCCGCCAGCGAGGGCAAACTGGACGGCGGCCAGCCCGACGCCGCCAGCGGCTCCGTTGATGAGGAGAGTTTGACCCGGCTCTAAAGGCAGCAGATTCAGCGCTCGGCGCGCGGTTTCGGTCGACATCGGGTACCCGGCAGCCTCCTCGAAAGAGAGACTGCCCGGCTTCTTCGCCCACTCGACCAGCACCGCGTACTGGGCCGCGGCACCGGTGGCCGCGGTGCCGAAAACCTCGTCGCCGACGGCGACCTCCTCCACACCATCGCCGACCTCGTCCACGACTCCCGAGGCGTCCATCCCCACCCCGGCGGGAAGATTGATCGGCATGACGGTTGCCAGCGCCCCGCTGCGAATCTTCCAGTCGAAGGCATTCACCCCTGCCGCACGAACGGTGATGCGGATCTGGCCGGCGCGGGAGTGGGGCTCCTCGATGTCGACGACTTTGAGGACTTCCGGGCCGCCGTACTCGGCAAACTGAACAGCTTTCATGGCTTTCTCCCTGGTGAGTTGGCGGGATGAGTGCTTTTCTCATGATGCCCACGACATATGCGGGGGAGCAAGGGTTCAGGACACATGCGGCCGCTCACGCCTGCCCGGGTGCGGAACGCCGGGCCTGCCCGCGTTCCGGTCATCGGCAAGCTCCGGGGTAGCCAGTGAGCCCGTGCTGTCCTCGTGGGCGGGGGCCCGGGCCAGCATGCGGCGCACCGGCCGCGTGCCGTTCTGCGCAGGCTTTAACCCGTCGATGATCGGACGGCGTGGATGTCGTCCGAGAAATTGTGGCCCTACCAGAAACCTTCATGTCGGGATGCGGATCGGTCCCGCACCGGTCCCACAAGCCCGTAGCTGGCGCACGAGGGTAGTCGAACGCGCGAGCGGATTTCATGTGGCGTTCTCTTCCGTCTGGGTCAGACGGGAACATGGCAGGCCGGCTCCGGTTGTTGAAGACAACGAGGGCGTCAGCCTTCCCGCCTCGGAAGCGCCGGCCGCAGCGCTCTCATCTGCGGGCATCGCAGCCAAAACTGACACGGATGCGTCCGATATGCTCCCGGGCCGCTTGCTGCCTGCGGACCCCGTTCGTTCGGCCATATCCACGCCAACGAGCAGCGACGGTATTTTCGGCGGGCAAAGCCTCGGCTGCACGGAAGTCCCTCAACGGCGAGAACGGTGAAGCGCCGCTTTAGACCAGGCCATCCAGCGGCAGGTGCTCGACGACGTTTCGGAGTCTCTCGGCATCCCTTACGCCTCAAAGACAGGTAGCCGTGGGTGGCGGCGGCGACGACTCCGATGGCGAGATAGACGAAGCCGATCAGGCCAATTCCGCGCCTGCCTCTTGGACGTCTGCTAAATCCGCGTACCATCGCTCATCTCCCGCCGCGGGTATGAGGACGTTATAGAAGCGCGCAACTCATTCGGGGAGACCTGGAATACTTCTTGTTCGTTGTTTGTGTTGCCGGTTCGCCCGAGCGGAATAATCAGGCGCGGCTAATATAGGCTGCCGCGCAGCGGGCGGGGTAGAGCAGCGGGCGAGACGGATGCAGAGCCCCGGCTATTAGGCCGTGGTGCTGGCCGGTGCCTTTTTGACCGTGGCAAGCAGGAAGACTCCGGCGACGGCTGTTGCCCCGGCGAGTAGGAACGCGATGAATGCTTCTGCCGGGGCTGTGTCGGCCTCACCGAGGACGGTGATGCCTAGGGTGACGGCGACGAGCGGATCGATTACTGTCAGGCCTGCGACGACGAGTTCGGACGTCCCTCGGGTGTGGGCGTTTTGGACCAGGAATGTCCCGAACAGGGCGGCGATGATTAGCCCTGCCAGGCAGGTCAGGGATAGCCATTCGAAGTCGCCCTGGAAGAGTCGGGCAATGACGGTTTTGGCCAGGGCTGCGACGAACCCGAAGAGTATGCCGGCTCCGGCGGTGAACACGACGGCGCCCCAGCGGTGCCGCGAGAGACCGAAACCTGTGCCGAGCGCGGCGAGGACGGCGCCGAGCAGTATCAGAATAGTGATGAGTTGCCGGTCGTTGATTTCAACGTCCCGCGCGGAAACTGCAGCGACTGCAACGAACACCCCGACACCGGCAATGCACAGGGCCACGGATGTGAGCGCGCGGCGGCCCGGGGACCTCCGGGTCATTCTGGCGGTGGCCAGGGTCGTGACCACAAGGGCGACCGCGCCGATGGGCTGCACAACGATCAGGGTTGAGAGTCTCAGACTTGTGACCTGCAGGAGTATTACTGCTCCCAGCATGGCTGTGCCGGCGAGCCAGGCGGGTTTGCCCAGAAGGGCCTGCAACCGGCCCCCGCCCATGCTCCCGGCGGCGCGCCCCGGCGCGGGTCTCTGCTCGTCCACGGCTTTGTGTTGGAAGAGGGTGCCGAGGGCAAGCAGGATCGCTCCGGCGACGGCGATCGGGATGCCAAGCCAGTGATATGACGACAAGGTCGGCACGGCGACAGTCTGGATCATGATCCGACCCTACATGTGGCTTGTAGCGCTGACTGCACCGTCTCAGCGCCCTCCTGCGAACGCGCCCGAAGATCCTGAAGCCTTTCCAAAGTTTCTCGAACTGGCCGGGTGTGCACAGAATTCCCCGGCCCAGAAAGTGGCCCGGAGCGGTGTTCATCCACAGCGGGTGGTGCTTCTGCTTTGAGCGGGGAGTCTGGCCCAGGGCAAGGAGCCGGCTGCGTAGGAGGACCAGCACCCGTTTCCGGCCTGGCCTCATCCGGACAACGGGTGCATGTCAGATGCCTGCAGGATCGATGACGCCATGGAGTTTAATGGTCGCCAGTTCCTTCAGCTCCTTCAGAATCTCCAGCTGCTGGCTGTTGATGGCCATAAGCAGCTCAAATCTCTTCCTTCGCTTTTTGCGTTGGTGTCGTAGTCGTGCTGGGCCATGGCGGCGGCGATGGCGTCCTGCCGTTTGGCGGCGATCAGCAGGATGGCGCCTTGGAGTCCGGCCAGCATCGAGAGCAAGAGGTTTAGAAGGATGTAGGGGTACGGATCCCAGGAATTGGCGGCCAGGGCCCATGTGTTAATGGCGGCCCAGACGAGCATGAAAGCGATGAAGCCGCCCACGAACGGCCAGCTTCCCATTCCGTTTCGCATGATGTCGGCCTCGCGCTGGCCTCTAGTGAGGGTGGCTTGGTGCCCCTCGTGCCAGGTCTTTTGGTGGTCGGTCATGACTCGGGGTGCCGGGGGAAGACTACCGTCCGGCCTCTGCTTACCAGCAGGCGGCAAGCGTTAATATGCTAAGCTTGCTTAGTTTCTCTTTCTGTCAAGCAGAGTGCGGCGAGGGCTAACTTGAAAAGTCCCCGCCGGTCGTTGTGGCTGGCGGGGCCTCATACACTTCGCCTCCAACACCTACTGGCCTGTCGCGATGATCAAGCTTTGGCGTGGCCGTGAACTTCGCTGGCGCGCTTGAGCCGTGTTCAATATGAACTCTCTCAACAATCCCTCCCGAATGCGTCACTGGAACAGCAGCTCCCAACCGCCAAACCGGTTGCGCCGTCAGCAGGTCTATTTCTTCTTGCGTCGGCCGAAGCCCCACCCCGGCGCAAATGGGCCGCCGTCTGCAAATAAGTTCCTCAGCGACTGCAGGATCCGTCGCCACAAACTGCCATCAGAGGTCACCTTGCTCTTGGGGATAGCGTACACATCGAGATATTTTGCCGAGCGCAGGCCGCGAATGGTGTCTCAGTAACCGATCCCTTTGCGGGCTGCACCATGCGCCAAATAGCGCCGTGAAAACGCCGCCATTTATCGCCGAAACTCACACCCTAGCCCCGTCCTTCATTTGTCCGCTGGCCACGTGTGACGCTGATACCGGAACATCGGAGGGGGGCTGCTTTGAGGAATCTGGCAACCCCGGGCATAGAAGCGCCCCGATGCTATTGGGGGATGCATCGGGGCGCTTGTTGGAAGCTTATTCGAGCTCTTAGTGAAGGTCAACCGCCCGCGTTGACTCATAGAAAACCTCCGCGTAGCCGGATACGTTGCCTCAGTTGAAAACCTCCGCGTAGCGGCGTGGTTCACGGCCGTGGCAGCGGATGAGGGTTATGCCCGTTTTCATGGAGCTAACGATGGCCCAGCGCCAGGCTGTGAC
>NZ_JBFTKM010000034.1:0-16129 GCF_056395945.1 Arthrobacter sp. 05T442 | reverse complement strand
GGTACTGCACCCGGGAGGGTGTGGGAGAGTAGGTCACCGCCGGACAACCATTAGGTCGAGAGCCTCCAACCACCAGGTTGGAGGCTCTCCCGCTTTAACCACCCAAACGCTGACAGCAGGCCAGCAGCGCGTCCGGAACACCGGGACCCTGCAGCCCACCGCGCGGCCCTTCCCCACGTCCTGCACACTCATTCAGCACCCGGTTCGTTCAGACGGCGGCCGTGGGGCCCCCACGCACCGCCCGTCGTAGACAGCAGGAAAGACGGGTCACGGCCGCCGCGGACCCCGTCGGGCTCGCGCGACCGCCGCCTCGAATCCTGCCCACGGTGATCGAGTGTCCGCTGATGGCGAAATTCGGCGTCGAAAGCCGCGGTTTTCCGTGATTTTCCCCGAAAAAGACCGAAAACACGCGGAATTTGCCACCTCTTGCGCGGCAAGCTGGTAAGTTTTCGAAGAGTGGCTTGTACGCATGCCGTGTGCAGGCTCCAGAAATCATGAAAGTCCAGGAGGACATAAATGGCTAAGAACCGTAGTGAACTTGTTGCAGAGGTAGCAGGCAAGGCCGGCACCAGCCAGGCAGCAGTCAACTCCGTGCTCGACGCACTGTTCGAGGTTTTCGAGACCTCTGTCGCCGCGGGCGAGAAGATCACCATCCCGGGCTGGCTCGCAGTGGAGCGCACCGACCGTGCAGCTCGCACGGGCCGCAACCCCCAGACCGGCGAGACCATCCAGATCGCCGCTGGCCACAGCGTCAAGCTGACCGCCGGCTCCAAGCTGAAGGCTGCAGTCGCCAAGAAGAAGTAGCCTTCTTCAAGCGCTTGAAAGGAGCGGCCACCACAGGGTGGCCGCTCCTTTGCGTTAAGCGGCCCTGGCGTCCCTGGGACTTCCATGCGGTTGTCCCGCCGATTCGCCGACCCGGCAGGCGTAGCGGACAATGGACGTGTGCCTTCTGCAGTAAATCCCCGTCCCGTAGCCGCAGCTCCCCAACCCACAGGCGGGGCACGGGGCCCCGGCATCGGTCCGGGTGGGATTCCCGGGCCCTGGCAGCTCGCTGGCCTTGCCGCGCTGTTCGTGGGCCTATGTGCGGCGCTCCTCTTTTCCGGCGCGGCCGCCGCGCGTGCGGTCTCTGATCCCGGCGCTTTGGTCCGCTGGGGCCTGCCGATCAGCAAAGCCGTTCACAACGTCTCCCTGGCCACCGTGATCGGCGGCCTGATCTTCGCCGTCGGAATCCTGCCGCGGAGCCACCACGGCTCGCGGTCCAAGGACCGGGGTGCCCCCGATCATCCAGCCTTCACGCGCACGCTGGCTGTGGCCGCCGCCGCCGGCGCTGCCTGGACCCTGTCCGCTATCGCGGTGCTGGTGCTGGGCTATGCTGACATCGCCGGCCAGGGGATCTCCGGGGATTCCCAGTTCACGAAGTCGTTGGTCTACTTCATGACGGACATCGAAACGGGCCGTGCCTGGCTGACCGTGGTCATCATCGCGGCCGTCGTGACCACTGCGTTGTTTGGCGTCCGCTCCCGCGGCGGACTCGCACTAACCCTGCTGCTCGCCGTCGTCGGGCTGGTTCCAGCAGCACTGATCGGCCACTCGTCCAGCTCGAGCGATCACGAAGGCGCCATCAACTCGCTCGGGCTGCACCTGGTGGGCGTGTCGGCTTGGGTGGGTGGCATCATCATGCTGGCACTGCTCTCCGGGATCCTGGGCGGCGCCGGCAGAAACGGCGGTGGCGCCGGTACAGGCAACACGGACATCACCGAGCCAACGGTCCGCCGGTTCTCTTCTCTGGCGGGCTTCGCCTTCGTGCTGGTCTTCGCCTCCGGCATTGTCAACGCCAGCATCCGCGTCACGAACTGGGGCGACCTCTTCGGCTCGGCTTACGGCCAGCTCATTCTCGCCAAGGCCGCGGCCACGGTCGTGCTGGGCGGCATAGGTCTCATGCACCGCCGCTGGGTCATGCCGCAGCTCGGAAACCGGAGCGCCGGCCGCTCTGCACGCCGCGTCCTGTGGCAACTGGTGCTGGTGGAGCTGCTTATCATGGGCGCGACCTCGGGAATCGCCGTCGCGCTGGGCCGCTCGGCGCCTCCGCAGCCCACGACCCTGGCGCCCGATGCGTCCCCCGCTTTCATTCTCTCCGGCTATGAACTGCCGCCGGAACTCACACCGGCGCGCTGGCTCACGGAATGGCGGCTCGACTGGCTCTGGGTCGCCGTCGCACTTTTCGGCCTGGTGGCGTACTTCCTCGGCGTTTGGAAGGTGCTGCAGCGAGGGGACCCCTGGCCTTGGTTCCGTTCCGTGAACTGGGTGATTGGGCTGGCCGTCCTGACCTACGTCACTTCGGGGCCGCCATCGGTCTACGGCCGTGTCCTGTTCTCAGCGCACATGGTGGACCACATGGCCCTGACCATGGTGGCCCCCATCTTCCTGGTCCTTGGCGCGCCCGTGACGCTGGCGCTGCGCGCGCTGACGCCGCGGCGGGACAGCTCCCGCGGGCCCCGCGAATGGCTGCTCATCTTCGTGCAGTCGAAGTTCTCCCAGCTCGTGACGCACCCGCTGTTCGCCGCCGCCAACTTTGCCGGCTCGATCGTCCTGTTCTACTACTCGGATGCGTTCGGCTACGCCATGCGCGACCACGTGGGCCACGAACTGATGAACCTGCACTTCGCGCTCACCGGCTACATTTTCGTGCTCACGATGATCGGGACCGATCCGCTGCCGCGGCGTGCGCCCTACCCCATGCGGCTGCTGCTCCTGCTGGCGACCATGGGCTTCCATGCCTTCTTCGGAGTCTCCATCATGGGCGGGACAGGGCTGCTGGCCGCGGACTACTTCGGAAACCTTGGCCGGACCTGGGGCCCGTCGGCTTTGCTGGACCAGCAGATGGGCGGCGCCGTGGCCTGGGGCATCGGGGAGGTGCCCACGCTACTGGTGGCGATCGGCGTCGCCGTCATGTGGTCGCGCTCCGATGCGCGCGAGTCCAAGCGCACCGACCGGGCGGCGGACAGGAATAACGACGCCGATCTCAGTGCTTACAACGATATGTTTGCCAAGCTGGCCGAGCGCGACGCCAAGCTTGACGAACGCAATTCAAAGCTGGAAGGACGCTGATGACCGAAACCGTACGCACCCACCTCCGGGTCCGGGCCTCCGAACTCGTGGGCCGGAACTGGCTGAATACCGGTGGCAAATCCCTGGACCTCGAATCCTTGCGCGGCAAGATCGTGCTGCTGGACTTCTGGACTTTCTGCTGCATCAACTGCCTGCACGTGCTGGACGAACTCCGCCCGCTCGAGCAGCAGTACTCGGACGTCCTGGTGACAGTCGGTGTGCATTCGCCGAAGTTCGAGCACGAGGCGGATCCGGTGGCCCTGGCCGCGGCCGTGGAACGCTACGAGATCCGCCACCCGGTTCTGGACGACCCCGAGCTCGACACCTGGAAGGCCTACACGGCCCGCGCCTGGCCCACCCTGGTGGTCATCGACCCCGAGGGCTACATCGTGGCGCACCTTTCCGGTGAGGGGCACGCTGACGGTCTCGCCGTGCTCATCCCCGAGTTGATCGCCGAACACGAAGCCAAGGGCACCCTGCACCGCGGCAACGGACCTTACGTGGCACCGGAACCGACGTCCGGCACCCTGCGGTTCCCGGGAAAAGCCCTCTTCCTGCCCCCCGGTCGCGGCGTCGGAACCGCCGCGGACGCCGGCTCCTGGCTGGTCACCGACACCGGCCACCACCGCCTCGTGGAACTCTCCACCGACTTCCAGACCGTGCTGGGGACCTACGGCTCCGGTGAAAAGGGCCACGCCGACGGCAACGCCGCAGCCTCCCGCTTCAACGAACCTCAGGGCCTGGTCCTGCTCCCGGACGACGTGGCCGCCGAGGCTGGGTACGACGTCGTGGTTGCCGACTCCGTGAACCACCGGCTGCGGGGCCTTTCGCTCGCGGACGGAGCAGTCCGGACCCTGGCTGGCAACGGCGTGCAGCGGCTCCTCGAGACAGGCCCGGCACGGGTCGACGAGGAAGGCGCCGCCTTCGGTGCACGGCTGGAGGCGGATCCCTTGCAGGTTTCGCTGAGCTCGCCGTGGGACGTGGTCTGGTCCACCAAGCTCAACGCCGTGGTGGTGGCGATGGCCGGCGTGCACCAGATCTTCAGCTTTGACCCCCGCTCCGGCGCCGTGGCCATCATTGCCGGCAACGGACTGGAAGGACTGCTGGACGGCCCCGCCGCCGAGGCATGGTTCGCCCAGCCCTCCGGCCTCGCCGAGGACGCTGACGGCAATGTCTGGGTCGCCGACTCTGAGACCTCCGCCCTGCGCAAGCTGGTAATCGGCGACGGCGGGATCGTCACCGTCGAGTCCGCCGTCGGCAAGGGTCTGTTCGACTTCGGTTTCCGTGACGGAAAGGCGAGCGAGGCACGGCTGCAGCATCCGCTCGGAGTCACTGTGCTGCCGGACGGTTCCGTGGCGATCGCCGATACCTACAACGGTGCGGTGCGCCGCTATGACCCCGCCTCGGGTACCGTCTCGACACTTGCGCGGGGCCTGTCGGAACCCTCCGACGTGATTGTGGACCACACGCACGTTGCCGGTGCCGAGCCGCTGCTGGTGGTGGTCGAGGCCAACAAGCACCAGCTGGTTTACGTGCCCATCCCGAAGGAAGCCCAGCAGGTGGACGAGGGCGCCGCACAGACTCACCGGCCCAAGAGCCCCGTGGCGCCCGGGCCGCTGGAGCTGACCGTGCGCTTCACCGCCCCGACCGGGCAAAAGCTGGACGACCGCTGGGGCGATCCGACCCAGCTGAAGATCTCCTCCACGCCGCCGGAGCTGTTGCTCTCCGGCGGAGGAACATCCGTGGGGCTGCGCCGCACGCTGGAGCTCTCCTCAGCGGTTCCGGAGGGTGTCCTGCACATCACGGCCCGCGCCGCGGCCTGCGACGGCCCTGAGACCGGGGACGGCGAGATCCCCGACCATGCTGCGTGCCACCTGTACCAGCAGGACTGGGGAATTCCGGTCCTGCTCCAGGCCGACGGCGACACCGAACTCGTGCTGGACCTGCGCGGAATGGACTAGGCGGCTGCGCCGACGCTGGTCAAGAGTCTGCCGGCCGGGACCTCCGAAGGTGGGGAATCCCCGACGCTGTTCCCGGGCCGGGCGGCTCAGTAGTTCAGCAGTGGCGTGAGCTTGACCGTGTCGCCGTCGATGTCCAGCCGTGTGGTGAAACTGAAATCGTGGACCGCGTTGATGTCCGTGGCGGCGCCCGTGAACAGATCCACCTGCCGGGCCTTGATCCGGGCCTTGCCGTCCAGCGGTGCCACGACCCAGCGGCCGCCAAAGGGTTCGATGCTTACCGTGGGGTATTCGGAGATGCTCCAGTCGATGGTGCCGTCAACGACCCGGTTGTTGGTGGCGTGGTAGAACGGGCAGGCGGGCTGGAGCTTCTGCTGTTTGTCGGCCTCGTCGGCGCAGGAATCCAGGAACTCCTTGACCTTGCCGCTGACGGCGTTCTTCAGCGCATCCGTAGCCTTTGTCAGCAGGTTCAGCGGTGCCGGGGGCACGTCCCGTCCGGCCAGGGTGGCCCGGGTGGGAGCGGCGGAGAAGTACTGGCCATTCAGGGATGCCTCGTACTCGCCCGGGTAAAAGACTGCGAAGGAGTTGCGGCCGTTGGGCATGTTCACCGGCACACCGTTGAGGGTGGCCTCGTTGGAATTGACCACGGTGACGTCCAGCACCGGCAGCGCAGCCGGGACGAAGGACCACTTGTGGAAGAACAGCCACTCCGTTCCCGAACTCTCGAGCAGGAACTCGGTGTGCAACCGGCTGCCGTCGATGGTGTAGTCAATCGGCACCATCACCTGGTTCCCGCCGCGGTCCTGCGCGTCGCCGAACTTCACGTCCGTGATCCGCGCGGCAGCGGTCTGCAGCGCCGTTCCATCCAGCATCGCGGCATTGCTTTGCGGCACAGAGGCGTGCAGGAGGCCGAGCGCCTTTTCGCCTTCGCCCTTCTGCAGGGCGGAAAGATATTCGCGCACGGGCTGCTGGGGACCCGCGATAGAGCCGTTCACCAGGTTGATCGAAACCACGGCACCGGCCACGGCAAGCATCAGGCCCAGCAGCCAACCTGCTGCGATCCTGACCAACGCCTGACTCATCTGCACGGTCCATACGTTACCTGCACACCGCAGGAAACCACGTTTCACTGGCGACGGGTGTGACGCGCGGTACTGCACCTGCCGGGGCAGGTGCAGGCCCGACGGCGCAGCCCGCCGCTGTGGTCCGGGGCGTGGGCGCGCTAGCTGTACAGCTAGCGGCGGCGGCTCTTGGATGAGGTGCCGAAGACCCCGCGGAGCAGCTCCCGGCCCAGCTGGGTCCCCAATGATCTGGCCATGCTTTTGAGGCCTCCGCCCAGCGCACCGCCCAGGGCTCCGGCAAGGTCGCCGACCATGCCGCCACCCTCCTGCTGCCCGTCTTGCGGGGCCCGTTGGGACCGCGGGCGCTCCGCGGTCGGTCCCTGTTCGGGCGGCGGGACGGGCCGGCTGCTGGGACGGCCCAGGATTTCTTCCTCGATGCGCCGCGCGTCGGCGTCGACGGTGCTGGGATTAAGGGCGCCCCCCGAGTCTTCGCCGCCCCGGCCGCCGGGAACGCCGGCCGGAGTGGCTGCACTTGCCGCCGACGCCGCGTTGCCCGTGATCTTCTCGTAGGCGGAAATGTTGTCCACGGCCGTGCCGTACTTGGCGAGCAGGGCGGAATCGGCCACGGTGCTGGCAATGAGCGCGTCCTCACTCGGGCCCATGACGGATTCCGGGGCTCGGAGCCGGGTCAGGGCAACGGGCGTCGGCGCGCCCTTTTCATTCATCACGGTGATGACGGCCTCGCCGATGCCGGCCGAGGTCAGGGTCTCCTCAAGGTCGTAGTCACTGAGGGGGAACGTGGAGACTGTCGCCTTGAGGGCTTTGGCGTCCTCGGGAGTGTAGGCGCGGAGGGCGTGCTGCACACGGTTGGCCAGCTGCCCCAGGACTTCGGCCGGGACATCCTTGGGGGTCTGGGTCACGAAGAAGATGCCGACACCTTTGGACCGGATCAGCCGCACGGTGGTGGTGATCGCATCCAGGAATGCCTTGGAGGCGCCGCTGAACAGCAGGTGTGCCTCGTCCAGGAAGAACACGAGCTTGGGCTTGTCGAGGTCGCCGGCCTCCGGCAGGTCCTCGAAGAGGTCCGCGAGCAGCCACATCAGGAACGTGGAGAACAGCATGGGCTTGGTTTGCAGCGTGGGCAGTTCAAGGCAGCTCACGATGCCGCGCCCGTCCGGGGCCGTGCGCAGCAGTTCGGCGGTCTTGAACTCCGGCTCGCCGAAGAACTTTTCCATTCCCTGCGCTTCAAGGGTGATGAGTTCACGCAGGATGACGCCGGCGGTTGCCTTGGAGAGCCCGCCGAGTTCCTCGAGTTCGTCCTTTCCTTCCGCCGAGGTCAGGAACGAGATGACGGCCCGCAGATCTTTGAGGTCGATCAGCTCAAGATTGTTCTTGTCCGCGAAATGGAAGACCAGCTGCAGGCTGGATTCCTGGGTCTCGTTCAGTTCCATCACGCGCGAAAGCAGGATGGGGCCGAAGGATGTGATGGTGGCGCGGACCGGGATGCCATGGCCGTCGCCGCCGAGGGCCAGGAATTCCACCGGGAAGGTCTTGCCGGACCAGGGCTGGCCGATGCTCTCCGTACGTGCCAGGAGTTTTTCGCTGCCGGTGGCGGCCGTGGCCAGTCCCGAGAGATCGCCTTTGATGTCAGCCAGGAACACCGGCACGCCCGCGGTGGACAGTTGCTCGGCCATCATGTGCAGGGTGACGGTCTTGCCGGTGCCGGTCGCGCCGGCCACCAGGCCGTGCCGGTTCATCATCGCCAGCGGCAGGCGGACGGGGGCCTCCTTATGGAGTTCGCCGTCGATGATCGCGGCTCCCAGCTCGATGGTGGGGCCCTCGAGGGTGTACCCCTTCTGGATGGTGGCGACTCTATCTGCAGTGGATTTGATGGCCATGGCGACAGCTTAGCCGGGTCCGGCGCTCCCGGACCCGGCTAAGGCAGTATTTTCGGTCGCGCTATTCGCCGCTATTCGGCGAGGGCCTTGAGCACTTCCTTGGCCACGTCCTCGCTGGACTGCGGGTTCTGGCCGGTGATGAGGTTGCCGTCCCGGACGACGTTGGAGGTCCAGGCGGGGCCGTTCTCAACGGTGGCGCCTTTCTCCTTCAGGACGTCCTCGACGAACCACGGGGTGTTCGGGCCAGTGCCGCCGTTGAGCTCCTCCTCATCCGTGAACACGGTGAGGCGGCGCCCCGCGAAGGCGAACGTGCCGTCGTCGTCCGTCGCGCTGAGCAGGCCGGCCGGGCCGTGGCAGAAGGGGGCAATGATCTTGCCGGCGTTGTTGAGGGCGACCAGCAGTCGGCCGAGGTCAGCGTCCTGGTAGAGGTCCGTCATCGGCCCGTGGCCGCCCGGCATCACCACGGCGTCGTAGGCGGAGGCGTCGGTGCCGGCGAGCACCAGCGGGGCGGACAGCTCGGCGTCGAGGGAGTCGATGTAGCGGCGGAAGCCGTCCGCACGGTCCTGCCCGCCGGCGGATTCGGCCGCGAGGCTCACCTCATCCGCCGTGGGCTTCTTGCCGCCCGGAGTGGCGATATGGACGGTGTGGCCTGCGCCGAGCAGGGTCTTGTGGGCGACCACGAGCTCCTCGGCCCAGTACCCGGTGGGGTGTTCGCTGCCGTCGCGCATCGTAAGGGAATCTGCTGCCGAGACGACCATCAGAATGTTAGCCATAGTGCTGCTCCTGTTCTGCCGGGGCCATCGGACCCGGCGGACGGTGGATAAGGTGAAATGTGGGTAACGGCGCGGTTTAGCGGGCCGCTTCGAGTTCCGCGTAGGTGGCGTCATCGAGGACGACGCCTGCGGCAGCCAGATTCTCTTCGAGGTGCTTGACGGAGCCGGTGCCGGGGATCGGCATCATGACAGGGGACCGGCGCAGCAGCCATGCGAGGGCGACCTGGGAAGTCGTGGCGCCCAGCCGCTTCGCCGCCTCGTCAAGCGGACCGCCCGGCCGGGCCAGCTCACCGGCGGAAATCGGGGCCCACGGAATGAAGCCGATGCCGTTCTTCCCGGCGTAGTCCAGCACGTCCTCGGAACTGCGGTCCGTCAGGTTGTAGCGGTTCTGCACGGTGGAGACGGTGAAGTACTTTCCGGCTTCCTCAAGCTCCGCAACGCTCACCTGCGACAGGCCCAGGGCTTTGACCTTGCCCTCTTTCTGCAGGTCGCGGAGAACGGTGAACTGTTCCTCCGGGTCGACTTTGGGGTCGATCCGGTGCAGCTGCAGCAGATCCAGCGAGTCCACCTTGAGCTTGCGCAGGCTCAGCTCGGTTTGCTGGCGCAGGTATTCGGCGCGGCCCAGCGGCACCCAGACGTTGGGCCCGGTGCGGGTGAATCCCACCTTGGTGGCAATCTTCAGGCCCTGCTTGTACGGATGCAGCGCCTCGGCGAGGATTTCTTCGCTGATGTTGGGTCCGTAGGAATCGGCGGTGTCAATGAAGTCGACGCCCCGCTCGACGGCGCGGCGTACGACGGCGATGGCGGCGCCCCGGTCTGCCGGCTCGCCCCAAACTCCGTCGCCGACGATGCGCATCGCACCGAAGCCCAGCCGGTGGACAGTTCCCAAATCCTTCAGATCGATCGTGGCGGATGATTCCGGATGCTGTGAGTTGTCAGGGGTCATAGGGGGTCCAACACCCTAAGGGTGCTGAGTATTCCATCCGGACATGCGCCGCGAGGATAGCCGCCCGGATGCTGCGGTCGTAGACTTTGGCATGGCCACATCACTGTTTCGGACGGTACTGCCAGTTGCTGCGACCCTGGGCCTCGCCCTGCTGGGCGGCGGGCCGGCCTCGGCCGCCTCTGCGCGCCCATTAGAGCCTGTGGGTATCGATGTGTCCTGGCCGCAGTGCGGCACGACGCTTCCGAAGCAACCGGCCTTCGCCATTGTCGGCGTGAACAACGGCCTCGCCAACACCACGAACCCCTGCCTCGGGGCGGAACTGGCGTGGGCGTCCACGGCGAAAGATCCCGCAGTGACGTCACAACCCAGCGTCGCGCTCTACGTCAACACCGCCAACCCCGGGCTGCAAGGATCGTGGTGGCCCACCTCGAACACCTATATGGGCGCGCACGTGGCCAATCCCTACGGCGACTGCGCAAGCAAGGACTTCAAGGCCTGCTCCTACATGTACGGCTACGCGAAAGCGTACGACGACGCCCAGCTGCGCGGGGTGAGCAATCCGGCGTCGTACCGCTGGTGGCTCGATGTGGAAACCGGCAACACCTGGCAGGCCGACAAGGCAGCCAACATCGCCGACCTCGAAGGCATGACCGCCTACTTCACGGGTATCGGGGCCCGCGTCGGCATTTACTCCACCGGCAGCCAATGGGGACAGATTGCCGGTTCCGTTCCTGCGGGGAGCCCGCTGGCGGGCGTGCCGAGCTGGCTGGCGGGTGCGCGGTCGGCGACCGGCGCCAAGTCGAACTGCGCCCTGTCCGGGCTCACCCCCGGCAGTCGCGTGTCGATGACCCAATACGTTTCCGGCGGGCTCGACTACGACGTCTCGTGCCCCTGATCCGCTGACATTTCCGGCCGGGGCCGCGCCGTCCTGCGGCAGCCGCTGAAATATCCCGGGGCCTTCCGTGGTTGACCAAAATACTGCTCCGCTACGAAAGGCCGGCTTTTCACGTGACTGTTCCGCTTTCCATCCTTGACCTCGCAACCATCGGCCCCGGGCAGACGGCGGCAGAAAGCTTCGCCGGAAGCGTGGCCATGGCGCAGCTCGCCGAAGAGCGCGGCTACCGGCGGATCTGGTACGCCGAGCACCACAACATGTCCTCGATCGCTTCGTCTGCTACGAGCGTGCTGATTGCCCACATCGCAGCCCACACCGAGAACATCCGCCTTGGCGCCGGCGGCGTCATGCTGCCGAACCACTCGCCGCTGACGATTGCCGAGCAATTCGGCACGCTCGAAACCCTGCACCCGGGGCGGATCGACCTGGGCCTGGGGCGGGCGCCGGGCAGCGACCAGAACACCCTGCGCGCCCTGCGCCGTGATCCGATGTCGGCGGACAGCTTCCCGCAGGACGTGCTGGAGCTCCAGGGCTACCTGACGGGCCCCACCCGCATCCCGGGCGTGGAGGCCACCCCGGGCAAGGGTACCAACGTGCCGCTGTACATTCTGGGTTCTTCCCTGTTCGGCGCCAGGCTGGCCGCCCAGCTGGGCCTGCCATACGCCTTCGCGTCACACTTCGCACCCAGTGCCCTGCAGGACGCGGTGGCCACCTACCGCCGCGAATTCCGGCCCTCCGCGCAGCTCGACGCCCCGTACGTGATCGCCGGCGTCAACGTCATTGCCGCTGACTCGGCCGCGGAGGCCCAGGCGATGTTCCAGGCCACCAAGCGGGCACGCGTCTCGCTGTTCTTCGGCAACGGCCGGGTGTTCAGCGACGACGAAGCGGACATGATCCTGGACTCGCCGCAGGGCCAGCACATGGCGCAGATGATGAAATACTCGGCCGTCGGCACTCCGGACGCCGTCCTGGAATACCTCGACGGGTTCACGGCCCACGCCGACGCCGACGAGCTGATCGTGGCGCACCAGAGTACCGGGACGGCTGCGCGGCTGCGCTCTGTGGAACTCCTGGCCGACGTCGCAGGGCTCGTGGCGGCCTAGGTGTAATTCCCACGGACGTTGTGAACAGCGTGGCGTGATGTAAAGGGTGAGGGCCTCCGGTATCGATTTGGGTTACCACACTCATCTCGACGCCAGGAGGCCCTCGTGTCCTACGTTACCCATGCCAACGCCGACCTCACACCTAAGGCAAGGGCGAAACTCGCCCGTCTGGTCCTCGAGGATGGCTGGACGCTGCGGCGGGCCGCGGAACGCTTCCAATGCTCACCGGCGACAGCGAAGAAATGGACAGACCGGTACCTCACCTGCGGCGAGGCCGGCATGGCGGACGTGTCCTCGCGGCCGCGCCGGAGCCCGAACCGCACCGGTGTCCGGACCGAGCGGCGGATCGTGGCGCTGAGGTTCACCCGCCGCTGGGGTCCCCACCGCATCGCGGCCCACCTGCACCTGGCCCGTTCCACGGGTCGGTCAGAAGTGGTTCAATCTGCTCGGGCTGATCCCGATCGGGCTGCTGTTGCTGCTGGTAGGGGTCGCCGTCGCGAAAGGAATCAAAGGGCTCCCTGCGGGTGTCCAGGCATGTCCGAGCTGTCCGGTGGCGCACCCGTAGGATTTCCGGCGTGGCTGGGATGGCAGCACTTTTTAAACCTGTTTTTCATGATCTTCATGATCCGTTCCGGGGCGACCATCCTGGCGGATCATCCTCGGCTGTACTGGACCAGGCACTCCACCCCGGGCAGGGACTGGTTCCGGGTCCAGAAGCCGGTCCCGGGGAACCCGTTCTACACGGCCAAAGAGGACTCGATTACCCTGCCGGTCGGGGTCGGTCTGCCGGGGCGCCGGCATTCCATGGGGCTGGCCCGCTGGTGGCACCTGGGCATCGACACCTTATGGTTGGTCAACGGAATTGTCTTCTACGTCCTTCTGTTCGCCACCGGGCAATGGATGCGCCTGGTTCCGATGCGCTGGGACGTGATCCCGAACTCGATCTCCGTGATGATCCAATACCTGTCCTTGGAATGGCCGGTCGAGAACGGTGGAACAACTACAACAGCCTGCAGCTGATCGCGTATTTCGCCACCGTCTTCCTCGCCGCCCCGCTGGCCCTCATCACGGGCCTTGGCATGTCGCCCTCGTGATCACCACCGGAATCCTCCGGAACCTGAACCACATGTATGCAGCCCAGAACACGGAATCGTGGACCGGGTTCTGGATCTTCGCGGCGTCGATGATCGTGGTGATCGTCGGCTGGGTGGCCGCCACCCCGTTCGCTTACCGGCACCCGCGCGTCGTGCAGAAGGCCGGATTTGCCCTCATCGGGCCCGTGCAAAGCCTCTTCGAGCACATCGACTCGACACCCGGTCAGTACACCCAGAAGGACATCTCCCCGTATTTCTGGCATAACGGCAATTACCCCGACACGGACGAGTGCAGGCAGCTCCAGGCCGGCAACTTCGCCGACTACAGGCTCCTGATCAACGGTCTTGTCGAAAACCCGGTGGAGCTCACCCTGGAGCAGTTGAGGGGCCTGGCGCATCATGAGCAGGTCACCCAGCACTTCGGCATCCAGGGCTGGTCCGGAATCGCGAAATGGGGCGGGGTGTCCATGCAAACAATCATCGATACCGTCGAGCCGAAACCGGAGGCCAAGTGGGTGATCTTCTACTCCTTGCCCTCGGCCCTGAGGGCGGTCTGTACTATGACGCGCAACCCATTGAGCAGATGAGCTACCACCTGACGATGCTCGCCTGCGACATGAACGATCAACCCGTGTCGTTCGGCCACGGGGCACCGCTGCGACTGGGAACGAGACCGAGCTCGGTTTCAAGATGGTCAAATGGATCAAAGGGATCGAGTTCGTCGAAGACTTCTCTGACATCGGCGGCTACAACAACGACCACGAATTTTCGGCTAGCGGCAGTCGATCTGATCATCGCGGGCGGAGGCGCGGCGGCCCTGACGTTCCTCACGTTTACCATGGCTAAGGGCCGGGTTGACAGCCAGAGCCCACACCGGCGAATCAGACGGAATTCTCAGATGCGCATACGTCGACCGAACGTCAGAAGAGGCCGTGATATGCCAGGTCCAGGCCCGCTGCCGGGGCCGGCCGACCCGTTGCTGGGTGGGCCGGCCTCACCAGGTTGTACGCAGGATTTCCACAGCACAAGCCCAGCACGCCGTCGCGCGACGGATCGTTGTGGCCAGCGAGCTCACGAATGCTGGCCACAAACCCCGAATCTTCCACCCTGCTTGTTTGTTGACGGTGAGCGTAGATCAGAACGCAAGATCGATTTCGTCGGATACATTTTCCAGTCGCTTGGCAGATGCCGGTGCTGCGCCTCCGCGTCGATGCAGGGGGAGCCGAGGCGACGGGCTGGCGGCCCGCTGTGCGGTGACGCCGGTGCCGCGTCAGGACTGTGTCTTTTGTCGCTTGTCGGGAGTGATTGGATCTGGGGTTCCGGAACGTTCACAGGCGTAGATCGCGGCCGCGGCTGCGATAGTGAGAATCGTCCAGAACCAGAATAGGTGACCTGCGTAGTCGGCCTCGAGGACGCTGGTGTTGCGGGCCTCTGACTGTGCCTTCAGCAGAATCCCGGTGATGAGGGTGACTACAGCCCCTGTCATGAGGGCCCCGCGCAGCACTGCGGCGGAGATGGGCCGCAATCCGGAACCCAGGCGGGTCAGTCCGGCACCGGCCAGGGTGGACAGTGGCACAACGACGCCGTCGTGCAGCGCGATGGCGGCGGCGAGCCACGTCAGCAGCCCCAGCAGCTGGGTGGGGCCGAGCTGGGTGGGGAGGCCCAGGAGGCCGTAGCCGATGAGGCCGGCACCTGCCACGCCGAGGGTTATCCTGACTGCTTTAACGGTTGCGGTTCTCTTGAGGGATCGGTCGGGAGTCAGGGGCGCGTTTGCCTTGGGCGGGTTCACAGGACCTCCAGGGACTGGAGCCATTTGGTTTGAAGGACGCCGGGGCGTCCGGGGGCAATGATCCTAGCGGGATAGCCGTGGTCAAGGTCCAGGACGGCGCCGTTGAGTTCCAGCGCCACGAGTGTCCGTTCGTCTTGGGCGTATTCCGCCGGCATGGACATGAGTCTGTACGCACCCTCTGGTTCAAGACTGGTCACGCGCAACGCCGAATCCGGCGGTGCCCCGACAGCACCGAGCAGGTCCCTCATCGTCACACCGCGCCATTGGGCCATCTGGCTCCAGCCCTCTACGCAGGCGATCGGGAGTTCCTGAGCAGTCTGCGGGAACGCCCGGAGTTCCGCCAGGCTGAACTTCCTGCTGGTTCCCTGGTGGGTGACCGTCAGGGACCAGTCGCCCGCGCGGGCAAGAGCGGCCACCTTCGCGTCGTTGGCGGTCCGGTTGACCGGGACGGATTGCGGGCCGGTACCCATTTTGCGGGGGGCAAACAGGTTCAGGGGGCCGAGCCAGGAAAAAGATTGTCCGGCGGTGGTGAGTACGAGCGCCGCCGTGCCCGCCCCGACCCCGGTAAGGAAGGCCCGCCTGGACCACCGGCCCGGCGTTGCAGCGGCGACCGGCGTGCCGTCAGTGGCGTCGTCGCGAGCGCCGGCCGCAGGACCGATCAGCGGAGAAGCCTCGATGGCACGCCTGCTCCAGTGAGCCATGATGGCCGGAAGTTTCACGCCGATGTGCAGCAGCAGGGATCCCCAGATGACCCATGCCATCCAGTAGTGGGTCTCGCGGAAAGGGAAGGGCCAGGGATACCACTTGTAGGTATTGATCAGCCCGGTTGTCAGCTGAAGGAGGGAGGAGGCGATGAACAGGGCGATCGAGGCACGTTCGAGGCCGTGGGCGACCGAATTGACCGGCGGCCACTTGAGCAGCTCCGGATACACGGACCACAGCTTGGCCAACAGCAGCGGAATTGACGCGATCCCGGTGGTGACATGGATCCCCTGCGTGAGCTGGTAGATCCAGGCGGGGCTGGTGGGGAAGAACATCCAGGAGGGCGGATTCTGCAGCCCGTGGCTGAACAACCCGGTCAGGAAACATACCGTGAAACTCAGACCGAGCCAACGGCCCAGGACGACCGTGAGCCGGGTGCTCCGCGTCGGGGAGGCAAACCGGGCGGCGAGGGCCTTCGTCAGTCTCTGCGGGTCGGGCCTTTTCATGCTTACATCACACCACTATTCAGGATCAGGCGGGGCTGGCAAACTCCGAAAATTACTGGAAGGCGACGGCGGAGCTGCTTTCGACCGGGTGAAGGACCCCCGGGCGGAAGAGCGACGCAAAACGTGCCACGGACCCTGAGGGGCCGTGGCACGTTTCTGCCGGTGCAGACCATGCTTCCGGCAGGTCTTGGCGGTGTTACTTGGTGTTGACGGTGATTTTGGCGATGCCGACGAGCATGTCGGCTTTCACGGCGTCGGTCTTGAAGGTCTTGTTCAGCAGGCCGGCGGCGGTGTCG
>NZ_JBFTKM010000033.1:0-19168 GCF_056395945.1 Arthrobacter sp. 05T442 | reverse complement strand
GTGCCGCAAACACCACCGCCTCAAACACGGCTCCGCGTGGACACCCGCCGGGGCGGGCAAGGACAGCCCGCCGGGGTGGATTTCACCGACGGGCCGGTACTACGCGAGCGAGCACCAGGACTGGGAACCACCCCACTGGCCGGACCACACCCCGGCCGCGAACACCCGCCCCAACGAAGGCCAGCCCACAGAACCGCAACTGCCCCGGGACCCCTTCCCGGACTGGCACCACTTCCGAGAGACCGACACGGACGACCCGGACTGGCCAGCACCGCTGGACGACCTCATCCCGGAAGACCTCCCGCTCCTAAGCGTGTGAGCGACCAGGGCGTCACCGGCCCCGGGCAGTTCAGGTGGCAATCCAGGATCCGCGCCAAGGTGTCGCTCCACATTGAGCGGCGCATCCTGAATGAGGTTGAATTCCTCCGATACGGCTTCGACAACAAGGCCCGCACTTCCGAAGTCGACGGCGTCTGTCGAGACCGCGAACCGGCCCAGGAGCGCGTCCAGATCCTACGTAACGGCACCTTCCTCAATGGCCCTCATCAGGGTCCCGGTGAAGCGGTCGTGGCCAGTTGCGGCTGCCGCCGCGTCCCGTTCGACGACGGTCACTTTTGCGCCGGAGACCAGGAAGGCGTAGGCAATCCCTGCGCCCATCCGGCCTCCGCCAACGGACCTGGTTGGCTGTTGCGAATACAGTCGTTTTAGACCGTACCGAATAGGGCGCGCCGGACAGTTTGCGGACGGGTCCTACGGGAATCCGCCGGTGCAGGGGTGGTAGTGGCCATGTCATGGTCCTTCGAAGGTGGGTTGGCCGTTGGGTTGACTCGCGCCGTTTGTGGGGGCTTGGCGGCGGGGCGGGGGTAATGCCTCGCCTAATTTCCAATATCGCGGGCGTGCTAGCGATGCGACCCGTCATCCAGGGGGGTGTTCAGGCGCGAGCCGTGACCGTTATGGCCGCGGTTGAGCCGAAGCCGCGCGCGATGAGCCAGATGGCGAAGATGATCTCGAACAGGCCGCCGGGAATGGCGGAGACAAGGCCGGCGCCGGCGACTCCGGCGAGTTCGAGGAAACAGCCGGCCGCGAACAACGCGTAGCCGACGAATCCCCAGACCGCGAGGAACCGCGGCACGAGGCGCGAGCGGTAGAGCGCGCCGCAGAAGAACAGGCTTCCGATACCGAGACCGGCCATCGCGACGTTGTACGCGAGGAAGTTGGTGTTGGAGACTCCGACGAGCAAGGCGATCGCGCCAACCGCGAGGAACGCGCCCTCGAAGATCCGGGTAACGAGGTAGCCGACGGCGACTGCCGGGGCGTGCGGGCGGAGGACTGGCAACATGAGCGCACCGATGGAGATGACGGCCGCCGAGTTGAGCAGCATCATCACCGCGCCGGTGGTGAGGAGCGGGCCGGAGGCGGTTGTCGCGATGGAGCTTCCGATGCCGTAGAGGAGGAAGCCCGCGAGCATGAGCGTGCCGACGGTGCGGGCGATTCTGCGTGCGTTGATCATGGTGTGTCCTGTCTCAAAGACGAAGCTGACCATACGGTGTAAGGTCGAATGACAAGACCGTACCATACGATGTAAGGTAAGGTCTATGGCAAAGTCAGAAACCAGAGAGCCGGTCACCCGGGAGCGGGCCATCCGGGTGGCTGTGACCCTCGCCGATGCCGGAGGTATCGCGTCGCTGAGCATGCGCAAGCTCGCCACGGAACTCGGCATCGAGGCGATGTCGCTCTACTACCACGTCAAGAGCAAAGACGATATTCTCGACGGGATGCTCGATGTCGTGTACTCCGAGTTCTCGACCCCGCGCGCCGGTGACGAGTGGCGCAAGGCCCTGCGCGATCGAGCGGAGTCGATGCGCAGCGTATTGGCGCAGCATCCCTGGGCGATCAGCATCAAGGCCCGAACCTCGCCGGGGCCGGCGACCCTAGGTCACCTGGACTCCGTGATCGGCTGCCTGCGCGCGGCAGGATTATCGATGCCCTTGACCGGCCACGCCATGTCGATTCTCGACAGCTATGTGCACGGCTTTGCACAGCAGGAGGCGTCGCTGCCTCTCGACCCTTCGGGGGACATCGGCGGCGCCACGAAAGACATCATGGCGCAGCAGCAGCAGATGGCGCAGGCGTTCCCCAACCTTGCTGACATGGCTGTCAGCCTGATCCTGCAGCCGGGCTACGCCTACGGCCAGGAGTTCGACTTCGGACTGAAGCTCATCCTCGACGGCATAGCAGCGGCGCAGACCGCCGAGTTGGTAAATCCATGACCTCTCTCGCCAGGTTTCCTGCACAGAATTCCCCTGATCCAGAACCCTTCGAGCGCCATCCACAGGTTCCCTGCCCTCAAGTTAGCCAGGATCCTGCAACGGGCTTCTGACGCCCCACATTTCCCCTCGATGAGTGAGGTGCGGAAAGCTCCTGCCGAATCTGCAGCCCTCACCTTCTACTTACGACACCGAAACCGCCATGCCGACCAGGGAAGCCGGGCCCGGGACAGGATGAGGATTCCGGGATCCCGCTCTAGATCAGCGCAGACGGTGTGGAGCTCGTCCACCATGAGCTGGTCTATCAGGTTGCGGACTTCTGGTCTGTTGAGCTCGACATGGATGGTCGCGCCGGCGTCGTGGATCTTGATCGTTTCACCAGCCGACCATGGCATCGCTGGTTACTCAACGTCCAATACCTGAGGAGCCACCAGTTATGCGCAAATGCAATAGGTGAAGTGTCAGTTCGTTCAAAGAGCCGCCTACGGATACCTTCCTGGCCGGTTCCGGGAATTCGCGGTGCCCGAATGCCCGCGGTACCCGAATGCCAGAGCCGTCCAAAAAAACCATCAGGGTCTTTAGTCCCTATCCGGGAGTCCGCCGCGGGCGTGAACTGGAAAGGTGCTCAGGGCAACAACCTCCGGAGCGACAACGGTCCTGTAGATCCGGACCACGGCCGCCGGCCAGGATCCCGGCGCGACGCCACCAATGGCTATCACATACATATCTCCCGGTGTCTTCCCGGGGATCGCGTCAGCAATCCGGGATCGTGGCCCCGTGGGCGGCATGCCTGCCCGGCGACGGCTCGGGGACCGGGGATATGGACTTCTCCAAAGGACAAAGTTCATGAAAAAGACTATTCGCATCATCGGAACAACTGCCGTGACGGCTGCTTTGGGTTTGGGTGCCAGTGCCCTGCCCGCCAGCGCCGCTGTCAGTGCCACCGCCAGCTCCTGGAACCAGTCCTCGTTCCAGAACAGGCACCAGATGCGGGACAACACCCGGCACGACACCCAGCGCGGCTGGTTTGACGGCGAGGACCGGTGGCACAGCAACTCCGACGGCTGGGGTTGGCGTGACGACGACGGCAAATGGCGTGACGACAATGACCATAACGGCTCGTGGACGGGCCATGACGGCTGCCGGCACGACAAAGACGGGTTCTTTGACCACAACGGGCAGCGGCACGACAACAACAGGCGCCACCACCGCACGATCACCTGGTGACCGGGCCCTGCTGAGGACCCGGAGAACAGGCCTGGCGGGGCGGCGGGAGCAATACCCGCCGCCCCGATCCCGCTCACCGGGGTTTCAACTCTGCAGGCCCGCCCGGACTGAATAAGGACGACATTCATGCTGGGGCCGTGCTGACCCCGGAAGAAAAGGGCATTCATGAACCAGCACCTGGGAGCGCAGATGACGGCGCGGTGCCGGCACGCAGCGGCGGAACCCGCGCGTCCGGCCGCTAACGACGACGGCGTCCGGCGCCGGCTCAGGGCATTGACCGGGGCCGCTGTGGCCGGCTCTTTTGCCCTGCTCGCGATTGCAGCGCCGGCAAACGCCGATGGCGGAGATGTACTGCGGACCGGAAGCGGCAGACTGCTCAGCCACGGCGCAGAGGTTCAGGTGCGCGTCAGCTACCGATGCGAGGAAGGCCGGATCGCCGGCGTCGGGATCTTCCTGACACAAGCCAGCCGCCACGGGCCTGCTGTCTTTGGAGGTGCCGGGTCCGGGCAACGGTCATGCACGGGGGAGACCGAAAGTGTGATCTTGACGGTCCGTGCCGGGAGTGGCCACTTCAGGCGGGGCTCCGCCTCCGAAACAATGTCCCTGTTTACCAGCGCACCCGGGACCCCGGATGAGACCGGGCAGCTCACGGAGACGATCCGCCTGGATCGCCGGTAAGAAACCGCGCCGACCACGTCCGCGAGGGACGCCCACCTTTTCGCGTGGCGCACCTAGCGGAGTGGATGGCTCAGAGATAGCTGGCGGGCGTGAAAGTCGAAGTGAAGCGTGGGGTACGCGTAGATGTCGTTGAGTGTCATGGCCGGGGCGAAAAATGGGTCCCACCGGTCCGGGAAGGGCATCGATCCTGATAGCGAGGTCGGGCTCTCACGTTCCAGTCTGCGCGTGATGGCGGTGATGGTGGTATCGAGTTTCCGGAGCATTCGGTGCCTGTTGTAGACGAGGGCAGCGGCCCGGGAACCCCAGTAATTCACGACGTCAAACGGGCGTGCTCCGGCATTCAGGACGGCGGCGAACGCTTTGCCGACCGGTTCGGGGAGCCTGACGAGGACGTGGACCATCGGAAGCAGGGCGCGGACGATCATGTATCCGAAAACCATGTGGAATAGCAGTTCTTCGTTGGTCCACCGCGTTCCGCTACTGCCGCGCCGAAGGTCCGCGGCCGTTGCGCTGTCGAGCCAGCCGTCGAGGGCGTGGCGGGCGCGGCTGTATCCGGCCATGATTTCCGCTGTGTTTGGTTCCACGTCGGGCTGTCCCCCTCTCCAGGATTGAATCCGCATGCGGTCCGGTAGTGTTCGCGATTCGTTGCTGATGGCTTCATTATGGGTCGCGACAGGGCGGGGCGGGAGCGTTGACGGCGTCAGGGGCACAAACAGTCTTCTGCGGTCGCCTGAGGCGGGGCCGGATCTGGGGCTGGTCAGATGGCGGGGGAGCGGCGTTCGATCAGGACGGTGTCGCGCCACTGCCCGGCGAGCGGCCCGTGCGCCATCCGGGCGATACGGTGTCTGCGTCCGACGACGACGAATCCGTTGGCGAGGTGGAGTCTGAGGCTGGCTTCGTTTTCGGGGAAGACGCTGGCCTGGATGGTCCAGATTCCGTCAGCCTCGGTGGAGTCTGACAGGGCCCGCAGCAGCGCTGCGCCCAGGCCCTGTCCGCGGGCAACGGCAGCGACGTAGACGGAGTGTTCGACCACGCCGGAGTACGCAGGACGGCCCGACGTGGGGGAGACGGCGGCCCAGCCCAGGACCCGACCGTCTGCAGTTTCGGCAACGAGCCGGTGGCGGGTCAGTTTCGAGTTGTTGAACCGTTCCCAGTCGGGCACCTCTGATTCGAAGGTGGCGTGGCCGGTGGCAATTCCTTCACGGTAGATCCGCTGCACGGCCGGCCAGTCGCCGTCGCGCAAGGGGCGGATGGCGAACGCGGACAGTTCCGGCGCGGTCACAGGGTCGCCAGGAGGGCGGCTGTCTGTTCGATGGCGCCCGGAACGAGGGAGTAGTACGCCCAGGTGCCGCGTTTTTCGCGGTGCAGCAGGCCAGCGTCGACCAGGATCTTGAGGTGGTGGGAAACGGTGGGCTGGCCCAGACCCAGCGGCCCGGTGAGGTCGCAGACGCAGGATTCACCGGAGGCTTCGGCTTTGACCATGGAGAGCAGCCGCAGCCGGTTCGGATCGGCCAGCGCCTTGAAGACCACGGCCTTTCGCTTCGCCTCCTCAGCACCCAGGGCAGGTATTCCTGCCGGGCCGCAGCAGGCTTCATCCGTGACCGGCTCGAGCATAGGCAGCGAGTTCATGTATCCATTATGCCTGAATATTGACAATCATCAATGTATGAGCCTAAAGGCGGGGCTGGTGAAGGTTAGGAGCTGGCCGTCTCGGCGCTGTGCCGGAGAATGACGCCGTCCGCGGCCCGGGCCGCGGCGGGGAACAGGACAAGGAGGAGGCCCAAGCCGACCGCCGCACCGGCCAGCTGTGCGAGGACGAAGGCGGGAACGGAGGCCGGTGCGATGCCGGCGAACGTGTCACTGAAGATGCGGCCGACAGTCACGGCCGGGTTCGCGAACGATGTCGAAGACGTGAACCAGTATGCGGCGCCGATGTATGCACCCACCGCCGGAGCGGCGAGGACGCCACGGGAGGTGGCTGCGAGGGCGAAGATCAGCAGGACCAGCCCCGCGGTAGCCACAACCTCGCCCAGTAGATGCCCCGTCGTTGCGCGCTCCTTGGCGGAGATTGAGGTGCTTACGTCAAACATGGCGTTCGCGACCACGCTGCCACTCACCGCACCCACGGTCTGGGCGGTCACGTAGGTGACCAGCTCCGGAAGGGTCAGTCCGGTACCGCTGCCTCGACCCAGGATCCAGTCGGCGAGGGAAACCACGGGATTGAAATGCGCGCCGCTCACGGGCCCGAGCACCAGGATCAGCACCGTCAGGCCCAGGACCGTGGCGGTGCTGTTCTGGAGCAGCTGGAGGCCGGTGTCACCGGGGGAGAGCTGCTGTGCGGCGATCCCGGAGCCGACGACGATGGTCACGAGCAAGCTGGTGCCGAGCAGTTCAGCGACGGCACGTCGCCACAGCGGCGGCTGGTTGGAGGTCATGGAAACAGCTTGACCGAAAGAATTAACTCAGTCAAAATTGAATCAATGAATATTGAGACAGTGGGCGGGTTTCGGGCGCGGGTGGCCAAGCACGCGGCCCTCGCCGATCCTGCGCGGCTGCGCATCGTTGACCTGCTGACCCTGGGGGACTTCGCCCCGACGGAGCTGCAGGCAGAGCTGGGCATGCCGTCGAATCTGCTGTCCCACCATCTGCGCACTCTGGAAGAGGCCGGGCTGGCAGTGCGCCACCGCTCCGAAGCCGACAGGCGCCGCAGCTACATCCGGCTTGCTGCCGGCGCTCTGGAGGGCCTGGTGCCGGGGGCCGCGCACGGTGCGCGCCGCGTCCTGTTCGTCTGCACGCGAAACAGTGCACGCTCCCAGCTGGCCGCCGCACTCTGGCGACAGGCCAGCGACATCCCATCGATGTCGGCCGGAACACATCCCGCCGACAGCATCGCCCAGGGCGCCGTCGAGGTCGCCAGCCGTCACGGCATGGACCTCGCCGGCATTCGTCCTCGCCAGCTGGACGCGGTGACGGCGGAAGGGGACTTGATGGTGACCGTGTGCGATAACGCCCATGAGGAGCTGGCCGGGCAGGGCGACCTCCACTGGTCGGTGCCGGATCCGCTGCGGCTGGGTACCGACGAGGCCTTCGAGAAGGCCTTCGAGGACATCGCCCACCGTATCAACGGCCTCGCTCCGCGCATGCTTGCTGCCTAGTTTGGCGTGGTGCGGCCCGCGTCACGCAAACATTGACAATCATCAATCTATAGTCCAATACTGTCTATATCGATCAACATCAATATCCCGCTTGGCGCTCCACCGTGTCTGACGCAGGCCCCCTGCCGGCCCGCGCTGCATCCGTCACCGAACTAAATCCAGGAGAAACTCCGTGAGCACCGAAACCGCCAAGAAGCCCTCCGTCCTGTTCGTCTGCGTCCACAATGCCGGCCGCTCCCAGATGGCCGCCGCCTTCCTCACCACCCTCGGCGAGGGACGGATTGAGGTCCGCTCCGCCGGTTCCCAGCCCGCCGACAAGGTCAACCCCGCCGCCGTCGAGGCGATGGCCGAACTGGGCATCGACATGTCCGCCGAGATTCCCAAAGTCCTCACCACCGAGGCCGTAAAGGAATCCGACGTCGTGATCACGATGGGCTGCGGCGACGAGTGCCCCTACTTCCCCGGCAAGCGCTACGAGGATTGGGTCCTGGAGGACCCCGCCGGCCAGGGCGTCGACGCCGTTCGGCCTATCCGCGACGACATCAGGACCCGCATCGAGGACCTCATCGCGTCCCTGATGCCCGCGGCCCAGTAACCAGCCCGGCACCTACGAACGAAACAGGGGACACCATGGATCCAGCGAAGAACCTTCCCGTTGCCGTGATCGGTGCCGGCCCCGTGGGGCTGGCCGCCGCGGCCCACCTCCTCGAACGCGGACTCGAACCGCTGATCTTCGAAGCCGGTCCTTCCGCGGGCGCCGCCATCGAGCAGTGGCGCCACATCCGGCTGTTCTCCCCGTGGCGGTTCAACATCGACGCCGCCGCCGTCCGCCTGCTCGAAGCCGACGGATGGGAATCGCCCCGGCCCACGGCGCTGCCCTACGGCGGGGAGCTCATCGACAATTACCTGACGCCGCTGGCCGCTGTTCCCGGGATAGCCTCGCATCTGCAGACCGGCGCGCGCGTCATCGCGGTCACCCGCCAGGGCATGGACAAGACCCACACACGTCACCGCGAGGCCGCGCCGTTCGTCGTCCGGGTCGAGCACGAAGACGGAGAAATTCGGGACCACACGGTGGCCGGGGTCATTGATGCCTCCGGCACCTGGTCCGCGCGCAATCCGCTCGGCACATCCGGGCTGCCGGCCATCGGCGAAGAATCCGCAGCGGAGCGGATTTCCTCGCCGCTCCCGGACGTCACCGGCCGTGACCGGGCCTCGTTCGCCGGCCGCCGTGTCCTGGTCGTCGGCGCCGGCCACTCCGCAGCCAACACCCTGATCAGCCTCGCCGACCTGGCCAGGGACGAACCCGACACCCGGATCCTCTGGGCGGTCCGCGGCGCGTCCGCCGACAAAGCTTACGGTGGCGGCGACGCCGACGGCCTGCCCGCCCGCGGCCAGCTCGGAGCCCGCCTGCGCCGCCTCGTCGAGGCAGGCACCATCGAACTGCACACCGGTTTCGGCATCAGCTCGCTGAAATCCCTCACCTCGCACCTGACCGTCGAATCCGTTGACGGCCGGACCCTGGAGGCCGACGTCGTCGTGCCCTGCACGGGCTTCCGCCCGGACCTGGATATCCTCCGGGAACTCCGGCTGAACCTGGACCCGGCCGTCGAAGCACCCGTGGCGCTCGGCCCGCTCATCGATCCGGAATTCCACTCCTGCGGCACCGTTCCCCCGCACGGCGCGGCACTGCTGGCCCACCCGGATAAGGACTTCTACATCGTGGGCATGAAGTCCTACGGCCGGGCGCCGACCTTCCTGCTGGCGACCGGCTACGAACAGGTCCGGTCCGTCGTCGCAGCCCTCGCCGGGGACCGCAAAGCCGCGGACACCGTCCAGCTCGAACTCCCCGCGACCGGTGTCTGCTCCTCCGGCGCCGGCACCAGCTGCGACGTTCCGGCCGCATCCGCATCCGCCGTCGCATCCGAGTCCCCGTGCTGCTCCGCTCCGGAGCCGGTGCTGGTCGGTTTTCCCACCGGACTGGCCCACGGCCGCTCCGGCGAAAACACCTGAACCGGACTCCCCGTCGGCGAACCGCGCCCGTGGATCGCTGGAATGACTGAACAAGGAACAATCAAGAGCATGACCGAGACCTCGAAAATTCCCAGCATCCTGTTCGTCTGCAGCAAGAACGGCGGAAAATCCCAGCTCGCCGCTGGCCTGATGAACCAGCTGGCGGGCGGGGCCGTCACCGTCTACTCCGCGGGCACAAAACCGGGCAAGTCGCTCAATCCCCAGGCCGCGGAGTCCCTGGCCGAACTCGGCATCGACATCACCGGCGAACACCCCAAGCCCGTCAGCGACGCGGTCCTGGACGCGGTCGACGTCGTCGTCGTCCTGGGCAACGAAGCAAAAGTCGAGCCCCGCGAGGGTCAGCGGCTCGAGGTTTGGGATACGGACGAGCCCTCCGAACGCGGCATCGAAGGCATGGAACGCATGCGCCTGGTCCGGGACGACATCAAGGCCCGGGTCCAGAAGCTGCATGCGGAGCTTGCCGCAAAATAGGCCATGCCCCCACCAGCGCCATCGCGAACACCCGTCGCAGAGGGAACCGCCAAGCCGGTAGCGGAATTGACCGGGCAACGGAACAGCGCAGACGGGCCTGATCGACGGACTGTGCGGGCGCGATACCGGCAGTCGCTAGTCCGGCCCCGGAGGAAAGCAGATCGCCGCCGTCGCCTCTCATCGCGGCGCTTCCCGAAGAAACCGGATGAAACAGGGAGACGTTTGCGCAAGGGTGGTAGGGTCCGGGACATGGAAATGCGCCTTGAGGTTATCCAGGTTCCGGTCTCCGATGTGGACCGGGCGAAGACGTTCTACACGGAGCAGATGGGATTTGAGCTCGACCACGATGTCGAACACATTCCAGGGATGCGGGTCGTGCAGCTCACACCGCCCGGCTCATCGGCGTCGATTGTTATCGGGACAGGAATGCACAGCATGACCCCGGGCAGCCTGGAAGGGCTGCAGCTCGTCGTGGCCGACATGGCGTCGACCCGGTCCGAGCTGCTTCGGCGCGGTGCGGACATCAGCGATCCCCACGACCTCGGCGGATTCCTCTTCGCCTATTTCAGCGACCCGGACGGCAACCGCTGGGTCCTCCAGGAAATCGCGCCCAAAGGTGCTTCCAACACGTCGCCCTAGCAGAGCTGGATCCTGTTCGTCTTCGGTCAGGCTTCAAAGATCGCGGCAAGATTGACGGCGTCTTTTTGTCCGGCCCAGGTGCCGGTCAACGTGCGCTGCCGGCTCGTTGCCCGGCAAGATCCAGCCGCCGGACACCGAGCAGCTGGAGGCTTGCGGTGCCGACAGCGGTGCCGGCGTCGGTGGTGCGTGGTGTGGCCGCGGAGACGTCAGGAACTGCATCGTGTTTTGGTCCGGCGCTCTGCACGACGACGGACTGGGCCAGGAGTGCCGTGCCGGAACCCGTGAACCACGGCTGGTCGGGCGCTATCTGGCGGCAGCAGCCAGAGCTGTTGCGTTTGCTGCAGCGGTCCGGCGAATCTCCTTGACCTGTTCGATCTGCGGGGCAAGTTCCTGCATGCGGGTCGTCACGTATTTGTCCAGGACCCTGTCCAGCGCCGCATGGAACCCGGTCTTGTCGCGGCAGACGGCATCCGTGACGGCGATTTTGAACTCTTCCTGCCCGCCCGCAGCCCGTCCGGCCTCAGCGGCCTGATGGGGATCCGCGTACGACGAGTAGGGGGATTCGTTCATGCACGTTTTCCAGTCCTTTATGGCTTTGTCGATGCCGGAATCGCCCGAGGTGGACAGGCTGGCCGGAAAGAACGAGTTGTAGGCGATGCCGGTGGCGAGCATGTAGTTTTCGGCGCTGCCGTAGATGGTTCTCATGGCTTCGCCACGGCATCCGCCGGACGAGGTGCCCGTTCCCTCGACGTGGGTCGTTGTTGCGGATCCATTGGTCCCGGTGAGGGCGTTGGTGAATGCCGGGTTGGCAAAGAGTTGGCCGTCTGCTGTGTCGGCTGTGGGTTCCCGCGGCCCGTGCGGCCCGATGCTGGCGTAGCCGCTGGCCTTGGCGGCGCCGACGGTCAGCCGTTTGAACCCGATGGCACCGTTGAGGTCCAGTGTCAGGTCCATGGCGGGGGGCGTGTAGTCGAAGCCGGGCTTGGCCATGCAGAGCCGGACAGCCTCCTGCATGCCCTTTTCGGCGATCGGATCGGCTGACGCGTAGGTCTCGGCCTGATGGGTGATCCCCGAGACTGGTTCCGGGGATGCGGTAACTGACGCGGCCGGAATGGCAGCCGCGGCAAGCGCGGCGGCGGTGCCGGCTATCAGGACGGCGGCGCCGAGAGTCTTCTTTTTCATGGTGGCTCCTTAGTGCGTTTGGCCGATGCGGTGGCCGGCCTACCGGGGGGAAGGCCTGGGCGATTGGTCTGAAGGGCTAGGTCAGTAGGTTCTTTTCGTGGGCGAACGCGACGAGCTGGATCCGGTTCTTGAGTTTGAGTTTCGCCAGGACGCTGCCCACGTGGGTCTTCACGGTGGCTTCGCTGAGGACGAGCGACGCGGCAATCTCGGCGTTTCCCAGGCCTTTGGCGGCGAGGACGAAGACGTCGCGTTCCCGTCCGGACAGGTCGGCGAGCGCCGCGTCGTTGCCGCTGGAGGGGGTGGTGTAGTCGCGCAGGAGTTCGTTGGTGAGAGCCGGGGCGATGACTGAGTGGCCCGCGTGCACGGTCCGGATGGCAGCGAGGAGGAACTCCGGTGTGGTGTCCTTAGTCAGGAAGCCGGCGGCACCGGCCTGGATGGCGCGGACGACTGCTTCGTCGTGCTGGATGGTGGTCAGGACAATGATCTTCGTGGACGTCCCGGGCGTGGCTTCCAGGATCTTCCTCGTGGCGGTGATGCCGTCCATGACGGGCATTCGAATGTCCATCAGCAGCACATCGGGACCTGCCTCCTGCACGAGAAGGACGGCGGCCTCTCCATTGATGGCGTCTCCGACGAGGTCCATGTCGGACTGGCTGCGCAGGATCATTTTGAGTCCGGCGCTGAACAGCGGCTGGTCATCTGCCAGGGCAACCCGGATGGGTGCGGCGGTCATAGCCTGGCTGCTTCCAGGACCGGCAGGGGCTCCCTGTCCGGGGCTCCAGCGGCTTCTTGGCGGGTGCCTGCCGATGGGAGAAATGCCAGCACCTCGAAGGTCTCCTCGCCCCGGACCGTTTCGACCCAGCCCGCCGCCGCTGCGGCGCGCGTTTTCATCCCGGCGATTCCCCGGCCGGCCAGGGATGCCTCCTCGTTTGGCGTGAGGTCACCCGCGGCGATGAGGGAGGAACGGACACGAAGCTCCAGGGACGTTGCCGTCCATGCCAGGTGCAGGCGCGCGCCCTTGCGCCGGTCCGCGTGTTTGAAGGCGTTGGTCAGGCTTTCCTGTGCCAGCCGGAAAACCGTCTGTTGCTGCAGGGGAGTCAGGTTCCAGGGCGTGCCCGTCGTGACGAGCTCGACCGGCATGCCGCTGGAGCTCAACCGTCCGGCAAGAACCCCTAGCTCTTCGGTGCTCCGCAACGCAGGGTCCATCGTCTCTGTGGAGAAGCCTTCAATCAGCCGGCGCGTTTCGACCAGCGCTGTCCTGGCGGCGTCAGCGATGACCCGGGAAGCCTCGTCGACGGCGTCCGGTTCCGTCCGGTGGACGAAGCGCATTCCATCGGCCTGCGCGACGATGACCGTCAAGGAGTGGGCGAGGACGTCATGGAGTTCCCTGGCGATTCTGTTGCGTTCCTGTTCAAGGGCAAGCTCAGTTGCGGTTGCCCGCAGCCGGGCCTCCGCTGCGAGCTGGGCTCGCCGGCTTCTCGAGGCGTTAATCACTGCCATCCCCACGGCCCAGGCCGCGAGGTTCAAGGCGGCGAACGCTCCGAAGATCAGAAAAGCGTAGGTGAGAGACCGCAGGAACCCCCTGCCATAGATCTGGGTGCCGAAAATGAAATTGATCCAGGTCTGGTCGGTAAACCAGTTGACCGTTGTAACGCCGGCAGAGACGACCGCTGCAAGGGGAACAATCCACCGGTTCCGGGTTTTCCAGCCGATCATGGCAAAGAAGATCACGACAGGAACCGCGGCGTAACTCAGCACTCCCGAGAGCAGGACCAGCGGCAGGACCCTCACGCTCTGCAGAACCAGAGCGGTGACGACGAGTACCAGAGCCGCGGCCGGCAGGATCTCGGCCACAGCGACGCCGGTCAGGAGGGCCAGCAGCAAGGCACTGTTCTGATCGAAATGGCGCTGCTCCAGAACAAGAAGCGTCCCCAGAAGCAGCGCAGCCGTAGCCGGTGCCGCCAGCGGCCTCAGGTACGTGATTTTCCTATACATGCCTTCACCCTAAGCAGGGATTCACAACCCCGGTGCGCAATCCGTCAAGGTTCCAACCGGAGGATGAGGAAGTTCCCCCGGAATGATGACGACTCCGCATCTCATCAGGGCAGCGCGGACGGGCTGTCCGCAGGCGACTTCATGCGGACCGCAGGTCATGGAGCAGGCATTGCACCTGCTCGGGCTGTTCGACGTTGGCGAAGTGGCCGCAGCGCGGGATGGTCACCAGCCGGGCGTGCGGGACTACTTCGGCAAACCGGATCAGGTCAGACGGCGGCGTGAACACGTCCTCGTCCCCGCGGGTTGCCAGGACCGGGCAGAGGATGCTGCGCCACTGGCCGAAATCGTAGCGGGCCACGGCCCGTGCAGCCGCGGCGAAGCTGGCCGGCCGTGCGTCGGCGCCGAGCCCGCGGATCACCCCCGCGGAGATGGCCGTGGAGTCTGCGAAGAGCGGGGATACCAGTGAACGCATCACAGGCGTGGTCCCGATGGCATGGAGCAGTGCTGGCCCTGCCGGGCCGAGGGCCGTCAGGGAACGCATGGCCAGCAGCATGCCCACAAACGCCGGGAACCCGGGTACGCTGCGCAGAGGACGCCGGGACGCCTCGGACACACCGAAGGTGGTGGCCGAAATCGCGGCTACGCTGATGGTCTGCTCCGGCCACGCCGCGGCAATGTGCAATGCCAGGAAGCCTCCCATGGAGTGGCCCACGAGGCTCCACCGCCGGTACCCGAGCGAGTTAAGTACCTCGATGACAGCGCGTGCCATCGCCTCAACGCTGAAATGTTCCAGCCGGGCGCCCTCCGTGGATTCACCCCAGCCCGGCAGGTCAATCAGTATCCGATCATGGGCCGGTGCACCGGACAGCAGGGGCCGGAACGTAGTCCAGGATCCGGCGGCGCCGTGAAGGTAGACATCCGGGCTGCTGGACGCGGGACCCCGGCCTCCGGTGCCCTGCTGGACGCGGACCGTGCAGGGCCCCAGTTCCGTGGGGAGGACATGCCGCCGCAACGTCGCCGTATCCGTGCGGGCGGTCTCCTGCTGAACACTCATGGCCACCTTCTGCTCTTAGTCTGTGCAATTGATTCGGAGCTGCAGGGCTGCCGGACCGGACTCGCCTCCTGCTGTCCTGAAAGGCCGGCCCAAAGTCGGTCAGCGGGCGCGGGTTATTCGTAGCGGAGCGAGTCGATGGGGTTTTGCCGCGCGGCCCGCCAGGCCGGGAGGGTTCCTGCGATGAAGGCGATGGCCATGACCAGGAGGACGACTCCGGCGACGGGACCCGGGGCGAAGGCGAGGATGTGCAGGCCGGCCAGATCACTGAGGGGACCGCGGGCGAGGGCGCCGCTGACGGCGGTTCCGAGCCCGATCGCGGCAGCGGAGCCGATGGCGCTTCCGAGGAAACCGATGAAGGCCGCCTCGGTGCTGAAGAGCCCGAAGACTGATCCGCTGCCCATGCCCATGGCTTTCATGAGGCCGATTTCCCGGGTGCGTTCTTGCACGGACATCAGCAGGGTGTTCACAATTCCGAACCCGGCCGCGATCAGGGCGATGACGGCGAAGGCGTCCAGGACGCCGATGATCCCGTTGATGACGGTCTTGACGGTGCCGATCCGGTCATCGAGGGTCTGGGCGCTGTAGCCGGCGGCGGCCAGCCTGCTCTTCATCTCCGTGACCTGCGCGGCGGTGGACGGGGCGAAGGTGGCCGTCGCGTCCGCCCATGCGGTCTTCGTTGCGGCCGGTGCTCCGGTGCCCTGGGCATCGGCAAGGGCTGTGGAGAGGGATTTGTTGACGAATGCGCCGCCGCCGCCGAGCAGGGCGCTTTGTTCAATCCCGGTGATGCGGGCACTGATGGGGTGCAGCGTCCCGGTCGCGTCGGTGATGCCGATGGTGGCGTTCTGGCCGACGGCCTGGTTGTTGTCCGTGAACCCCAGCGGCGCCACGTAGCTGGCGGGAAGGATGAGCTGGGGTTCGGTGCCGGAGTCGTCGAGGGCAGTGCCCGCCGCGAGTTGCGGCTGGGCACCGGCGAGGGGGCTCACGGAAAGCTGGTACCTGTCGCCGTTGCTCCATTGGACGTAGTCCGGGTTGAGCCTGATGACCGGCGTGACCGCGGTGATGCCCGGGATGGCGCCGATCGTGTCCAGGTCGGCCTGGCCCAGGGCCAGCTGGGTTGAGCCTGGCCGGCCGCCGGCCGCGAGGACCCGGGTGCTGGGGTCGTATTTTTTCGGCCCGGGGGCTGTATTGCCGCTGGTATCGGCCTTGCCGACGGTGAAGGCGTTGCTGGAGCCGACGGCGGCGACCTGGGTGTCGATGTAGTTCGAGATTCCGGTGCCGAGGCCATTGGTGATGGTGAGGGTGAACGCTCCGACGAAGATGGCCAGGATGGTCAGCGAGGTGCGCAGTTTGCTTCGGAAGCTGTTCGTGATGGCAGTCTTCAGGATTTCGAGCGGTTTCATGCCGCGTGCTCCTCGTCGGTGTTGATCAGCAGGCCGTCGCGGATATAGAGACGGCGGTTGAATCGGGCGGCCAGGTCGTGGTCGTGGGTGACAGTGATCAGGGTGATGCCATGGCGGGTGTTCAGGTCGAACAGGATGTCCTCGACGATGCGCCCGGTGGCGGTGTCCAGGTTTCCGGTGGGTTCGTCCGCGAACAGGACCTGCGGGGTGTTGACCAGGGCGCGGGCAATGACGACCCGCTGTTTCTGGCCGCCGGAGAGGTTTCCGGCCTTGTTCCGGGCCTTGTCGGCCAGCTCGAGCTGTTCCAGGATGGCCATTCCGCGTGCGCGCCGTTCACGGCTGCCGACGCCCGCGATCTTGAGGGGGAGGACGACGTTTTCCAGCACGGTGGAGGACGGGTTGAGGAAGAACTGCTGGAACACGAAGCCGAACATCGAATTCCGCAGCGCGTTGAGCCGGCGTCCGTTCAGGGTCTTCGCGTCTGTCCCATCCACCTGGATCTGGCCGCCGCCGGGGGTGTCCAGGAGGGCGAGGAGGTGCATCAGGGTTGATTTGCCCGAGCCGCTCTTCCCCACGATCGCCACGGAATCGCCGCGGTCGATCTCCAGGGAGACGCCTTTGAGGGCATCGAAGCGGTCGGGCCCGCGCCCGTAGGTTTTGGTCAGGTCTCGGGCGGCCAGGATCGGCACAGACATGGGGTTCCAATCAGGAGTCGGAATGGGGCGTTGGGATCGTTGGGCAGGGATCGCCGGGGCGCCGGCGGGCGCGCGGGGCGCCAAAGCGGGGCGCCAAAGCAGGGGGTCAGAAGTCGGGTGGCAGAAGTCCGGCGGAGATCCGCGCCGCGGCGTCGAGGATCTCCTCCTCGCCGGCATCGAGATCGCGGGCGGCCATGCCCGTCATGTTGATGATGAGCAGGGAAAACCGGACCCGCAGCTGGTCTTCGACGCTCGCGTCCGGAGGGGTCAGGATGGAGAACAATTCACTGACGACGGCGGCCATCCCGCCTGGCTGTCCGGGTTCGCCCCGGATGTCGCGGACCAGGCGGTAGTTGGCGCCGAGGAAGCGGAACATCCGCAGGCCCTGGTCGTGCATAATCGCCGACCAGCGGGCGAGCACTTCACGGCGCAGACCCGGGTCGGGCTCCTGCGCACGGGCCCATTCCACCAGGGCGGTGACCTCGGCCAGCATGGTCTCGATCAGCGCCTGGACGATGCTTTCCTTGCTGGTGAAGTGGTAGTACAGGGCGGCTTTGGTGATGCCGAGCTGTTCGGAGATCTGCCGCATGGACGTCGACTCATATCCCTGATCAGCGAACAGGCGCAGTGCAACGGACTGGATCTTCTCCCGCGTCCCGACTGCACCGGCAGGTGCTCCGGCTGCCGTGTCACTCATTTGTGCGACCTCTGCCTCCACTCCTAGGGGTTTCCGCCGGCCGACAGAATTGAAAACTGACATTGGTAACTAACCGGCCGGTAAGTACGATGCTAACCCTACGGCATGCAGGCCTTAGAGCAACTTCCGGAGGTCACCAGGCATGGAAAGAGACAGCCAACCTGGACAGACCCGGCTTGCGTCCCGGCGGATCATCACCGCGATGATCGGGCTGATTGTCGCCATGCTGCTGGCGCAGCTGGACAACATGATCGTTGCCCGGGCACTGCCGACCATCGTGGGGGAGCTGGCCGGCGTGGACCACCTGGCCTGGGTGACCACCGGGTATGTCGTCGCTTCGACTGTGGCCACCCCGATCTGATGCTTGCTGCCATGGTCGTCTCCCTGGCCGGCGGACAGCTCATCACGCGCACGGGCCACTACAAGGCGCTGCCCATCGCCGGGGGCGCGCTCCTGGCGATGGGTCTGTTCCTCTTCTCGACGATGGGCCTGGACACGCCTGCCTGGCTCGCCGGGATCTACATGGCCGTCCTCGGTGCCGGCATGGGCTGCATGATGCAGACCACCAACCCCATCGCCCAGAACAGCGTCCGCATCAAGGACATCGGGGCCGCTACGGGCACCAGCACTTTCGCCCGGAACATGGGCGGATCCCGGGGAATTTCCGTGCTCGGTTCAACCTATGCCAGCCGCCTGCTGAAGCGACCGCCGAAGAACTTGCCGTCTAAGACCCGGGTCCGGGTCCGTGGCCTGTCCGGTGCTGCTGTCCGGGTTTCAATCGTAGTCCGTGTCAGTGTCATCGTCCGCGAGTCGGCGGAAGTCCCTGGAGAGGTAGAGGGCCATCGCCGCTGCGTTGTTTTCGTCAACGGCGACCCTGACCGTGGTGCGGCCCAGGATGTGCAGGGCGTGCAGGCAGTGCCGGAGGAGTTCTTCGGCCAGGCCTTGGCGGCGGTGGTCCGGGTGCGTGAAAAGTTCATCGATGACTGCTTCGCCGTCGCGTTCGGCGATGATGATGGCGGCAGTGATCCGACCATCAGGTCCTGAAGCTACAAGGGATGCTGCCTCGGCGGGCCGGCCCCGGCCCTCATCCATGGAGGTGCCGATCCAGCCGAGACCGCCACCATTCTGCCGTGCGGCACCGCCGGCGTAAGCGTGCCGATGCAGACTGGTGAGCTCGGGAAGATCATCGGGTTCCATGGGCCGGACAGGGATGCGTGCCGGCGTGGTGTTCTGGTGTCCGGTGACTGCAACCAAGGTGATCAATGCGTTCATGACGGCGCTGCCTCCCCCGGTGCGCGGACGACACCGTTGAACTCAGTGTCCGGCATTGTGCCTGCGCGGGGAAGACACAGGAAGGCAACGATCTCCGGCGGACCCTCAGTGGTCCGTGGACGCTGATAGCTATCGCCTGCTTTTCGGCGAGAACGAGGACAGAGCCGGCTTGCCGAGGCTTTATGTCGGGTGCCTCCGGATCAGGGAGTGGTCGGGGCTCCCGGTCGCGGGAGGCGGGATGCGACGCCCGAGAGCGGGATGGTGATTCCCTCATCCAGTTCGGCTGCACCGTCGTAGTCGGCGAGGACCGGGGCCAAGGTGCGAAGGCGGGGGAAGTCCTTGGGCGGCAGACGGTGCAGGCCCAGGCGCAGAAGGGCTTCGTTTTCCTCCGGGTCGACGACGAAT
>NZ_JBFTKM010000032.1:0-19629 GCF_056395945.1 Arthrobacter sp. 05T442 | reverse complement strand
TGGAACCTCCAGACGTTCAAATGTGGCTCTGCCAGTCCATACCCCCGCACCTAACGTGCGGAAGACCCGGAACGGCAACCCACGAACCTCTTTGAACCCGAGGTTCCAGTCCTCCGGACCGGGAACCGGCCACACTTCATATCGTCTAGGCGAAGAAGATCCGGCGGAGCTGCCCGCTCAGCTGGCCGATTTCAGTCAGGAAGCCGTCATGGCCGATCGGCGCCTCGATCAGGTGCAGGTCCGCCCCGCCCGGCAGGGCGTCGGCGAGTTCCCGGGACTGGGCCGGGAAATACAGCCGGTCCGAGTCCACTGCCGCGACCAGGAACTCCGCGGTGGCCGGCGCCAGGGCCTCCTCGAGGGCCCCCCGTCCGCGGCAGATGTCGTGGCTCATAAGGGACTCGGTAATGGCGATGTAGCTGTTGGCGTCGAAGCGCCGGACCAGCTTGTTGCCCTGGTGGTCCAGATAGCTTTCCACCTGGTAGCGGCCGCGGCCGGCCACCGATCCGGCCTCCAGCGGCGCCTCGGATTCCTGGGCGTTCCGGCCGAACCGTCCGTCCAGTTCCGCGGCGGAGCGGTAGGTGATGTGCGCGATCCGGCGCGCCAGGGCCAAGCCGGCTTCCGGTTCCGGGCCGCCGTAGTAATCGCCGCCGTTGAAGTTGGGATCCTGCCGGATGGCCAGGGTCTGGGCCTGGGCGAAGGCGATCTGCTCTGCCGTGCTGCTCGCGCCCACGGAAATAACGGCGCAGCGGCGGACCCGGCCGGGGTACGTGACGGCCCATTCGAGGGCGCGCGCCCCGCCGAGGGATCCGCCCAGCACCGCGTACCAGCTTCCGATTCCCAGGGCATCCGCCAGCCGGGCCTCGGCCGCGGTGGTGTCCCGGAGGGTGGCGAGCGGGAACCTGGAGCCCCAGGGGCGCCCGTCCGGAGCCGGCGTCGAAGGCCCGGTGGAGCCGTAGCAGCCGCCGAGGATGTTGATCGAGACGACGAAGTACTTGTCCGTGTCCACGGGAGCGCCCGGGCCGGCGAGCTGTTCCCACCAGCCGGGCTCTTCGCTCGCGCCGCGGGTGACGTGGGTGTCTCCGGTGAGGGCGTGTTCGATCAGCACCGCGTTGGAGGCGTCCGCGTTCAGGGTCCCCCACGTCTCGTAGGCCAGGACCACTTCCGGCAGCCGGCCGCCGGATTCGAGGTCCAGGGCTCCGATCCGGAGGTACCGGACGGTGCCATCGGGTACCGCCGCGTCGGCCACCACCGCCTCAGGCGGCACGGGAGCTGCGGGCTCGTTCTTGTTCTCGGAGGGTTTGGTTCCGGGTACACCACTGCGGGTGACGGCAATCGTCATGAGAGGACCTAACTTCGCGCTTGCCCGCCGTCAGCTGACCGGCAGGCCAGGTCTTCACCCGGGGCACCCCGCCGCAAATGGAGGGTTGCCGGCCAGCAAGCCGGGGCTGTCACTGGCACTCATGACCTCCACTGAGTCTACGAAACCCGGTGCGGGAATGGCCAAGATTGTGACTTCCATGTGACAGGACTGCGTCCTGTACACCGAGACCGCCGGAAACCGACGAGTTCGCCCGGGCCTTACGGCGACGTCGACGGTTTCCGGCGAATTCGGGGTGTCCCTAGGCGCTCTTCGCGGCGCGGAATCCGGCGTCGAGGTCCGCGATGATGTCATCGATGTGCTCCAACCCGACGGAGAGCCGCACGAGTCCCGGGGTGACGCCGGCGATCTCCTGCTGCTCCGGCGTCAGCTGGCTGTGCGTGGTCGACGCCGGGTGGATGACGAGGGAACGGACGTCGCCGATGTTCGCCACGTGCGAGTGCAGTTCCAGGGCGTCGACAAAACGCTTGCCGGCCTCCGCTCCTCCGGCGATGTTGAACGCGACGACGGCGCCGGTCCCCTTGGGCCCGTATTTGCGGCCCCGCTCGTACCAGCGGCTGGACGGCAGCCCGGCGTAGGCGACGGATTCGACGTCGTCCCGCGCCTCCAGCCATTCGGCCACCCTGACGGCGTTGGCGACGTGTCGTTCGACGCGCAGGCTCAGGGTTTCGATGCCCTGGGCGATGAGGAAGGCGTTGAATGGTGAGACCGCCGAGCCAAGGTCGCGCAGCAGCTGGACCCGGGCCTTGAGGATGTAGGAAAGGTTGGCGCCCAGGGCGCCGTCTTTGCCGAGGTCGCGGGCGTAGACGAGGCCGTTGTAGGTGGGGTCCGGGGTATTGAAGCCTGGGAACCGCGCGGGGTCCTTGCCGAAGTCGAAATTGCCGGAGTCCACGATCACGCCGGCGATCGCAGTACCGTGCCCGCCGAGGTACTTGGTGGCGGAGTGCACCACGATGTCCGCACCCCACTCGATCGGCCGGATCAGGTACGGGGTGGAGAGGGTGTTGTCGACGATCAGCGGCACGCCCGCCTCGTGCGCCACCTTCGAGACGCCTTCGATGTCCAGCACGTCCTGGCGCGGGTTGGAGACGACCTCGCCGAAGAACAGCTTGGTGTTGGGCCGGACGGCGCCGCGCCACTGCGCCAGGTTGTCGGGGTCCTCGACGAAAGTGACGGAAATGCCGAACTTCTTCAGAGTGTGGGCCAGGAGGTTATAGGTTCCGCCGTAAAGGCTGGGGCTCGCCACCACGTGGTCGCCGGCCTCGGCGACGTTGAGGATTGCTAAGGTCTCCGCGGCCTGGCCGGAGCTCAGGAGCAGGGCTGCGAGTCCTCCTTCCAGACTGGCCACGCGCTGCTCTACGGCATCCTGGGTGGGGTTGCCGATCCGGGTGTAGATCGGGGCGAGCTCGGCCAGGGCAAAGCGGTTGGCGGCACTTTCAGCGCTGGGGAACACGAACGACGTCGTCTGGTAGATGGGCAGGGACCGGGCGCCGGTGGCGCTGTCCGGCTCCTGGCCGGCGTGGATCTGGCGGGTTTCGAAGGACCAGGCATTGGACATTGGAGAGCTCCTCAAGTAACCGGGCACAGCCCGCCCCCGGGACCATCGGTCCGGGACGGCACAGGCGCCGCGCTTGCCCTCCGGCGGGCGCCGGACGGCCAGGTCTTCACCCGGGGCACCCCACCGCGATACGAGGGTTGCCGGCCAGCAAGCCGGGGCTGTGTGCTGGCACTCATGACCTGGCATCAGTCTAGGAAGACCCGTCCGGCGCTGGATAGCTTTGTGACGAAAATGAAGATGACGGGCGCTGTGGCCGCGCCCCAGGGAACTGGAACCCGCGCGCTGGGGGCACCAGCGGGCGCGCCGCACAGGGACCCCGAATGACATCCCACCACGGTTAGGGGACCCTAAGCTGAGAGCTCCATCACAAAGTGCCAAGATGAGGGCATGCGCATGGATCACGTCTCTTACGCCTGTGAACACGATGGCTTGGCAGCCACCACCGAACGAATCGCAACTGCCCTCGGCGTCGAAGCCGTGAAGGGCGGAGTGCACCCCCGATTCGGGACCCGCAACATGATCATCCCGCTCGCGGGACACAAGTACCTGGAAGTCGTGGAGGTCCTGAACCACCCGGCGTCGGACAAGGCCCCGTTCGGCCAGGCAGTCCGTGCACGCTCCGAAGCGGGCGGCGGCTGGATGGGCTGGTGCGTCGAGGTCGACGACCTCGCCCCCTTCGAGGAGCGGCTGGGCCGCGCCGCCGCCAACGGCAACCGGAAGTTCCCGGACGGCCGCGAGCTGGTCTGGAAGCAGATCGGCATCCTCGGACTCATCGCCGACCCCCAGGTGCCCTACATGCTCAAGTGGGAGGGCGATCCGGCGCTTCACCCCTCCAACGCCTACGAGAGCAACGTCAAGATGTCGGCCCTGACCATTGCCGGCTCGGCAGCACGGGTCACCGAATGGCTCGGCGAACCCGTCGAGAAGCCGCTGGAAGACGTGGCCGTGAACTGGATCGCGCCGCACGGCACCCCCGGCATCCTCTCTGTCACCTTCGAAACAGCCTCCGGAGCCGTCACCATCTGAGGCCCTGACCGCCCCGCACTTCGGCCGCCATCAGCGGGTGTCAATGACGTCACCCATCGATGGCGGCCGATATTTCTTAAGCAACTCGGGGTCACTTACCGCCCGTCCGGGGGCTCCGGATGGGCCTTAAATGACCCCGCGTTGGTTTGGCGGGGCTCAGCCCAGGCCGATCGCCTTGCCGAAGAGGCTGAAGCCGACGAACGCCACCGTGTCCAGGATGGCGTGGGCGATCACGAGCGGCATCACACGGCGGGTCCGGGTGTAAATGAGGGCGAAGATGACGCCCATGATGGCGTTGCCGATGAACGGTCCGAAGCCCTGGTACAGGTGATAGCTGCCGCGCAGCATGGAACTGGCGAAGATCGCCACGGGCATGCTCCAGCCGAACTTGCCGAACCGGTCCAGCAGGTAGCCCACCACGATCACTTCCTCCACGATGCCGTGCCTGACTGCGGACAGGACCAGCACCGGCACCGTCCACCAGTAGGAGTCAAGCGCACTCGGGATGATCGCCGTCGTGATGCCGAGCGCCCGCCCGGCGGCGTAGAGGCCCAGCGAGGGAACCCCGATCATGGCGGCGAGTCCCACACCCTGCAGCAGGTCCTTGCCGGGCCTGGCGAAGTTGAAGCCGAGCTTCCGGAACGCCGAGGTGCCGTGCTCGCCGGCCGGACGGTGCTCCGTCAGGAAGTAGATCACCAGGACCACCGGGACCAGGGCGAAGACGATGTCCAGCAGTTGGTAGGTGAGGTCGAAGTATTCGCGGGTGCTCTGCGAGCGGTTCAGCGTGGACGTCCCCTGCGCCAGCGGCGCCTTGGTCATCTTGTCCAGCAACTGCACCACGGAATAGACCGCGGACTGGCCCAGCGAGAGCCCCAGGACAATCCACACTTCGATCCGCAGCCGGCGGCGGGAGGGAACCAACATGGTCCTATCTTGCCTGCACTTGCCGAAAGTTTCCTGATGCCGCCACACGTCCCGGGCGGGCCGCGCGCCCGGAACTATGCTGGGGCTTATGAGCGCGCCCGGGAAAATCATTCTGATCCGCCATGGCCAGTCCGCGGCCAATGCCGACACGTCGATCTACAACAGGGTGCCGGATTACCGGATCCCGTTGACCCCGCTGGGAGTGGAGCAGGCCCGGGCGGCCGGCGAGGAAGTGCGGCGGCAGCTGGACGGCCGCCAGGCGTGCGTCTATGTCTCCCCGTACCTCCGGGCCTACCAGACCCTCGAGGCCCTCAACCTGGGTCCGCTGGTGGAGCGGGTGATTGAGGAGCCGCGGCTGCGGGAGCAGGACTGGGCCAATTTCCAGATCGCCGGTGACATCGAGGACCAGAAGGAACTCCGCAACGCCTACGGCCATTTCTTCTACCGCTTCCGCGAAGGCGAGTCCGGCTCCGATGTCTACGACAGGATTTCCTCGTTCATGGAGACCCTCTACCGGCACTGGTCCAAACCGAACTACGCCCCGAATGCGCTGTTCGTGACCCACGGGCTGACCATGCGCCTCTTCTGCATGCGCTGGTTCCACTGGTCCGTGGAATACTTCGAATCCCTCAACAACCCGGACAACGCCGAGGTCCGGACGCTCCTGCGGACGGCCCGCGGCAAGTATGAGCTGGACAAGGCATTCACCCAGTGGGAGGAGCGCCGCGTGGACGAGACCGTCCTGGACGCGCCGCCCATGTTCTTCTAGCGCGGCTGCGTCCCGCAGGGCCGGCTGCCCGCCTGCCTGGGTGCAGGGGGGTCACCTCATGCGCTGGGGGACGCCTGCCCGCCACACGGCGTGGGTCAGCGGGATGCCGGGCCGGTAGGCCAGGTGTGTGGCGGACGGTGCGTTGAGCAGGTGCAGGTCCGCGCGGTGCCCGACGGCGATCGAGCCCACGGCGCGTTCGCCGTCGACGTCGTTCCCGGACTCCCGGCCGAGAGCCAGCGCGCCCCCGTAGGTGGCCGCCCGGACAGCCTCGTGGACGCTGAGGCGCATCTGCAGGACGGCGGTGGCGACGCAGAACGCCATCGAGCTCGTGTAGGACGTGCCGGGGTTGCAGTTGGAGGCCAGCGCGATCTGGACACCGGCGTCGAGCAGCGCCCGGCCCGGAGCCAGCGGCTGGCGCGTGGAGAGATCGCACGCGGGCAGGCACGTGGCGACCGTTCCGCGTGAGCCCCCGGAGCCGCTGCCGGGATCCGTGTCCCAGCCGGACCAGCCGGCCGCCAGTGCGTCGATGTCGGCGGCGGAGAGGTAGTTCACGTGGTCCACGCTCGCGGCGCCGAATTCGACCGCGAGCCGCACCCCCGGGCCCTCGCCGAGCTGGTTGCCGTGTACGCGCAGGCCCAGCCCGGCGTCCCTGCACGCCTGCAGGACCCGACGGGACTGGTCCTCGGTGAAGGCTCCCTGCTCGCAGAAGACATCGGCCCACCGGACGTAGGGACGGACGGCGGAGAGCATCGGCCCGCAGACGAGGTCCGTGTACTCCTCGGGATCCATCTCCGCGGGCACCAGGTGCGCGCCGAGGTAGGTGGCTTCGTCCGCCACGGTGGCGGCGATGCGGGCGCTGCGGGCCTCGTTCTCGACGTCCAGGCCATAGCCGGTCTTGGTCTCCAGATAGGTGGTGCCCTGCGAGACGGCCTCGGCGACGCGCCCGAGCGCCAGCCTGGTGAGGTCGAAGTCCCCGGTGCTTCGGGTGGCTGCAGTGGTTACGGCAATCCCGCCGGCGCTGTAGCTCTCTCCCGCCATCCGGGCCTCGAACTCGGCCGTGCGGTCCCCGGCGAAGATCAGGTGGGTGTGCGAATCCACCCAACCCGGCAGCACGGCACGGCCGCCGGCATCCACGGCGTCGTCAGCGGCCGGCGCCTCGGCCGCGGCACCGATCCAGGAAATCCGCTCGCCCTCGATGACCACCGCCGCGTCGCGGAGGACGCGGTGTTCCGCGTCCTGGGTCATCAGCTCGGCGATATTGGTAATGAGGGTGCTCATGAGTCCATTCTTCAGCGCCGGATGGACATCCGGGTCGCTGCCAGCGCCGCGGCTGTCCGGGATGCCGGACTGCCGGCCGGGACCGGCTCCGAAGAGCCCTGCCCGGCGAGGATCAGCTCCGCAGCCAGCTCGGCAATGCCGGAGGAGGTCTGGAAACCGTAGCCGCCCTGGCCGGCGAGCCAGAAGAAGCCGGTGGCCTCGGCGTCGAACCCCACAACGGGGATACCGTCGGCGGCTTCGGTCCGCAACCCCGTCCAGGCCCGGCGGACGCTGCCGATCCCCATGGTGGTGACGGAGTTGAGCCGGGTGATCAGCGCCTCGATGTCGCCCGGATAGGGCTGGGCGTCTTCGGGGCCGCTCGGCACGGACTCGGACGGGGAAATCAGCACCTGCCGCCTCCCGTCCGGCCGGAAGTAGAAGCTGCCGGTCGAGGCCACCATCGGGCAGCCCTGCGGGAGGGGGTGTTCGACGTCGACAATCGCCGCGGTGCGGCGGTACGGCTGGAGTCCGAGTTTCTCGACGCCGCTGAGCACCGCGAGCTCGTCCGCCCAGGCGCCGGCGGCATTGACCACGACGGAGGCCTCGAAGCCTTCCTGGCCGGCGCCGAGCTCCCAGCCGGTTCCGAGGCGCTGCGCCGAGTGGACCCTGGCGCCGGTGATGATGTCCACGCCGCCCGCGACGGCCCGCTCCCGGTGGTCCTCCAGCAGCAGGGACGCATTGCAGGCGAAGGATCCGGAGTCCAGGCCGGCGGCCGTGAAGGAGTCCGGTTTGAGCGCCGGGCAGATTTCCAGGGCTTCGGCGTGGCTGATCCGGTGCATGAAGCCGCTGGCCTGCCTCTGGACGTCGTCCTCGTCACCGATCAGCATGAACCGGCGCGGCGAGAGCACGGGTTCAGGCCGCGTGCCCTCATGGGTGCCGATGAGTTCGAGGGTGCGCATGGTCAGTTCCTGGACCACGGGCGGCCCGTAGCTGGGGATCAGCTGCCGGGCCGAGCGTGCGGAGGTGTGGTAGCCCAGGGACTGCTCGGCTTCGACAAGGGCCACGCTGCACCTGCCGGCGAGGGCGGAGGCCAGGGACAGGCCGGCAATGCCGCCGCCCGCAATCACGACATCGTATTTGGCTGACATGACTCCATCCTTGCACCCGGCAGGAGGTCGCGTCAGTACTTTCCGAAGTGCGGGCGGCGGCGGAAGTTGCGTCTAGGAGTCGGCTGCCACCTTGGCGGCCACCGCCTCGCGGCTGCTGACGAAGGCGCGCACGCAAGCCTCGACGTCTTCGCTGCTGTGTGCGGCCGAGAGCTGGACGCGGATCCGTGCGGCGCCCTTGGGCACCACGGGGTAGCTGAAAGCCGTGACGAAGACGCCGTGGTGGAGCATGGCATCAGCCACCTTGGCGGCCATGACTGCGTCACCGAACATGACGGGAACAATCGCGTGCTCGCCCGGAAGCAGCTCAAAGCCTTCCTCGCTCATCCGGTTCCGGAACAGTTCCGCGTTGGCGAACAGCTTGCTGCGCAGCTCGCCCGAGTTTTCCACGAGGTCCAGCGCCGTCAACGTCGCGGCGACGATGGCCGGTGCCAGCGAGTTGGAGAACAGGTACGGGCGCGCCTTCTGCCGAAGCATGGCGACGATTTCCCGTCGCCCGGAGACGTAGCCGCCGGAGGCCCCGCCGAGGGCCTTGCCGAAGGTGCCGGTGTAGATGTCCACCCGGCCCGAGACGCCCGCGTGCTCGGGGGTTCCCGCCCCGGTGGCGCCCATGAAGCCCACGGCGTGGGAGTCGTCCACCATGACCATGGCATCATATTTTTCGGCGAGGTCGCAGATCGCTTCGAGCGGGGCGAGGAAGCCATCCATCGAGAAGACGCCATCCGTGACGATGATCTTTCGGCGGGCCGGGTTCGCCTGGGTGGTGGCCTCGATCAGCTTCGATTCGAGGTCCGCCATGTCCTGGTTGGCGTAACGGAAGCGCTGGGCCTTGCAGAGCCGGATGCCGTCGATGATGGAGGCATGGTTCAGGGCGTCCGAAATCACGGCGTCCTCGGGGCCGAAGAGGGACTCGAAAACGCCGCCGTTGGCATCGAAGCAGCTCGAAAACAAGATGGTGTCTTCGGTGCCGAGGAACTGCGAGACGCGGGCTTCCAGGGCCAGGTGCTGATCCTGGGTTCCGCAGATGAAGCGGACGCTGGCCATGCCGAAGCCGCGGGCGTCCATGGCTGCCTTGGCGGCGGCGATGATGTCCGGGTGGTCCGCGAGGCCCAGGTAGTTGTTGGCGCAGAAGTTCAGCACGTCCGCGCCGGCCTCCCCGATCTGTCCGGCCTTGATGTGGTTGGCCTGGGGCGAGTCAATGTGACGCTCGGTCTTGAACAGTCCGGCGCTGCGGATCTCGTCCAGTTCGCGCTGCAGCTGGTCCTTGATGGCTGAATACATGGGTTGTGCTCCTCAGCTGGGGTGGATTCCTGGTGGGTGTGCCGCTCGGCGTGCGCGGCGTGCGCTTGGCTTGCTTGGCTTGGCTTGGCTTGGGATGGCGGCGGCCTAGAAGACTGTCCAGTCCAGGACCACTTTGCCGCCGACGCCGGCGCGGGCGATCTCAAAGCCCTTCTCCCACTCCGTGGCGGGAAGGGTGTCTGTGACGACTGCGGAGATGTTGGCGTGCAGTACCGGGTTGGAGGAGAGCATGGCGCTCATGGCGTACCAGGTCTCGAACATTTCGCGGCCGTAGATGCCCTTCATGGTCAGCATGTGCGTGACCACCTTGCCCCAGTCGATGTCGATGGACTGGCTGGGCAGTCCAAGCATCGCGATCCGGCCGCCGTGGTTCATGTTGTCGATCATCTCAGGCAATGCAGTGGGGTGTCCCGACATTTCCATGCCGATGTCGAACCCCTCGCGCATGCCCAGTTCACGCTGGGCGTCCTTGACGCGCATTTTCGAGACGTCGATTGCGAGGTCGACGCCGAGTTTCCGGGCCAGTTCCAGCCGCGGGGCGGAGACATCGGTGATGGCGATCTTGCGGGCGCCGGCATGCCGGGCGACGGCGATTGCCATCAGGCCGATGGGTCCGGCGCCCGTGATCAGCACGTCCTCGCCGACGAGCGGGAAGCTGAGGGCGGTGTGGACCGCGTTGCCGAAGGGGTCGAAGATGGCGCCAAGTTCCGGCGTCACAGAGGGGTCCTGGTGGACCCACACGTTGGTCTCGGGGATCACGACGTACTCGGCGAAGGCGCCGTCGCGCTGGACGCCGACGCTGACGGTGTTGATGCACATCTGCTTGCGGCCGGCCCGGCAGTTGCGGCAGATGCCGCAGACGATGTGGCCTTCGCCCGAGATGCGGTCCCCGACCTTGACGTCCAGGACATCCTCGCCGATCTCCACGACCTCGCCGTAGAACTCGTGGCCGGCGATCAAAGGAGCGTTGATGATGCCCTGCGCCCAGGCATCCCAGGACTGGATGTGCAGGTCGGTGCCGCAGATGCCGGTGGTCATGACGCGGATCTTGACGTCGCCGGCGCCGGTTTCCGGCTCCGGGCGGTCCACGAGCTCGAATCCTGCGTGGGCGCCGGCCTTGTAGAGAGCCTTCATCGGCCTTCCTAACTGTGCTTTTCACTGTGCTGTTTACCGTGCCGTCTGCGGCAGGTACGTGTGGGACAACTCACCCCATTAGACCGAGCAAAAAGCATTAGCACAACCGAATTTTTCTCAATCGACGAATTAGATATTGCTTCCGCATAGAATGGTGGCCATGGAAATTCACCAGCTGGAGATGCTCCGGGAACTCGGGGCCCTGGGCAGTGTCAAGGCAGTCGCGGAGACCCTGCTCGTCACCCCCTCGGCGGTCTCCCAGCAGCTGGCGGCCCTGCAGAAGACGGTGGAGGTGCCGCTGACCCGGAAAGCGGGCCGGAACCTGGTGCTGACGGAGGCCGGCCAGGTGCTCGCGGATGCCGGGGCCGCCGTCGTCAGTGCCATGGCGGATGCCAGGATGGCGATCGGCGCCTATCACGGCTCCCCCGTGGCTCCCGTGACGCTCAGCGGCTTCCACAGCGCCGGCCAGGCGCTGTTTGCGCCGCTTGCCCGGCTCCTGGATGCTCCGGGCCAGCCGAGGATCCTGCTCTCCGACGAGGATGTTGCCCAGCAGGACTTCCCGGCCCTGACGGCCAGGTACGACCTCGTGCTGGCGCACCGGATGGACCATAGCCCGCGCTGGCCCGAGGAACGCGTCGCTGTGATCCCGCTCGCGCACGAGCCGCTGGATGTGGCTCTCCCGGCCGGGCACCGGCTGGCCGGCCAGCGGGCGGTGACGGCGGACGACGTCGTCGGCGAACCCTGGGTGACCAGCCACACCGGCTACTCCCCCGCGGACGTCCTCTCCGCCGTCGCGGCCGTCTCCAGCAGGGAACTGAACATCGTGCACCGGATCAACGACTACTCCACGGTGGCGGCGCTCGTGGCTGCCGGGAGCGTGATCGGCCTGCTGCCGCGGCACACGGCGCGGCCGGTGCTGAACCCGGGCATCGTGCTGCGCCCGCTCAAGGGCATCAGCACGCGGCGCCGGATCGACATCCTGGCGCGGCCGGAGAACCTTAAACGCAGATCGGTCATGATGGTCTGCGAGGCACTGCAGACCATCATGACCGATTTGGTGTCACCTGATCGCCCCGCTTAACCCAAGTAACTCGCAGCAGGGGCCGTTATGGGGGCTCAAAACGGGCCCTGCTGCGAGTCAGTTGGGCAGGGCGGCCGGGACCTAGCCGTCGACGCCGAGGCGCTGGAGGATCAGCTCCTTGACGCGGCCGGCGTCGGCCTGGCCGCGGGTGGCCTTCATGACGGCGCCGACGATCGCCCCGATCGCCTGGAGCTTGCCGCCGCGGATCTTGTCCGCGACGCCGGGCTGCGCGGCGAGGGCCGCGTCGATGGCCTCCAGGAGCGGTGCGTCGTCGGAGACCACGGCGAGGCCGCGCTTGGCCACGATTTCCGCGGGGGTGCCTTCGCCGGCGAGCACGCCGTCCAGGACCTCGGTTGCCATCTTGTTGTTGATCTTGCCGTCCTCCACCATCTGGTTCAGTTCCACGATGGTGGCCGGTGCGACGCCGAGCTGGCCGGGATCGACGTCGGCGTTCTTGGCGCGTCCGACGATCTCGCCCATCCACCACTTGCGCGCCACCGTGGCGGTGGCGCCGGCGGCGATGGTTTCCTCGATCTCATCCAGAACGCCGGCGTTCACGACGTCGCGGAACTCCAGGTCGGAGTAGCCCCAGTCGGCCTGCAGACGCTTGCGGCGGGCGGCCGGCGGTTCGGGCAAGGTGGCGCGGAGTTCCTCGACCCACTCGCGCGACGCGACGATCGGCACAAGGTCCGGCTCCGGGAAATAGCGGTAATCATCGGCGTCGGACTTGGGACGCCCCGAGGTGGTGGTGCGGGTGTCCTCGTGCCAGTGGCGGGTCTCCTGGGTGACCGGCTGGCCGGAGTCCAGGACGGCCGCGTGCCGCTGGATTTCGTAGCGGACGGCGTGTTCGACGGCGCGCAGCGAGTTGACGTTCTTGGTCTCCGAGCGGATGCCGAAGCGTTCGCGGCCGTGCGGGCGCAGCGAGACGTTGGCGTCGCAGCGGACGTTGCCGCGTTCCATTTTGGCGTCCGAGACGCCGAGGTTCTTGACGATTTCGCGGACCGCGGCGACGTAGGCCTTGGCGAGTTCGGGGGCACGGCTGCCCGCGCCCTCGATCGGCTTGGTGACGATCTCCACGAGCGGCACGCCGGAGCGGTTGTAGTCCACGAGGGAGTAGTCCGCGCCCTGGATGCGGCCGGTGGCGCCGCCCATGTGGGTCAGCTTGCCGGCGTCCTCTTCCATGTGGGCGCGCTCGATTTCCACGCGGAACACGGTGCCGTCGGAGAGCTCGACGTCCAGGTAGCCGTCGTACGCGATGGGCTCGTCGTACTGGGAGGTCTGGAAGTTCTTCGGGGTGTCCGGGTAGAAGTAGTTCTTCCGGGCGAAGCGGCAGGTCTCGGCGATCTTGCAGTTCAGGGCCAACCCGATCTTGATCGAGGACTCGATCGCGGTCCTGTTCACCACCGGCAGCACGCCGGGCATGCCGAGGTCGACTTCGTTGACGTTGGTGTTGGGCTCGTCGCCGAAGACGTTCGGCGCGGAGGAGAACATCTTGGTCTTGGTGTTGAGCTCCACGTGCACCTCGAAGCCCAGGACGGGATCGTACTTCTCCATGGCTTCTTCGAAGCTCAGGGTTGCGTCAGTCATTAGTGTGAACCTCCGTGGCTCGCGACAGTGTTGGCAGCCGGTGCAGAATCAGTGAGCGAGGGGGCAGTCAGTGAGGGAGCCTTGTCCAGCAGCGGGCCGCCCCACTGCGCCTCGAGCAGGGATTCCAGGACGGCGCCGACGCGGTAGAGCCGCGCGTCCTGGCGGGCCGGGGCCAGCAGCTGAACGCCGACCGGCAGTCCGTCCTCGTCGGCCAGGCCGCCGGGCAGGGACAGTCCGGGGACGCCTGCCATGTTGGCCGGGATGGTGGCGACGTCATTGAGGTACATCGCCAACGGGTCGTTGAGCTTCTCGCCGAGCCTGAAGGCCGTGGTGGGCGCCGTCGGGGAGATCAGCACGTCCGCCTTGGCGAACGCGGCCTCGAAGTCGCGCTGGATCAAGGTGCGCACCTTCTGGGCCGAGCCGTAGTAGGCGTCGTAGTAGCCTGCGCTCAGGGCGTAGGTGCCCAGGATGATGCGGCGCTTGACCTCGTCGCCGAAGCCGGCGGCGCGGGTGGCCCCCATGACGCGTTCGATCGTCAGCGGCCCCTCTTCGGGCAGGACGCGCAGGCCGTACCGGACGCCGTCGAACTTGGCCAGGTTGGAGGAAGCCTCCGACGGCATGATCAGGTAGTAGGCGCCCAGGGCGTACTTGAAGTTGGGGCAGGAGACCTCGACGATCTCGGCGCCGGCGCCCTTGAGCAGTTCGAGGGACTCGTTGAAGCGGTTCTCGACGCCGGCCTGGTAGCCCTCGCCGTGGAGTTCCTTGATGATGCCGATCTTCATGCCCTGGACGTTGCCGGTCCGGGCCGCGGCGACGAGGTCCTCGAGCGGGTCCGGCAGCGACGTGGAGTCGCGGGGGTCGTGTCCGCCGATCACCTGGTGCAGCAGGGCCGAGTCCAGCACGGTGCGGGACACCGGGCCGATCTGGTCCAGCGAGGAGGCCATGGCGATGGCGCCGTAGCGGGAAACGCCGCCGTAGGTGGGCTTGACGCCGACGGTGCCGGTGACGGCGCCGGGCTGGCGGATGGACCCGCCGGTGTCCGTGCCGAGGGCCAGCGGGGCTTCGAAGGCCGCGACGGCGGCAGCGGAACCGCCGCCGGACCCGCCGGGGATGCGGTCCAGGTCCCAGGGATTGTGGGTGGGGCCGTACGCGGAGTGCTCGGTGGAGGAGCCCATGGCGAATTCGTCGAGGTTGGTCTTGCCCAGGATCGGCATCTTCGCGGCGCGCAGGCGCTCCACGACGGTGGCGTCGTAGGGGCTGTGCCAGCCTTCGAGGATCTTCGAGCCGGCCGTGGTGGGCTGGCCGATCGTGACGATGAGGTCCTTGACGGCGATCGGCACGCCGGCGAGGGCGTGCAGCGCCTCGGCGGCGGCGCCTCCCGCGGCGCGGATGGCGTCCACTTCGGCGGCAACAGCGAGGGCCTCGTCCGTGTTGACGTGCAGGAAGGCGTGGACCTTGCCGTCGACGGCGGCAATGCGGTCCAGGTGCGCCTGGGTGACCTCGACGGCGGAGACCTCGCCGGCGGCCAGCTTTTCGGCGAGCTGCGCGGCGGAGGAACGGATCAGTTCGTTGTTCTCAGTCATGGTCTTAGTCCTCATCCAGGATTGCCGGGACCTTGAAGCGGCCTTCGTATGCGTCGGGGGCGCCGGAGAGGGACTGCTCGGCCGTGAACGTGTGGCCCACGACGTCTTCGCGGAACACGTTGGTCAGCGGAATCGGGTGCGACGTGGCCGGGACGTCATCACCGGCGGCTTCGCTGACGGACTTCACCGATTCAACGATGACGGCGAGTTCGCCAGCCATCCTGTCCAGCTCTTCAGCACTCATCTCGATGTGCGCGAGACGCGCAAGATGCGCGACGTCGTCGCGGTTGATCGCAGCCATGGATCTCCCCTGCAAGGTGTGGATTATTTTCCGTCCCAGTCTACGTGGGTTGGCGGACCGCCACTGTCCCGCGCCGGGCCTGCCGATCCGTGGCCTGCCCACCTGTCCCCTCAAGCGACGCGGGGGTGTTGGGATCCGGGTTGCAGGACTACCATGACATTTCATTCACCGTCCTGACGGACAACTCCAGACGCGGACCGGCGACGCCCGCAGCCTCAGGCTGCCGCGCGCGGGCCCAGCGGAAGACACCTTGCGGGGGGCAGGCACCAGCCGATCCGGCTTACGCATGTCAGCAGTTACAAAGGCCGAGGGGTGGACCCTCATGACGCGTTCCCCACGACACTTAGCGGCGGCTTCGGCCGTGATCCTGGCCCTCCTGATGGTGGCGCAGGCCGACAATCCCGGCTCTCTGTGCCCACCGGAGGGGACGGAGACCGCCGGCTACTGCCAGGACACCGCCCGCATCGAAGAGGTGCCGCACATAGGACGCAGTCACCTGGTGGTGTACACCCACGTCCTGGCGCTCGCTTCCGCCGGGTCCGGCGACGGATAGGCCGGGCAGGCGTACTGCCGGGGTCCTGTCAGACGTCCTGCCGGTAGACGAGCAGCTTGATATCGGTGTCCGGAACCAGCCAGTCGCGCTCGGGTGCACGCTGGAAGCCGGTCTTCCGGTACAGTCCGTGGGCACTTTCCCAGGTCATGCCGGTGGTGAGTGCCACGGCCTTGATCCCCGGCAGCGATCTGGCGTGCGCGAGGAGGGCTTCGACCATGGCCCGCCCGGCGCCGCTGCGCTGGACCGCCGGGTCCACGACGAGCATGCGGAATTCCAGCTCGTCGCTGCGGGCGATGTCGGCGTACGGCTCCCCCGCGACGGCCAGGGTCACGGAGCCCACGATCCGTCCCTCGCGCTCCGCGACCCAGATGGTGGCCTTCGCCGCCCGCTGTGCGACGTCCTGGATCTGCCGCATATACGGGTGGTCGGCGCTTTCAAAGTAGCCCGCGGCCAGATAGGAGTCCCGGGTGATGCGGGCGATGGCGTCGTAGTCGGCGGGGACGGCGGGGCGAATGAGGATCTGCAGATGCACCTGTCCATGCTACGGGCGGGCAGGGCTGTCCGGCTGCCAAACAGTGTTTTCCGTGACTGAACTATCAGTTCAGCGGGCCAGTTCGGCGAGCCAGTTCGGAGGGCCGGTTCGGCGGGCGGACGGTTCGTCAGAGCGGGAACTTGCCGGAGAGTTCCAGCGATCCGGCGCAGGTCCATGACGCCAGGCGTTCGTCGTCGGAGGGTCCGCCGGCCAGGGGGCTCGTGAGGCGCGGGCGCCGCACCCAGCAGCCGGCCTCTTCGGCGATCAAGGCTCCCGCGGCGAAGTCGTGCTCGTTGAGCCCGCGTTCGCCGTAGGCGTCGAAAGTGCCGTCGGCCACCAGGCACAGGTCCAGCGCCGCCGATCCGAGCCGGCGCACGTCGGCGAAGCCATCCATGAGGCTGCCCAGGCCGGATGCCTGCTCTGTGCGGACGGCCGGATCGTAGCTGAAGCCGGTGGCCAGGATCTGTCCCGTGCGTCCGGGGACTGGGCCGAACAGGGGCGTCACCTGGCCCTTGTCCTCCAGCCAGGCCCCGTGCCCGCGGGAGGCGAAGTAGGTCCGGCCCAGCGCAGGGGCGTTGACGACGCCGGCCAGCCAGACGCCGTCGGGATCTGCCACGGCGACGGAGGTGCCGTAGTAGACAATGTTGCGGATGAAGTTCGTGGTGCCGTCCAGGGGGTCGATCGACCAGCGGTAGCCGCTGGGCTCCTCCGGCAGGACGGTGCCGCCTTCCTCGCCCGTGATGATGTCCCGGGGCCGTGCGGCGGTGAGGACGTCCCGGACGGCGGATTCGGCGGCTAGGTCAAAAGCAGTGACCCAGTCCCCCGAATCACCCTTGTTGCTGACGTCCAGGGCGGCTGCGTTGCGGCTCGCAAGGACCGCCGCACCGGCTGCGGCCGCGGTCTTCGCCAGTTCCAGCAGTGCCGCGGGCGTGGCAGCGGGATCGGCGCTCATTCGGTCATGGCTTCCTGGTGGTCTTCGCCGTCGACGTCGGCACTGGACTCCCGGGCTTCATTCTCCGGAGTCCCGCCCGGCTCCGCGGAGCCGCCGGCAGGCCCGTCGGCCAGCAGGGCGCGGAAGCCGTCCTCGTCCAGGACAGGGACGCCGAGCTGTTCGGCCTTGTCCAGCTTGGTGCCCGCGTTCTCACCGGCCACCACGTAGCTGGTGTTCTTCGAGACCGAGCCGGCCGCCTTTCCGCCGCGGACCAGGATGGCTTCCTTTGCCTCGTCCCGGCTGAAGCCCTCGAGGCTGCCGGTCACCACGATCGTCAAGCCTTCGAGCGTCCGTGGCATGGACGCGTCGCGTTCGTCCTCCATCCGGACGCCGTCGGCTGTCCAGGTGTCCACGATCTCGCGGTGCCAGTCCTCGGTGAACCATTCGGTCAGGGCGGCCGCGATCACAGGGCCGACGCCGTCGACGTGGGCGAGCTCCTCTTCGGAGGCCTGGCGGATGGCGGCCATGCTGCCGAAGGCCGTGGCCAGCGCCCGCGAGGCGCGCGGGCCTACGTGCCTGATCGACAGGGCCACGAGTACCCGCCACAGGGGCTGGGACTTGGCCTTCTCGAGTTCCCGGAAGAGTTTGTCCGTCGTGGCGGTAGGTTTGGACGGTGTCTTGGCCGTGCCTTTGCTGTAGAAGTACGGCACGAGTTCGAACTCGCCCGTCGCCACGCCCTTGGACCGTTTTTCGCGGCGGATCCGGACATCCGCCAGGTCCCCGGGCATGAGCCTGAAAAGGTTCGCCTCGGTGGTCAGCGGCGGGGTTTCGGGCTCTGCCGGCTGGGTCAGGGCGATGGCGGCTTCCCAGCCGAGCGCCTCGATGTCGAAGGCGCCGCGGCCGGCGAGGTGGAAGACGCGTTCGCGCAGCTGCGCCGGGCAGGAGCGGGAGTTGGGGCAGCGGATGTCCACGTCCCCCTCCTTGGCCGGTGCCAGGGGCGTGCCGCAGGCCGGGCATTCGGTGGGCATGACGAAGTCCCGGACGGGCGGGTCCTGCTTGTCGCGGAGGGCCAGGACCGGGCCCACGATCTCCGGGATGACGTCCCCGGCCTTGCGCAGGACGACGATGTCGCCGATCTTCACGCCCTTGGCCTTGACGACTTCCTGGTTGTGGAGGGTGGCCATTTCCACCGTGGAGCCCGCCACCTTGACCGGTTCCATCACGCCGTAGGGGGTGACGCGCCCGGTGCGGCCCACGTTTACCGCAATGTCCAGCAGTTTCGTGTGGACTTCCTCGGGCGGGTACTTGTAGGCGACGGCCCAGCGCGGCACCCGGGAGGTGTAGCCGAGCGCCCGCTGGGTGGCGAAGTCGTCCACCTTGACCACGATGCCGTCGATCTCGTGCGTGAGGCTGTGCCGTTTGTCGCCGTAGCCGGTGATGAATGCGAGCACGTCCTTGAGTCCGGGGAGGACCTCGAAGTACGGGCTGGTGGGCAGCCCCCATGCGGCGAGCTGCCGGTAGGTGTCGGACTGGCTCACGGTCTCGAGCCCCTCGCGGGCGCCGATGCCGTGCACGTACATCCGCAGCGGGCGTTTGGCGGTTTCGGCCGGGTCTTTTTGGCGCAGGGATCCGGCGGCGGCGTTGCGCGGGTTGGCCAGCGGGGCCTTGCCGGCCTGGATCAGGGCCTCGTTGAATTCGGCGAAAGCCTTGGACGGGATGAAAACCTCGCCCCTGACTTCCATCTCGGCCGGGAAGTTCTCCCCGGTGAGCTGTTGCGGGATTTCCTTGATGGTCAGGACATTGTGCGTGATGTCCTCTCCTGTAGTGCCGTCACCGCGGGTGGCGGCCCGGACCAGCACGCCGTCGCGGTAGAGCAGGTTGACGGCAAGGCCGTCGATTTTCAGTTCGGTCAGCCACGCCGGCGTTCCGTTGCCCAGTTTTGTGATGTTGGCTTCGGCCTTGGCGACCCATGCCTCCAGCTCCTCGAGGGAGAAGACGTCCTCAAGGCTGTACATGCGCTGCAGATGTTCGACGGCGGCGAAGGCTGCGGACACCTCCCCGCCAACCTCCTGGGTCGGCGAATCGTTGGCCACGAGTTCGGGGTGCATGGCCTCGATGGTTTCCAGCCGCCGGTAGAGCTCGTCGAACTCGGCGTCGGAGATGATCGGCGCGTCCTCCTGGTAGTACGCGAAGCGGTGCTTGCGGACCTCTTCGGCCAGGTTCTCGTACTCTTCGCGCACGTCCCCGGACGGGACCAGCTCCTCGGCCGGGGTCTGTGGTGCGGTGCCTGCTGCAGTCTTCCCTGTGCTCACAGACCTATCCTGCCCTAGATCACCGACAATGTCCGGTCAGCTGCCCGCGTTAAAAGGCGAAGGCCCGGACGCTGCTGCGTCCGGGCCGGTCCTGAGAATGTGCGGGGGCCGCTCAGCGGGAGGCGCTTTCCTGTTCGGTGGCATTGCGGCCGGCCAGCCGGCTGGCCTCCTGCAGCGCCTGGGAGACCTTCGCCAGCGCCGCGACGTGCTGGCCGTTCCACTCGCTGCGGAACTTATC
>NZ_JBFTKM010000031.1:0-33163 GCF_056395945.1 Arthrobacter sp. 05T442 | reverse complement strand
CCCCACCACCCACACCAACGGCCAAGGACTCTGCGAAGCCTGCAACCACACCAAGGAAACCCCCGGCTGGAGCAACAGAACGGCAACCAATCCGGGTGCCACCGGCAGCACCAGACACACCGTCCAGATCCAAACCCCCACCGGCCACACCTACCACTCCACCGCACCACCCCTCCCGGGAACACCCCTCGGCCGAGCACACTCACCCGGCCTGAACGTGACCGACCCGCCCTCTCCAACGACCGACCTAACGCAGCAAGACAACCGCCACCGGCGCGCGCTCCGGCACCACGCCAAAACCCTCAAACGCGCCCGGACCCGCATTCCGGCAGCGGCTTGAGTCGCACACCACGTTCCGGGCACGTAAAAGACCACCCGCCGATCCGGAGATCTGCGGGCGGTCTTGGAATGCGGCGGCGGCAGGACCCGTGGAAGAGCAGTACCTGGCTGGGCAGTATCTGGCTAGGCAGTGTCCGGCTCAGGGAATCAGGCCTTTGGCGGCGACGTCACCAACCGCCGCGTGTCGGCGTATGTCCTTTTCGGGCATCGTCGGGCATTGCCATTTCGGCCCGCAGGCCTAGGAGTCGGATCGGACGGCCCGCTTCGATTCCGGCTGCGAGGTCCAAGGCACCCGCGAGGATTTCGTTCCGGTCGAATGTCTCGGGAATCCTTCTCGCGTGGGTCTTGGTGATGAACGGAGCGTACCGAACCTTGAGGGTCAGCCCAATCACGGGCCGCCCTTCGGCCACAACATCCTCCAGGACACGCGCTGTCAGCTCCCTCACGGCGCCGTCCACCTGGGCGGGCTCAGTCAGGTCCCGCTGGAAGGTGGTCTCCCGGCTATGCCCGCGGGCAACCCATGGAGTGTCATCCACCACGCTGGCGCCGTCCCCGCGTCCGAGTTCCGCGTACCAAGGACCCATCTTGGGGCCGAACTCCGGGACCAGGCCTTGGGGGTCGGACGCGGCGAGCTCGGCAACTGTGTTGATGCCGAGTTTGGCCAGCCGGCCTGACACTTTGGTTCCGACGCCCCACAGGTCCTTGGTGGGCCGGCTGCCCATGACGTCGAGCCAGTTCCCGGAAGTGAGACGGAAGACGCCGGCCGGTTTGCCGAAACCGGTGGCGACCTTGGCTCGGACCAGGGTGTCGCCGATGCCCACGCTGCAATGCAGCTGCGTTCGCTCCAGGACAGCGGCCTGCACCTGACGGGCGTAGGCTTCCGGATTCTCCGTCTCAATACCCACAAAGGCTTCATCCCAACCCAGCACCTGCACGGTGGCGCCGGGCTGCGCGCGCAGGGTAGCCATCACCGTTTCAGACGCCGCGAGGTAAGCCTCCTGATCGACGGGCAGGATCACAGCGTCGGGCACTTTCCGGGCCGCAATGCGTAGCGGCATTCCGGAACCCACGCCGAACGCCCTGGCTTCGTAGGATGCGGTCGACACCACAGCTCGTTCCGTCGGGTCGCCCCGACCTCCGACAATGATCGGCTTGCCCGCAAGCTCCGGCCGCCGGAGCACTTCGACCGCCGCGATGAACTGGTCGAGATCGACGTGCAGCACCCACCGGATTCCGCTCACGCCACCAGTCTGCCCTAAACATCCCTGGCAAGCATCGGCTCTCCACCCAGCTTGGTCGCAGAGCCTGCGGCCTCCTGACCTTGCCGGGGTCAACATCGCACCACTCAGGGTTCGCCAAACGCCACAGGCCAGAGTGGGACGGCGTCCGGCCGGCAGTGGGAGGCACCGCACCCGCCAGGTAGCTTCCTTGGGCGAAGGACGTTCCGGAGATGGTTGAACTGGCGACGCCCCCGTACGGCCCAACATTGCCCGTGCGTGCAATGGGGCAGACAATGCCGACAGGAGGAAAAATGCCGGACGGACCCCAAGACGAAAAACGAGCCGCCGATCTCGTTATCGTCCCCGACGTTGTTGGGGAGCACTTCCTCCATGCGCGGGAAATAGCGCAAGCGGCCGGCCTGACTCTGGCGAATCCTGATCCGGATGGGCCGCCAATCAGCTCGATCGCATGGCCCAGGAATCCGATCATCCAGAGCCAGTCACCTGCGCCAGGTAGCGTATTGTTCCGGAACGACTCGCTCCGAATATGGCTGCGCTCGGATCTCGAACCCGGCATGGCCCGGAAGCTCGAGACTCCGCCGCCGTCGATTGACGGATACCATGCGACGCCGGAAGGCCCGGTTCAAACCGTCGAGCTCAACAGCGACAGCTCGCCAGAGGAATCGGCCCCCTGACGGTTGGCAGCTCAGCTTGCGCATGGAATACCCCACCCATCCAGCGGTAGGGCGCGGTAGGCGCCGGGTGAGCGCCGGTAGGCCGCCGTCGGCCGCCGGCGAGGGCAGGAGGCCGCCGCTACTGCGGCAAAAGTGCGGTAAAACTGCCGCATTCCTAAGGGTCGCAGGCCTCGAACCCGTCATACGGTGTGTCCACGGCCTCCCGCCTCGCCACAACGGAGCGAACCCCGGACGAGGGTAGGCGGCAGGCCGGTTCCGGGCTCAGCCGGAGCGTGTCGAACAAAGGAACAGCCAGTGACGTTGGAGCCGTCTTCCACGCCAGAACGCGATGCTGACCACCAGCCGGAGGGCCCGGCATCCGCCGCGGCGCGTCCCGTACAGGGTGCGGGGATCCGCCGGCAAGTCTCCGACATCATCGCTGCCGTGCTCTCTGACCCGTCCCCCGATCAGGCCCAGGTCCGGGATCAGCTTCGCAAGCACCTCGCTGATCATCCCGATAATCCGGAGAGGGCGCTGGTCGACCACCTGACGGAGCTTCAGGCCCGGGCATGGCTCTCTCGCGACGCTGGGGATGCGGACGCGGGACACCCGTCCACCCGTCCGGGCTCACCGCGGCCGGCAGGAACGTCGACGGGTGAGGGCCCCGACGCACGCTCGCGGATCGAAGCGGTACTCCAGGGCCGGCTGCTCGTGACAGCCTTTCAGCCGATCCAAGACCTCTCCACCGGCGCTGTCGTCGGGGCCGGGGCGTTGACGCGCTTTGTCACGGACGGGCACTCCGCGGACCACTGGTTCGCCGAAGCCGCACATGCGAGCCTCGGCGGCGATCTTGAGTTCGCGGCCATGGAATCCGCGCTCGCCGCTGCAGAGAACCTCCCGGCCCACCTCTACGTCACGCTCAAGTTGTCACCGCCCACCTGTTTGGATCCGCTCCTGCCCGACCTGGTGCTGCAATCCGGACTATCCCCAAGCCGCGTCGTCCTTGAACTCACCGACCCACCGACCGCCGAGCAGGCCGACGCCCTTCTCGGGCCGCTGATTCCGCTTCGCAATCAGGGCGTCCGGCTCGCTGTCGGGCACTCGGGCTCCTACCCAGGGTCCGTCCGCCATATCAACCTACTTCGGCCCGACATCATCAAGCTGGACCGCAACCTCATCGAAGGCATCAGCACGAACGCCCTGCGGCACACCGTCTGTGAATCCCTGATATGGATCGCAGACCAGATCGGCGCGCTCATTATTGCGGAAGGCATCGAAACCGGGGCGGAGCTTGCTACTCTCAGGGCGCTTGGCATCCGAACGGGCCAAGGCTATTTCCTCGGCCGGCCCACCACACTCCCGGAGGACTGGGGCGTGTGGGAAGGCCAGACCGGTAAGATCACTTCGCTGGGGAATCCCGACGGCGGCTCGCGGTCCTGACTGCCCGGGCGGCAGAGGCACGCATATGCCCGGTCCGCTGCAGCAATCGCCCCGAGCGCAGCTACGCTTCAGCCCTCGCGGGCCGCGCGCAACGGCTACGCTTCAGCCCGCGCGGCCCGGCGCGCGGCCCGACAGGGCCTGCACCGTCTGCTCGATACCCACCGCCTCGCGTTCGACCTCCTCCATATAAAGCCTGCCGGCAGTGATGAGGTTGTCCTCCACGTCGAAGAGAGTGACCCCGCGGAGGCCGAATGGCTGCCCGTCAGCACGGTTGCCGGACCAGGTCCATTCGCTCCAGGTCGTGTTCCCGGCCTCGGCGGAGCGGACCAGTTCTGCATGGAAATCAGGAACTCCGGCGAACATCGCAGCCCAATTGGCGTGCATCTGTGCCCTGCCGACAAAGGCCCTGGCAGGGTGGGCTGGCTGCTCGCTGCGGTAATCCTTGTGGAACAGTGCCGCTGCGGCTTCAAGGTCGTGTGCGTTCATTGCCGCCGCCAACCGGTCAATAACTTCGCTCATCAAAATCGCTCCATTCCGGTCGGGGCAAGGACGGGGCAGGTATATGAAGCCCGCGCCCTCCGACGCCGTTCCGCACCCAAGCGGGACCGGCAGTCCAATGATGGACCCGCAGAACAGCCGAACACCAGTGCAGTCGTGGTGCCGTGGCCGGCGGGGCATGAGGCTCTGGCGCCCACCCCGCTTCCCGGGCCATCCTGAACCCAAGGGCGCCCTCAGTTCCTCTGTGGCGCCGGGGAGGCCAGCAATGTCCGGAATCAATGTGCGGCCGGCGCCTGACGGCCCGTCCGGCCGTGTCCCGAAGGCCCTGCTTGTGTGCGGAATCCTGTCATCGGCGCTCTGGCCGGCGGCGAGCGAGGTGCTCGCCGCGGTGCTCTATAGGGGCTACAGCCCGTTCGACCAGGCCGTGAGCGAGCTGACGTCGATCGGCGCTCCGACGAGGGGCCCTCTCATCGTGGAAGGCTTCATCTATGAGGCCCTGGTCATCGCGTTCGGTATCGGGGTGTGGCTCTCTGCCCAAAAAAAGAAGGCGCTGCGCGTGACCGGCGCACTCCTCGTCGCATACGGCGCGGTGGGTCCCCTGTGGTTGCCGTTCCCGATGACGGCCCGTGAGGACATCAGGCCCGCGGCCGCCATGGCCTTGACCGACGCCATGCACATCACCCTCGGTGCCGTGGATGCGCTGCTTTACCTTGCGATTCTGGGATTCGGCGCAGCGGCCTTCGGCAGGCGGTTTCGGCTGTACTCGATCCTGACAATCGCCGTTGTCCTCGGCTTTGGCGCGTGGACAAATTCCTACATCCCTGCGGTTGCCGCGGGCGTACCGACGCCCGGGCTGGGTGTGGTGGAACGCATCATGCTGGGTGCGTTCCTGGTCTGGGTCGTGGTGCTGGCAGGAATCCTGCTGCGCCGGAGTTCCGAGGATTCCGGCGCCGCTCCCACGGCGCCGTTCCCACGGCGCCGGCCCGGCCGGCGTCGGACGGGTTCTCTCCCCGAAGGCTGAAAGAAGGGTACCTTCACGGCGCGTCCGTTCCTACAATTAAGTGTCGGTTCAGCGGTATTCACGCCGCACAGAGCCACGGATAAGGGAGGACCATCATGGGTAGGGGTGACAGGATCCACAACACTGCCGAGAAACTTCATGGCAGAGGCAAGGAAGCAGCCGGCCGGGCCACCGGCAATGATCGGCTCAAGGCCGAGGGCAAGGCACGCCACTTCCGGGCCGATTTGAAGCAAGCCGGCGCCAAGATCAGGGACTCATTCAGAAGGCACTGATCCTCGTACCGAATCTTCGTAGCGACAACCAGGGTGCGGCCCCGTCGGGCCGCACCCTCTCGTATGACCCCAGGGGCTGTTACTCCGGAGGCCCTGACGCCGGCCCTGCACGCCAGGGCGTGAGCCTGGGCAGCCAGCGCGGTACGTTTTCGCGGTAGATCTCATACTCAGGACCGAACTTACGAGCCAGGCTGGGCTCCTCATGAAGCATGACAAATGCAACGACCGGGACGGCACCCGCGGCGGCAAGACCAAAAAGCCTCGGCTGCCCAAGCACGAGGCCCTGTCCGCTGATCGCAGCGGCGAGGGCACAATAGATGGGGTTCCGCACGAAGCCGTACCAGCCACCGACCACCAAATGCTTCGTCTGCGCAAAGGGCGCCGGGGTACCCAGTCCCTCGACGGCGAACCGCACAAAGGAACTTGCGATCACCGCGGCGCCCGCGCCGATGAGCACGACGCCGGCGCATTGCGCGGGCAGTCCGCCCGGCACCGGCCGCCTCACCTTCCAGCGCGTCAACATCCACGGAACGAGACCGGCCGCCGTCGCCGGTGCCACGGCGAACACCGCCGTGCCAATGGCCGCGCGTCTCTTCTCACGCGCCGATTCGCCGGACGCTGCCATGCTGGTCATAGTGGACCTCCCGCGTGCGATACTTCCGGGCGCTGCATGCTCCTGGAGTTCCAGGAGCTAACGAAGGCGAGTCCTGCGGCCACTGCCGAGCTCAGCACAATGGCTCCAAGCCACATCGATACAGGCCACCCAATCCCCGACACCAACGCAATGCCGGCCAGCTGGCCTGTCCAGATAAGCGCCGCCAGCACCGCACTGACCGCCGGCAGCCGGCGGCCGGTCACGGGCCCGGCCCTTCGGGCAAGCGCGACGTCCACGACAACCGCGGCTACCGTGGCCCCTGCCGCGCCGGCGGCCGCTGCCGGGCGGAACCCCGACATCGCCAGGGGCAGCCACGCCACGACGGCGACCAGGATGGTGGCGATGCCGCGCGGCGGACGTCGGGTTCCGGAGAAGGTGTAGAGGAAGGGGGCGCTGATGAGCGCCGTGGTCACCAGGTAGCTGGCCATGCCGATCGCCGCGGGCAGCTCCGCCTGGGTGTGGCCGGGACTGCCGATCGGCGTCGGGACGTACGGGACCGCCGGCCCCGTCCGGACGAAGGCCGAGCAGTAGATGAGGAAGAAGGCGCCCAGGCCGGTCATGAGGGCGACAGCCAGCAGGGCCGGCGGCGTCCACACGAAGGCGGCCGACCGGCTGCGGGCCCGCGCACTGCGGACACCGGTGCCGAGAATGAGGAAGAGGCTGAACCCGAGCAGCAGGTGGGTGGGGCTTACCAGCGCGTCGAGCGAGACTTCGATGCCCAGGATCTCATGCCATGCCAGATCCAGGACGCCGGCGACGGCGAAGAGGACGACTCCGACCACCGTGCCCCCGTAACCGGCCGGTATCGCACGGGCAAGCGGCTGCCCGGGCTCCCGGTTCCTCCAGATCACCGTGGCCGTCCACGCGGCCATGGCAAGGAGGCCGGAATAGAGAGCGGCGTGCCACGGGGTGAAGAACGTCTCCAGCCCGGGAACGTGCAGGTGTGCCCAGCCGTCCAGGAAGACCGCCAGGAGCAGCCAGATGCCCAGCAGTTGTGTCACCAAATCCCGCCCGACGCCGGCCCTGAGAGCCGGGACTGCCGTGTCAACCATGGTCGTTCTCCTCGCACTCCGAGGACCGCCGTCGGCGGTCCGGCGCCGCCCGACGACGGGCCGCAGGCCGACTAGTTAAAGCTTGGACCCCGCCGGGTCCAACCGCCAGAGCGCGGGCTCCGCGGGAGACTTCGAAGCGGAAGAGCGGCCCGCTTGTGTTTTGTTCGGCGCAGCCCCATCATTGAGCCGTGGCGCCGCCCGCCGAGATTGCACGCCGGTCCCTGCGCCTGTGGTCCAGGGAGGTACTGGCATGACCGAAACGGCCATCGAGCTCACAGAGGTCACCAAACGGTTTGGCTCCTTCACCGCCATCGACGGCCTCAGCCTGCAGGTCGGGCGCGGGGAGATCTTCGGCCTGCTCGGGCCCAACGGGTCCGGCAAGACAACCACCATTAACATGATCAGCGGCCTGAGCCGGCCGACCTCCGGCGGGGTCACGGTCCTTGGCATCGACATGCTTGCGGATCCGCGGAGGATCCGGCGCTCGCTCGGGACGGTGCCGCAGGAGAACGCCCTCTACGAGGAGCTCACAGCAGAGGCCAACCTCCGGTTTCACGCCGACCTCTTCGACGTGCCCCGGCAGGGCCTCGAGAAGCGGATCACCTCATTGCTTGAGCTGGCGCAGCTGGAGGAGCGGCGGAAGAGCCGCGTCTCCACCTTCTCCGGCGGCATGAAACGACGCCTGGCCCTGGTCCGGGCGCTGCTCCACGACCCCGAACTGCTCTACTTCGACGAACCCGCCCTGGGGGTCGATGTGCAGAGCCGGCGCGCGCTCTGGGACCGGATCCTCGAACTCAAGGAACGCGGAACCACCGTGCTCATCACCACGAACTACCTCGAGGAGGCGAACGTCCTCTGCGACCGGCTGGGCATCATCGATCGCGGGCGCCTTGTGGCGCTCGATACGCCGTCGAACTTGCGCCGCAGTTTCGGGGACACGGTCCTCGAGATGCGCACTCGGCCGGCACCTACGGAGGACATCGTTCGGAAAGTCCGCGCGCTGCCAGGCGTGGTCTCCGCTGTCGCGTCCAACGGATCGCTGAAGGTCACCGTGGAGGGCGGCGCCGACGTCACCGGCAAGGTCGTCACGGCGGTGGTCGAATCCACGAACCTCGAGGAAATCCAGAGCCGCGAACCGAGCCTGGACGAGGTCTTCCTGAGCCTGACAGGCACGGCGCTCCGGGAATGAGCCTCCGCCACAGCCTGCGGGTGGTCCGGGCCGTGGCGGCAGCGGATATCCGCCTCACGCTCCGCGAACCGCTGTTCGCGATAGCCGGCGTCGTGATCCCGATCAACTTCCTGCTGCTCTTCCTTCTCTTCGCGGTCAGCGGGGGCCAGGCGCCGATCGCAGTGGTGATGAAGACCCAAGGACCGCTGGCCGAACAATTCGTTCAGGCCATGACCAACTCGCAGTCGTTCATCATCCATACGGCTTCCCCGGCCGACGCGGAGCGTGAGATCCGTGCGGGCACCGTCGTCGCCGTCGTGACAGTACCGGAGGACTTCGATGCCGCGCTCACCGCCGGGACACGGGTGGACATCCCGGTTGAGGTCAATAACCTCAACGTCGATTTCACCAACGACATCCGGCGGGCGGTGCCGCTCTCGATCACGTCCTTTTACGCCGATGCGTTCCCTGACCAGGTCGTCGTGCGTGCGCTTGAGTCCGACGTCCAGGAGCACGACACAGGCTACATTCCCTACCTCGCTGTCAGCATCGTAGTGGCGGGCCTGATGCTCTCCTCGATCCTGCAGGGCAGCGTCAACGCCGCGCGGGATTACGAATTGGGCACCGTCAAGGAACTGGCACTGGCGCCGGTGAGCCGGCTGGCGATCGGGCTGGGAAAAATGCTCGGCGCAGCCGCGCTCACGGCAGCGTCGGCACTGCTGGTGCTGGGCGTCGTGATCGTGCTGATCGGGGTGCACCCGCTCCATCCCTTGGAGGTGCTCGGGTTTGGCCTGCTGATGATCGCGGCATTTCTTGCCCTCGGGGTTCTGGCCGGGACGCTGGTCCGCCGCCGGCAGCAGGCGATCCCGCTCGCCATCGCCAGCGTCCTGCCGCTGTTCTTCCTGAGCGGGCCGTTCGGGCCGGCAAACTGGCTCGGCGCTGTTCCGGGCGCGATCGCGGCCGTGTCCCCGCTCACCTATGCGATCGCCGCGTTCCAGCATGCCTTCCACGGCTACCAGACGGCCACCCAGGACCTGACCGTCGACACGATCGTGCTGGCCGGTTTCACGCTGGTGACGGTCTCGCTCACGGCATTTGTTTTCGGCCGCCGGGGGGTCGCACACTGATGGCGGCGCACTGATGGGAGCCCTGCGGGCCGTCCTCGCAATCCCGGCCAAAGACATACTGACGTGGGTGCGCACACCTTCGGCGATCGCGGTCAGCCTGCTCCCGCCGGTCGCCTTCTTGCTGATCATTTTCATCGTGGCCGGCGCAACCGGCCGCAATCCGGTGGCAGTGGTGGCCGAGGACAACGGCCCGCAGGCTCAGCGCCTCGTGTCGATCCTTAATGACTCGGATGCGTTCCGCGTCCAGCGCGCAACCGAAGGTGAAGCGGCGCATCTGCTCGACACCCTGCAGGTGGCGGCAGTCATCACCATCCCCGCCTCGTTCGACGACGACTACGCGATGCACCGGCCGGACCCGGTGCGGATCCGGATCAACAATCTGAACCTGGACTTCACCAACGACCTGCGCCGATCGCTGCCGGCGGCGATCACGCGCTTTTACGAGGGCCAGCCGGACAACCCCATCATGGTCGGCGTCGCGGAGTCGGATCTGCGGCCGCATGACGTGGACCTCGTGCAGTTCGAGCTGGTGCCCATCCTCGTGCTGCTCCTCACGCTCATGGGCGTCGTCAACGGCGGGCTGGCCACCGCCCGGGAGTTTGAGGACCTGACCATCAAGGCGCTGCTCCTTGCGCCGATCGGCCGCGGGGCCCTGATCGCGGGGAAGATCCTGGGGTGCTGGGTGACGACCATGCTGGTCGCCGCACTGGTCCTGGTCCTGTCCGCGGTCTCCGGCTTTCTGCGGCCGGCGGGTTGGTACTGGCTGCCGGCGCTGGCGGTGATCGGGTTGATCGCACTCGCGGCGGCCGGGGTCGGCGCCGCCCTCGGAGGCGCCTTGCGCCGATTCGCGCCGGTGTCGGCGGCCGGTATCAACGTGGCGATCTACTTGTTCTTCCTGAGCGGCGGGATCAGCGTCGCGGCGTTCCTGCCCGGGTGGATCCAGGCCATAGCGCACTTCACCCCGACCTTCTACGGGGTGGATGCGCTGGAGGCCGCGATCTTCTACCAGTCGACCGACAACCTGGGCCGGGACGTGGCGGTGCTGGCGCTGACGGCAGCGGGCGGCCTAGTTTTGGGCATCGCGTCGCTCCGGCGGCGGCTGACCGCCTACTAGGGCCGCCCCTTAGGAGGCCCTGGGCCGGACGACGAGGACAGGGCACGGTGCATGGTTGAGCACCTGGGTGGAAACCGAACCCAAATGGAGGCCGGGGAATCCGCCGTGGCCGCGGGAGCCCACGACGACGAGATCGGCGTCCTTGGCTGCGTCGACTATGGCTGACGCCGGCGAATCACTGTGCACTACCTGCCCCGTAGCCGCGGTGCCCTCACTGGCCGCAATCTTCAGGGCCTCAGCCTGGAGGGTCTCGGCGATTTTTTGGGGGGAATCTTCGGCTGCGATCTCACCGGCGGCCGTTTCCAGAACCGCCGGATACCAGGCCATCGGCGGCTTGCTCCAGGCGGTGACGAGACGGAGCTGCCCGCTGCGCTGCCGGGCCTCGTCCAAGGCCCAACTGAGTGCATTTTGCGAATACTCGGATCCGTCGAACCCAACCACAATCACGAACGAATCGGTACTGCTCATTTGTTTTTCCTTTCACTAGCCTCTGATAGAAGCCTAAACCTGGCACGGCAGCCCCGCCCCGTTTTCACACTCTCCAAGGGTCGTCGCTCCAGGGCACGCGGATCGGTAGCCTTGGAGCCGAGACCGCAGACACCATCTTCGAGAGGAAAACCGTCATGCCGCTGCCCCCCTTCCAGTTCAACGGCGCACATGCCGTGCTCACCGGCGCTGCCAGCGGAATGGGCGAGCAGATGGCCCACCAGCTTGCCGAGCGCGGGACCCACCTTGTCCTGATCGACCGCGACAAGCTCCGGCTGGAGGCAGTTGCGGACCTCATCCGGCGGCTGCATCCTGCCCTCCCTGTGCACGCTGAGGTCGCCGACCTCGCGGACGCTGAGACAGTCGAGGCGCTTGTCGGGCGCGTGCTGGCGGTCTCGCCCCGGGTCGACCTGCTCATCAACAACGCCGGCGTCGCCCTGGCCGGTGCTTTCGCCGACCTGAGCGCGGAAGAGTTTGACTGGGTCCAGAGCATCAACTTCCGGGCACCGGTCATGCTGTGCTGCGGGCTGCTCCCGGCCCTGCTCCGCTCCCCTGGCAGCCACATCGTCAATGTCTCGAGCCTGTTCGGCCTCATCGGCCCCGCGGGGCAATCGGCGTACTCCTCAAGCAAGTTCGCCCTCCGCGGCTTCAGTGAAGTGCTGCGCCACGAGCTGGCACCCCGGGGCATTGGCGTCACTACCGTGCACCCGGGCGGCATCCGGACCCGCATCTCCGAGAGTGCCCGCGTGGCGGCCAGCGCCAACGCCGAACAGGCGGCAGCCGGAAAAGCCGCGTTCGCCAAGCTGCTGACCTACCCCGCCGACAAGGCCGCAGCGAAGATCCTCGACGGCGCACACCGCCGCCAGGGCCGGGTACTCATCGCGTTCTCCGCCATAGCCCCGGATGTCATCGCCCGGCTCTTCCCCGTGCACTACGCCGCGGTCCTGAAGCGGCTGCTGCCCGGTACTTCGCGGTGGCGGAAGTCGGTCACCGCCGGCCCCAAGGGCACACGGCGGCCGAGCGGTTCATCGTCCCGTTAGCATGTGCAGGATCGCCGCCGCCGGCCGGCCTCCCCTGACGCCGCCGGCGGCCTCCCCTAACGGTGCGCAGGGTTCAGACCCTTGGCGTACGCCGCCTGTCCCACGTGCTGGAGGCAGTCGGCAATGGTGCTGACCAGCCGCACCCCGAGCGTGACCGGCGGGTCCCAGCGGGTATCGACGACGCGGTCGAAATCGTCGTCGCCGAGACTCTTCAGGAACTCCACGGTCTGCCGGTGGACGGCGTCGCAGTAGTCGAGCAACAGCTCCGGCGGAGCCTGGACCGCGTCGACCTGGCTGCTCGAATGGCCGTAGCCCGTGTCGCGTTTGGGAAGCGGCAGACCAAACCGCCCGGCAAAGTCCTGCGAGGTCCAGATCTGCTCCAGTCCTGCCACGGAGGCGAGCTGCGCGTCCTCGACCCGGCTGAGGTGCCAGATCAGCCAGGCCATGGAGTTTCCGTTGCCTCCCGGCCGGCGACGCAGTGTCTCGTCGTCGACCCCTGCAAGGGCGGCGGCCGCGGCCTCATGGATCCGGCCGAAGGCGTCCAGCAGCAGTTCGTTGGATTTCATCGAGTCCCCTCACGGTGCGAAGTCGCTGAGACCCCATGCTTGCATGCAGACCGCACCGCCGGATAGGGCACGCGGCGGCTTACGCAGAGGCGCGCAGCCGGGCCGCCGCCTCATCAGCAGTTGGGCGAGTCAAACTCATAGGCCCCGGAGTCAGCGGCTGCCGTTCCGTTGCAGTCCCCGTCCTGGGGCACCGCGAGCCCTGCCAGGTCGAAGCCGGAAGGACTTGTTCCGGCGCGGTCGATGGCCGGGCTGGTGCCGGTCAGGTGGAGGTCGGCCGGTGCGTTCACGAACCGCGCCGGCGCCGTAGTGGACGTACTGTTGGGCACGAAGTTGACCGGGCCGTTGAGGACATTCTGTTTTTCGGTCCACCCGGAGCCGTTGATCCACAGGGAGTTCTTGGCGCCGGCCAGGATGTTGCCGCGGATCACCGTGGACGAAGGGCAGCTTGCGTGGCAGACAATCGCCTGGGACTGCGGACCGTTCAGATAGACGGTGTTGAACTCAAACACCGTGCCGTTCGTGGGTCCGAACGAGGTCCCCGATCCACGCGCGATCAGGCCCTTCGCCTGGGAGCAATTGGCACCACAGGTCGCGCGGACCAGGTTGTAACGGTAGGTATTGCCGTCCGCGGTTCCCGTTGACCTTCCAATCTCGGAGAAGTTGTTGTTGTCCAGGGCCACATTGTGATGAATGTTGTTCCGGTTGCCGTTGTAGATCTCGAAGGAACTGCCGTCACGGCCGTAGTCGTAGGAGAACGCGCCCGAGCCGCTGACCGTGTTGCCGGACAGTTCATTGTCGTTGCCGTTGATCAGCACACCGGAGGCGCCGGAGTCGTCATTGCAGTTCACCGCCTGGGGCGTTCCGCAATTTGTGCCTGCCGTAAGCACGCTCATGATGTTGTTGTCCGTCAGCACATTGCCGGTGTATTTTCCGAAGTCAGAGCCGTACCCAATTTTGAGGCCCACCGCGTTGTTTGAGGCGCTGGAGTTCCGGACGGTATCGCGGTCGCCCGTGATGCTGATCCCTCCATAGCCGCAGGAGACGCCGCGCAGTCCGTCAACAACGGTGTAGTTGCCGTTGATCCTGATGCAGTTTCCCGACTTGCCGCCGGTAATCGTCGGAGCGTTGCCGCTGCCGTAACCGTTCAGGGTGATGGGCGCGGCGTCAGTTCCGCTCTGGCCGGTCACAACGCCTCCGGCCCAGGTGTCGCCCCTCCGAAAACTCACGGTGTCGCCGGCGTTCAGGACGATGGAGTTGACCTTTGCCAGTGACTTCCAGGGCGTGGAGCTTGAGGTTCCCGCATTGCTGTCGCTCCCCGCGGCGCTGACGTAGTACGTGGTGCCCGCCGCCTGGGCCGGCGTCGCGAGTCCTGCCATCAACCAACTGACTGTGAGGAAGGTGCTAAGTAACGCTGTGGCAGACGACTTCGTTTTCATGGTGATCCTTACGGTCTGATGGTGCACGGAGGCCAGCCGGGGCCCGAAGCTGTGTTTGCTGCTGCACTTCAGGCATGAATCGAGGCTCAGTCCCGGTTCATCCGCTGAACCTAGTGGCGGCGGGTTGCGAAAAGCTGGAGTCGGCCGTGCTTTATCTCAAACAGCGTTGTATTATTTATGTAGATCATCGGAATTGCCCGGCCAGCCGGAAGCCAGCGCGGAGACGTCGCCCCGCACGCCTAAGTCCCTACTTCCTGGAGCCCTCCCATGCCACTGCGCCTCTTCCCCCGCACCCGTTCCACCCCGGACCAACTGCCCCGCAAGCATCGGCGGAGGCGGGGCCTCCGCGTGACAGGGGTCGTGGCGCTGAGTCTCGCCGGGCTGCTCCTGGCTTCGACGTCGGCCAATATCCTGATGGAAGCGCGCGAAAAGGCCACCTCAGCGGCGTACGGGCAGAGGATCCAGATCGACGGCGGCGCCATCAACGTCACCCGAGCCGGCGGTACCGGTCCGACGATAGTGCTGCTCACTGGGCTCGGGACTGCCGCGCCGGCCCTCGACTTTGCGCCGCTTCTCCGGGAATTGGGCGGCTTCCAAACAGTGGTGGTCGAAGGGTTCGGCTACGGCTACAGCGACATGGCCGTCCGGCCGCGTACGCTGGAAAACATCTCCGACGAACTTCATGAGGTGCTGTCAAAACTCCACATCAAGGCGCCCTACACCCTCATGGGTCATTCGATTGCCGGCTTTTCCACGCTTTACTACGCCAACAAATATCCCGGGGAGGTGTCCGCGGTAATCGGCATCGACCCCACCGTTCCGGCCGCCAAGGCATCCGCGGGCCCCTCCCCCGGCTCCGCGGAGATGCCCGCAGCGGACAACTTCTGGGCGCATATTCCCTCCACGACAGGCCTGGTCCGCTGGGCCGAGGCTCTGGGGTATGGGGAACCCGACGGCAACAGCTTCACTGCAGCCGAGCGTCAGCAGATGCGCCAGATGACCAGCTGGAACTTCGGAAACCAGGCCGTCACCGACGAGACCCTCCGGATGGGCGAGAACGCCGCGAAACTCCAGGATGTCCGGTATCCCGATGCTTTGCCAGTGCTGGATTTCCTGTCCCAGGACACCATGAATCAGCAGCCGGACTGGTTCGGAGCGCACGAACGCCAGTTGGCCAATGTGAAGCGCCATGAGCTGGTGGTCCTCGAAGGCGGCCACTACCTGCACTGGACGCAGTCCAAGGCCATGGCTAAGAAAATCCGGGATTTCCTGGGCCAAAGCGGCGAGAAGCCACTCCCCTAGTGCGGAGCCGGATCCGTCGGCGGGATCAGAAGCGCCCGGATGGTTGACGGAAGGATGTCTGCTGCGGCAACCTCCTTGAGGCGCCCGGCCCGGATTTCCGCGGCTGCACTGTGCAGGATGGCGTAGAAGCACGCTGCCTGCCATGCAAGAGACTGATCGGTGCGGAAGATCCCCTCGCTCCGGCCCTTTTCAAGCACCGTCATCACCCGCGCGAGCGGTTTGTCGTGGTGGGCCCGGATCTGGTCGGCTGAGAAGTATTTTTCGGCCGCTGCCAGAAGCGAGTTGAACTGGTAGAGCACCCGCCATGATGACTGGACGAGCTCCCGGAGGGATGTCCAGGTGTCCTGCTCAAGGTCCACTGCGGCGAGTTCGGCCTCGGCACGGTCCATTGTCCGGGCGAAAACTGCGCCGACCAGCTCCTCCCGGTCCGCGAAGTGTCCGTACAAGGTCACCCTGCCCACCCCTGCTACGCGGGCAATCTCAGACATGCTCGCTCCAGGATTGTCGCTCAGGCAGGTCAAGGCGGCATCGGTGATGGCGTCCTTGTTCCGGACGGCGTCCGCCCGCTTGGTCCGCTCCTTTTGCACTTCAGACATCCGGCCTGCCCCGCCCATCCGACTACTCAAACAATTATGTTCAGGTTACCAGCGGGGCCGGTGCGCCAGTGGCGCTCGCTGTCCGAGTCAAGGTAGCCCTTGACGGAGGGGGTGGCTGGCGCTTGTGAATGAGCGGTCTGTTCGATGTTTCGCTTGAGGACAGCCAACATACGTGCCTGCATAACCCAGACAACCGGGACGTAGAGCCAAAGGAAGACGAAGCTTTCAAGCCATCGGGGCCGGAGGGTTTGGTAACCGCCGATAACAAGACGCGTGCGCCCGCCGGGCAACTCGTTGAGGCGGAAACCCCTAGGCCTTCGGTGTAGGCAGGTGGACGTGGTTGCTTCGGATCGATGCTGCGGCCCCGCAAGTCGCTCAAACCGTGCAGTCCCAGGAACCGGTTCTCTTCAAGAACCGCGACCGCGTAGGAGTCCACCAGCCGGCGGCCGGGAGCCCAGAACTTCAAGTAGTCGCCGATAGCGATGTCTTGCCACTCCGGGTGGACCGCACGGGCGCTTGGGCGTCCAGCGTTGTCGAGGCGGTCCCAGGAGTACCAACCGCCACGGCCCCCGCCCATCTGGACGAGCCACGGCCAGACCTGATCGGGGGGCGCGTCTATTGTGACGGCCATCGTTGCCGCCCTCTGCCCGTCCGGGACCACTTCGGCACCAGGGTAGGGTGCACAGGCTTCCTCATCGCTTGCGCCCCAGCGCATGAGCCGGGGGCGCGCCCAGCCTCCGTAGACGACTGCTGCCGCTCCGGCCACACCCAGCATCTTGCGTCCGAGTCCCATAGGACAATTGTCGGAGTGTCCGGACTGCCTCGCAACGTGCCGATCCGGGAGTCTGCCCACATGGCCGCCGCGGGCTCGATCAGGCAGGTCAATCCCATCCCAGGGAGGGGCGGAGGTCGCGGGAGATCGACTCGAGCAGCCGGGCGTTGAAGTCCACGCCAAGCTGGTTGGGGACGGTGACGAGCAAGGTGTCCGCCGCCGCGACGGCCGCGTCGCCGGAGAGCTCCTCAACGAGCCGGTCGGGTTCGCCGATGTAGCTGCGCCCGAAGCGGGCCAGCCCGCCGTCGAGGTAGCCCACCTGGTCCCGGGCATCGGCCTGCGCTCGCAGCCCGAAGTATCGCCGCGATTCGTCATCGATCAGCGGAATGATGCTGCGCGAGACAGACACCCGGGGCGTGCGGGTGTGTCCGGCCGCTGCCCACGCCTCCCGGAACCCGGCGATCTGCTGAGCCTGCAACTGCTCGAAGGGAACCCCGGTGTCCTCCGTCAGCAGGGTCGAGGACATGAGGTTCATGCCCTGCTGCCCCGCCCAACGGGCACTGGCACGGGTTCCTGCGCCCCACCAGATTCGCTCTGGGAGCGTCGGCGACAGGGGCTGAATCGGGACCAGCCCGAGCTGCGCGCTGACCTGGGGATTGGCTCGGGCAATACCTGCACCGGAGATGGCGGCCCGGAAGTTCCCAGTGTGCCGCCGGGCCATGTCAGCGTCGGACTCGCCATCGGCCGGGAGGTGCCCGAAGGATTCGTAGCCAGCCAGTACCGACTCGGGCGAACCGCGGCTGACCCCCAGCTGCAGGCGGCCGCCGCTGATAAGGTCGACGGCGGCGGCCTCCTCAGCCATGTAGAGCGGGTTCTCGTACCGCATGTCAATGACTCCGGTGCCCAACTCGATCCGTGAGGTGCGCGCGGCAATCGCGGCGAGCAGAGGGAATGGCGAGGCCTGCTGCTCCGCAAAGTGATGAACACGGAAGAAGGCCCCGTCGACGCCGACTTCCTCCGCGGCGACGGCCAACTCGATCGCCTGCAGGAGCGCGTCCCGGCCGGACCGCACACGCGAACCGGGGACGTCGCGCCAGTGCCCGAAGGACAGAAAACCGATACGTTTCATAGGAACTGACACCTTCTCACAGGGATTCAGGTTTTCGGAAGCGGGACGGGGCCGGTGAGGCTCGAACGCTGAGCAGCCAGCGTTACCCACCCGGGCTGCCGCCTGACGCCTTCAGCTGCTGAACCGGATCCGGCCGGGTTCGGTAGGGTCAGGTCATGATCCTTACTGCGGCCGTACCGGCGCTGACGTCGTACCACTGGCTCGGCATCCCGATCGCAGCCGCCGGCGCGGTCCTGCTCGCCCTCGGAACACTGTTCCAGCACAAAAGCGTCGAAGGCCAGGCTCCGGCACCCGGCCGAGCCGCCGGAAGCATGGGCGGAGGACGCCTGCAGGCCCTCCTGCGCAAACCGGCATGGCTGGGCGGGACAGCCATGCTCGCCGCAGCAATACTCCTGCAGCTAACGAGCCTGAGGTTCTCGCCCCTGATCGTAGTGCAGCCCATCGGCGCGGTCGCCCTGGTCGTAACCGCCCTGGCCACCGCCCGGACGACCCGCAGGTCCCCCGGGCGCCGGGCCCTGTCAGCCGTGGCTTTGTGTGTCTGCGGAGTGGGCGGGTTCGTTGCCGTCGCCGCCCTGACCGCGCAGGACGTCGAGATCAGCGACCGGCACCTCATCACAATCCTCGCCCTCCTCGGCATCGTCCTCGGCGCACTCGGCACGGGATTTGGTCTCTGGCGGCACCGCTGGGGTGCCGTCGTCTTCACCAGCGGCGCCGGGATCCTGTTCGGATTCGTCGCGGCCCTGGCCAAGACTGTCATCGCCCGGCTGTTCCAGGGCGACTTCGAATGGCTGTCTCTTACCTGCCTGACAGGGCTGGTCATTGCCGCCCTGTCCGGAACGTTCCTGGTCCAGAACGCGCACACCCGGGGCACCCCCGAACTCGTCGTCGCAGGGCTGACAGTCATCGATCCCCTCGTCGCCGTCACCCTCGGCATCGCCATCCTCGGAGAAGCCGACACCGCCCCGCCGCTGGCATTCGCCGCCTTCGTCCTCGCCGGCGCAACAGCCGTCGCCGGAGTCATCCTCCTCGCCACCGTGAAAACGTCACCGGCTAAAACGCCCGCAGCCCACGGCAACGGAAGCGCCGCGGAAACATCCGTCGTCAGGCGTCCAAGACCGCGATAAGTAGCTGTGCGACGGCCCTCGGCAGCCCGGTGGGTTGACGACGCGACCCGGGGCGGTCGGTGGACCTCCGCGGCCGGCCGGCACCCGGGGAACTGTCACCACGCAGGAGCTCTTGCCCTCCTTGGCCGCTGCGCGTAAGAGAGAAGCATGGGTTCGCAACGAGACGTCCTCCGCGGACGCGTGGCGGTCGTGACCGGCTCGACACGCGGTCTGGGGTTGGCCATGGCCCGGCTGCTGGGGCATCAGGGCGCGACGGTGGTGCTGGCGTCCAGGTCGGACGCCGATGTCGCGGCCGCCGTCGAGCGGCTGCGCGCGGAAGGGATCGCGGTGTCCGGACGCCGCTGCGACACGGGTGAACTGGCCGACGTTAAGGTCCTGCGCGACGAGGCCCTAAGCCGCGGGACGCTCGACATCTGGGTCAACAACGCCGGAACCTCCGGCGTCTTCGGGCCCACGGCGTCCACACCCGTCGACGACTTCACACGAGTGGTGCGCACGAACATCCTCGGCACGTTCCACGGGTCGAGGGTTGCGTTGCCCGTGTTCCTCGCCCAAGGCCACGGCGACCTCGTCAGCGTCTACGGCCAGGGGGACCAGGGGCCGGTGGCGCTGCAGAACGCGTACGCGTCGAGCAAGCGGTGGGTCCGCCAGTTCACCGAGACGTTGCGGCTGGAGACACGAGGCACCGGCGTCCGGGTGCATGGCATGAACCCTGGCCTGGTGATGACGGACATGCTGGGGCACGTCACGTCCCAGCCCGGGTACGAGCACCGGCTGGGCGGCCTGCAGGTCGTCGTCGGGCTGTGGGGGCAGACCCCTGACGAGGCCGCGCGCCCGCTCCTGGCCCTCGTAACATCGGACGCCGCCGGGTTCCGGTATCTGACCAGGACGACCATGGTGACCCGCGGGGTGCGCAATGCGCTCGCCGGACGCCTCCGTCGCGCCAGCCGCATGCCCCTGGACGTCACCGTCCTGGACACAGACCGCCGGGGCTGACAGCAGCGCACCCCCGTGCGTACAACCGGACACGGGCGGCTTGCAAGATACCCCCAGGGGTATTACCGTTGTGGTTAGAGGCACGGAGGATCCCTCCCGGAAACTCCCCCACCGCCACCGAAGGAGAGCCCATGCTCATCGAGCGCATCTACGACGAAGACCTCGCCCAGGCCAGCTATTTCATTGGCTGCCAGGCCAAGGGCGAAGCACTCGTCGTCGATCCCCGCCGTGACATCGCCGTCTACCAGGCCCTGGCCGCTTCGAGCGGGATGAAGATCGTGGCGGTCACCGAGACCCACATCCACGCCGACTTCCTTTCCGGCACCCGTGAGCTGGCCGCCGCGACGGGCGCCGCCGCCTACGTCTCCGGCGAGGGCGGCACGGACTGGCAGTACGGGTTCGAGGCCGGGCGCCTCAACGACAACGACTCGATCACCCTCGGCAACATCACCGTCAAAGCCCTGCACACCCCCGGCCACACTCCGGAGCACCTGTCCTTCCTGATCACCGACGGCGCGTTTGCCGACACCCCGGGGTACCTGCTCTCCGGCGACTTCGTCTTCTCCGGGGACCTCGGGCGCCCGGACCTGCTGGACGAGGCAGCCGGCGGCGTGGACACCCGCTTTGCCGGCGCCCGGCAGCTCTTCGCCAGCCTGCGCGATAAGTTCCTGACCCTGCCCGACCACGTCCAGGTCCACCCCGGCCACGGCGCCGGCAGCGCCTGCGGCAAGGCCCTTGGCGCCATCCCCTCCTCAACGGTCGGCTACGAGCGGCTCTACTCCTGGTGGGGCCCGTACCTGGCCGCGAACGACGAGGAAGGCTTCATCAACGAACTCCTCGACGGCCAGCCCGACGCGCACGCCTACTTCGGCCGGATGAAGCGCGAAAACCGCCAGGGCCCGGTGCTCCTGGGCGAACGAAAGCCGCTGGCGGAACTGGCCACCGCCGACGTCGTCCGCGGCCTCGCTGAGGACACCGTGACTTTCGTCGACACCCGCCCCAACGCCGAGGTCCACGAGGGCACCGTCGCCGGCTCCCTGAACATCCCCGCGGGCAAGTCCACGGCGAGCTTCGGCGCATGGGTGGTGAACCCGGAAACGGACAAGAACCCGCTCGTGCTGCTGGCCCCGGACCAGGCCGGCGCGCAGGAGATGTGGGACCACCTGGTCCGGGTCGGCATCGACACCGTGGCCGGCTACGTCACCGGCATCGAAGGGTTGCCCACCAGCACCCTGAAACTGATCCAGCCCGAGGAACTCGGGGGCTTCGATTCCGCGATGGTTCTGGACGTCCGCAACCGCACCGAACATGCGGCCGGGCACATCCCCCGTTCCCACCAGCTCAGCGGCGGCCGCGTCATGTGGAACCTGGACCAGCTCCCGGCCCGGGGCACCATCGTGAGCTACTGCCAGAGCGGCGTCCGCAACTCCGTCGCGGCCAGCGCGCTGCGCCGCGCCGGCTGGCCCGGACACCGGGCCGCCGCCAACGCATATCCTGGAGAACTGGAGCACGGCAATGACGTCCGGCAACACCCCTTCCCGGCAAGGCCGCGCAGTCCGGCGTGAACGCCCACAGCGCACAGGCCCGTCGCTGGGCCTGCGGCTGAACCTGGCCCAGTTCATGCTCCTGGTCGCCGTCAACGCCCTCGTCGGCGGCACGCTCGGACAGGAACGCACCGTCCTGCCCCTGCTGGCAGGACAGGTCTTCCACCTGGACCTTTACACGTCCGCGCTGACGTACATCCTGGCCTTCGGGCTGGCCAAGGCCGGAACCAACTACTTCGCCGGCACGCTCTCGGACCGCTACGGCCGAAAGCCGGTCCTCGTGGCCGGCTGGCTCATCGCCATCCCTGTGCCCCTGCTGCTGATTGTCGGACCGTCGTGGGGATGGATCGTCGCGGCGAACATGATCCTGGGCATCAGCCAGGGCCTGACGTGGTCAACCACCGTCGTCATGAAGATGGACCTCGTCGGTCCGTCCCGCCGCGGCCTCGCCATGGGCCTGAACGAGGCGGCCGGCTACCTTGGCGTCGCCGCCACCGCCCTGGCCACCGGGTACATCGCCGCCAACTACGGGCTCCGCCCGGGGCCGTTCCTGCTCGGAGCCGCCTACATTGCGCTCGGCCTGGGCCTGTCCGTCCTGGCCGTGAAGGAAACCCTTCACCACGCCAGACTGGAGGCCGCCAACCACACCGCGGCCCACGCCGACGCCCACGCGGATCTGAGCAATCGGCAGGTATTCACCCTGACCAGCTTCCGCGACAAGTCCCTGTCCTCGGTCAGCCAGGCGGGCATGGTGAACAACCTCAACGACGGCCTCGCCTGGGGGCTGTTCCCCGTCCTGTTCGCCGCCGCGGGTCTGAGCATAGGGAAGATAGGCATCCTCGCCGCCGTCTACCCTGCCGTCTGGGGCGCCGGCCAGCTCGTCACCGGCGCCCTGTCCGACAAGTACGGGCGTAAATGGCTGATCGTAGGCGGCATGCTCGTCCAGGCAGTGGCACTGGGGATGGTCGCCTTCGGGACCGGATTCGGGTTCTGGCTGGCCGCAGCGGTTCTGCTCGGCGCCGGCACCGCCATGGTCTACCCCACCCTGCTGGCCGCGATCGGCGACGTCGCCCACCCTGCCTGGCGGGCACGCTCTGTGGGGATCTACCGGCTGTGGCGCGACGGCGGATTCGCCGTCGGCGCGCTGCTCGCCGGGATCCTCGCGGATGCCTACGGCATCCCGGCGGCGGTCGCCGTCGTCGGTGCCCTCACCGCGTTGTCTGGAATTTTGGTGGCCGTCCGGATGCGCGGCACCGACCACAACCCCGCAATTTAGGGGCGTCGTCGAGGTATGCAGAAAGCGCCGGAGGAAAGTCCTCCGGCGCCTCCTCTACCCGTCACAGCCACTCTTAGGAGATGATCGCCTGCACAGCGACGTAGGCGGCAATAGCCAGGACCAGGATGCCGAAGCCACGCTTGAGGGCCTTGTCCGGGATCGTGGTGCCGATCCTGCCTGCCGCGAGCGAGGAGGCCATCGCTGTAACCGCGAAGGCTGCCGTGACGGCCCAGTCGATCTGCAGGTCACCCAGATGGGCGGCGAAGCCGGCGGCCGAGTTGACGACGATGATGACCAGGGACGTGCCGACCGTCAAAGCCATCGGGAGCCCCAGTACGAGGGTGAGCGCCGGGACGATCAGGAAACCGCCGCCGACACCGAGCAGGCCGGTCAGGAACCCCACGACGGCGCCTGCGGCGATGGCCTTGGGCAGGCAGCTGCGCCAGTTGACCCCACCGCCGGGCAGCGCGCAGGCTCCACCGGCGGATGTGGAGGGCATCAGCATCCGGACGCCGGCGAAGACCATGATTGCGGCAAAGGCCAGCAACAGGACCTTCGGGTCCAGGACCCGGTTGGCCATCGCACCGAGGTACGCGGTCGCGGTTCCTGCGGCACCGATGATCAGCGCCAGCCTCCAGTTCACCCCGTTCCGTAGCCGGGGCAGCACCGCGACGGCGGAGGAAGCACCGACAACGACCAACGACGTCGGAATCGCCGCGGCAAGCGGCAGCCCCACGCCATAGACCAGGGCGGGCACGGCGAGAATGGATCCGCCGCCTCCGACCAGGCCCAGCAGGCCGCCGACGATCAGCCCGAACGCCGACGCGGAGAGGATCATGCCCGGGCGCCCAGGTTCTGCAGGGCCTGGTGCGCGGTGGGCTCATTGCCGGAGCGGTTCCAGGGCATCCTGGAGAGCATCTGGCCCATGGCGCAGCTGTTGGTGGCGGCGGAGAACGTCAGTCCGGCCCCGATCCCGCCGGCCACCAGGCCCAGCTTCGGCGACACGAATTTCGCCGCGACGATGCTGGCGAGCACCAGGGAACCCGCGGTCATCCGGACCTGGCGTTCCATGGCCCAGGGGCCACGGCCGCGGACCACGTTTCCGCCGGCGGCTGCGTAGGCGGGGACTCCCCCAGACAGGACAGTGGCGCCGGCCAGCCCGACGGCGTCCAGGTGTTTGCGGGCCTGCTCGGCCCGGTTGCCGGACTGGCAGACGAGGACCACGCGGGTCCCCATTTTTGCCGCGAATTCTTCCGTGTGTTCGCTGAGCATGGCCAGCGGCACGTGGTAGGAGCCCTTGATGTGCAAGGAATCGAACTCTGAGCCGCTGCGCACGTCGATGACCATCAGGTCGTCGTGGTTGTTTTCCCAGGTCTGCAGGGTCGAGGCGTCGATGGACTTGGGAGCCGTATCAGCGGAATTGGTCGTGTTCGAGGAAGTGAAGGTAGTCATTATCTCTTTCGGTATATCTTGGAGCATTTCTTGTGGCGGCCCCGGGCTTGCGGGGGCCGCCATCCACCGCACGGCGGCCTTGCAAAGGGCACGGCCGGGGCAGGAGGAAGCCCTGGCTGCATCTGGGGGTGCCGTCCGGGCGTGCTGGGTGGGTCAGCTGGTGGGGAGGCCCGCGGCGGTCCAGTCAAGCATTCCGCCGGGGACGGTGTAGGCGGTGAAGCCTGCGGCTGCCAGCTGTTCGGCGGCCGCGGCGCTGCGGCGCCCGCTGCGGCACACGGCGATCACCGGACGGGACTTGTCCAGCTCATTGAGTCGGCTGGCCAGTTCGCCCAGGGCAATATGCTTCGCGCCGGGGATCAAGCCTTCGACGACTTCAGCCGATTCGCGGACATCCACAATCTGAACGTCACTGTCGCTCTTGAGCTGTTCCTCAAGCTGCTGTGGGGTAATTTCCATGGGCTGAACCTTTCGGTAGGACGAGATTGTGGTTGCCTTCCATCATGATACCCCCGGGGGTATCAGAGCAAGCCAGTCGCGGCCCTTAGCGGTATCTGGGAGACTGTCAAAATGGCAACACCTCCCGGGTCCACAGGACGACGGCCCCCCGCATCCCTCGCCGAACCCGCCGTCGGCGTCCCTCCGCAACGCAAGGTCCTCTCCGTCCTGGTCAGCGGCCAGATCCTCGGCGGCATCGGCATGGGCGCCACCCTGTCCCTGGGCTCCCTGCTCGCGGCACAGCTTTCCGGATCACCAGCGTGGTCGGGCATGGCAGCCACCATGAGTACCCTCGGGGCAGCCGTCGCTGCCGTGCCTCTTGCCCGGCTCGCTGTCGCCCGGGGACGGCGGCGATCGCTGTCCGCCGGGGCCTTTATCGCCGGAATCGGGGCCGTCATCGCCATCACCTCGGCGTCGGTGTCGGTCTTTCCCCTGCTGCTGCTCGGTTTGATGCTGCTCGGGGCGGGATCCGCGGTCAACCTGCAGGCCAGGTTCGCGGCCACTGACCTCGCCCGGCCTGGCACCCGGGCGCGGGACCTTTCGATCGTTGTCTGGTCCACGACCATTGGGGCAGTGCTGGGGCCTAACCTCTTCGGCCCGGGCGAAGCCGTCGGCGCGGCTATCGGCCTGCCGTCCCTGACAGGCGCCTTCGCGTTCTCTGTGGTTGCGCAACTGGCCGCCGCCCTCGTCTACCTGACCGGACTGCGGCCCGACCCGCTGCTGGCGGCTTTGTCGATGCGCGACTTGAGCGTCGAGGCACCCCGGCCACGGAGCGGTTCACTGATACTGCGCAGCAATCCAAGGGCGCGCTACGCAGTCGCCGCCGTCGCACTCAGCCACGCCACCATGGTGGCACTGATGTCCATGACCCCGGTCCACCTCCAGGAGCACGGAGCGAGCCTGGTCATCGTGGGCTTCACCATCAGCCTGCACATCGCCGGGATGTACGCCCTCTCCCCCGTGTTCGGGTGGCTGGCGGACAAAGCTGGCAGGCTGCCGGTCGTGCTCCTCGGCCAGGCCATGCTCCTGGCTTCCCTGCTGATCGCCGGCGTCGCCGCAGACTCCCGCACCGCAGTCACGGCCAGCCTCATCCTGCTGGGACTGGGATGGTCGGCTTCGGTAGTGGCAGGCTCGGCCATGGTGGCCGAATCGGTCCACATCCAGGACCGGCCTGCCGTTCAAGGCATCTCGGACTTGAGCATGAGTGCCGCGGGCTCCCTCGGCGGGGCGGCGGCCGGCCCGGTCCTGGCCTCGGTGGGCTACTCCGGACTCGGTTTCCTCGCGATGACCCTGGTGGCTGTCGTCGTCATCTGGACCGCGCTGCATGCCAGACCTACCCCGGCGGCCCCGCAGCCCGGGCACAGCTAGAACAGACATGGGGAGTCCAGGACGATCGATTCGCAATGCACCGCCTTGCCAGCGAACGTGGAGGAGCTCAGGTTCCCGCGTTGCCGTGCCGGCGGTACTGACGCGCCCGAGGATGCCCCGCGGGCACGACGCCTCGACGTCGCAGACAGCAGGGCATTGCCTGCGGGGCCGTGGTGGTTGATGATCGTCCTGTGCTGATTGGCAGCCACAGGACGCCCGTGCCCTCGTCGATCGGTCCGGTCTTCTGCAACATCCACCCGGAGGGAGCCGAGCCGCGTGAACGCCCTGCACTCCCGCATGGACGTCCGGCACATTCTGCCCGGCATCTTCCAGTCGCTGATTTTCATGACTGGGGCCGTAGTCTACGGAGCCGCGGCCCTGCTCTCGAGGAGCGCCTTGCTCTGGGCCATCTACTCCGTCCTTCTTGGGTGCGCTGTTGTTCTCTCCGTCGGCGTGCTGCGGTACCGTATCCGGCGCGAACAACGGCCCCGATGGATCATCCCCCTGGGAGCGTTCGCCCTGGTCGTTGCCGTTGTCTTCGGCGCCGTGCACTGATCATTGCCGAGGTGACGAGGCATTGCTGGTGGTGCCCGTTATAGTGGCGGCATGACGTGGGGGAACGCGGCCTCGGAGCCGCTTGTGCATATCCAGGACTTCCGGATGGATTTCGGGGACACAACGGTCATCAAGGACCTGTCCTTCGATGTCCGGGCCGGTGAGACGTTCGGGTTCCTCGGGAGCAACGGCTCCGGGAAGACCACTACCCTGCGGGCCCTGCTCGGGATCTACCAGCCCACCGCAGGGACCCTCCACATCGGCGGCAAGCCCTTCACGCCGCAGGACGGCGCCCGGCTCGGTTACCTGCCCGAAGAACGCGGCCTCTACAAGAAAGAGGCAGTCCTGGATGTCATGGTCTATTTCGGCCGGCTCAAGGGCCTGGACAAGGCCCGGGCGAAGGCCTGGTCCCTGGACTATCTTGACCGCGTAGGACTGGCAGAGAAAGCCTCGACGCGGCTGGACAAGCTCTCGGGCGGGCAGCAGCAGAAGATCCAGCTCGGGGTGACGATCATGAACGATCCGGAGCTGCTCATCCTGGACGAACCGACCAAGGGCTTCGACCCGGTCAACCGGCGGCTTCTGATGGACATCATCGAAGAACAAAAACTGGCCGGCGCGACCGTCATCATGGTCACCCACCAGATGGAGGAAGTCGAACGGCTGTGTGACCGGGTCATCCTGCTTAAGGACGGCACCTCCCGCGCCTACGGCACCGTCGAGGACGTCCGGGAACAATTCGGCGGGACTTTCTACCGGATCACCCACACAGGAGCCCTGCCCGACTCACCCCTGTATGAGATCGTCAGCGACGCCGGCGGCCACGCCGAACTCGCCCCCCGCCCCGGCGCGGACGAGACCACGGTCCTGCGCGAACTCGTCAACGCCGGGGCCGGGGTCAGCGCGTTCACCACGGCCAGGACATCCCTGGACGAAATCTTCGTCAGGGTCTACGGCGAAGCCCACGAACTGGCGGAGGCATAACCCCCATGGCGCAGACCACGAAGCTCTCCCCCGCGCTCCGTCCCCCGACACCGCCGGCACTTCCCCGGCGCCGGTTCGCGCAGCACAACCTCGGCACGGTCGTGGGGTTCGAATTCACCCGGACCATCAAGAAGCGCCGGTTCTGGATCGCGACCCTGGCCATCCCCGTGGTGATGGCCATCGTGTTCCTGCTCGTCTACGTCAGCAACACCTCCACCCACGCAAGCGAGGACGCCCAGAAGACCGCGACCCTGTCCTTTGTCTATACCGATGACTCCGGGCTCATCCCGGCCGGCATCGCCACGGCCATGGGCGGCCGGAGAACCACCGACCCCGACCAGGCGGTGCTCGAGGTGAAAAGGGGCCTCACGGACGCATACTTCGCCTACCCGGCGGACCCCGTCACGGCCCCGGTCAAGGTCTATGGGGCCGACAAAGGGATCTTCGAAAACGGCAAATACGACGCCGTCGCCAAACAACTCCTCATCACCTCGGGGGAAGCAAAAATCGGCTCCCCCCAGCTGACCGCGGCTGCCGGCGGGAACGTAAAAATCGAATCCCAGACGTTCAAGGACGGGCAGGCCGCCGGCGGGATCGGTTCGGTCATCCCGCCGCTGGTCTTCCTGCTGATCTTCTACGTCTCGATCATCCTGCTCTCCAGCCAGATGCTCAACAGCACCCTGGAGGAGAAGGAAAACAGGGTCACCGAAATGATCCTCACCACCTTGAACCCCACAACCCTGATCGTCGGCAAAGTCATGGCCCTGTTCATGGTCGGCGTCCTCCAAATGATCGTCTTCCTCACCCCCGTCGCCACTGGCTACCTCTTCTTCCGCGACAAACTCGCCCTCCCCGACCTCGACCTCTCCCACCTGAGCTTCGAGCCCGGACCCATGATCGTCGGGGCACTGCTGCTGCTGGGCGGATTCACGGTCTTCACCGGAGTCCTCGTCGCGGTCGGCGCGGTCATGCCCACCGCCAAAGAGGCCGGCACCATCTTCGGTCCGCTCGTGGCCCTGATCTTCGTGCCCTTCTACGGCGTCAGCCTCATCGTCTCGGACCCGCACGCGCCCATCGTGCAGATCTTCACCTACTTCCCGCTTTCGGCCCCCGTGACCGCGATGCTCCGCAACGGCTTCGGCACCCTGGGCCCGGTCGAATCGGCCATCGTCATCGCCGAACTGTTCATCACCGGATTCCTTGTCCTCCGCCTCGCCGTCCACCTGTTCCGCTACGGATCCATCGAATATTCCCGCAAACTCTCCATCGCCGGGACCTTCCGCAAACGCAACGCCAAACCGATGGCATGAGACCGGAGGGCCGGGATGCGTCCCTGTCCGGGACGGGGCAGCAAGAATCCGTACAGCTGCCCGATGATCTGCAGTTGCCCGCGGCCCTCCTGCCTCCGGAGGTTGCGCCCGGATGGGAGGGCTCGCGTCTGCGCCGGCGTTTGCTGTGGCGCGCGGTGCTGGGCGTGTCCGGCTTCGCCGTCGTGGTCGTTGGCCTGGTGTTTATCTTCGGGTCCCTCACCAGGCCCTACTGGGGCGGGTTCGTCCGTGTCCCGGCGGTCGTGACCAGCCAGCACCCTTTCTTCTCCAGGGGCGAGCACTGCGACCTGGGCCTGGCGTTCACTCTTGACGGCCTACAGCACACTGCAACGTTCGACCCCGCGTCCACGTGCGCGGGGATGCCCAAACCCCGGACCACGGTCACGGCAAGTGTTGACCCGGCCGACCCCTCCCACGCCCTGATCGTGGGCCTGGACCAGTCCCAGCGGAACATGCCGTATTTTTTCGCCATCATGGGCGTTATCGGTCTGGGCGTCTGCGGCGCAATCATGGGACTTGGCGTCTCGACCTACCGGCACGCCCGGACGATGGCCGGCACCGCACCATGGAAACGACTGAGCGTCACCGTCCTCTGGCGGCACATGTACAAGAACGTCACCGATCTGACGCTGGGGGCTCCCGGCCCGGACGGAACACCGCAGATTTTCCAGCTGACGTACTCCGGCCGCGGCCCGTGGCCGAACCGTCCCATGGCAGGGCACGTGTTGGAGCTGTGGATCCTCGCCGACGGCGGTCAGCACGTCCTGTTCTCCGGACCGGACTGCAAGGGCCCCGCCGCGGGGCGGGCCTACGTGCCGAACAGCTTTGAACGACGGACCATGGGCATTTGACCGGCACAGCCCGGAGGAGCAGTCGGGGGTAGATTGTGGACATGGGACAAAATTCCGCAGGCCGTGAAGGTGTGCTCGCTGATCGGCTCCTGGGTATCGCCGAGTTCAGCCACGCGCACTGGTTTTTTGGCAATCTCTATGAGGCCATCGTCAAAGTCCCGAACCGGGTCGCGGCCACCGAAGCAAGCCCGGAACTCCCCCGGTCCCCCTTCGGCGCGGGAAGCCCGGGCCGGTACTACGCGCCGATCGCCCCGGTCATCGCCCCTGCCGCCATCGCTGCCCTCGTGGCGGGGTGGAATCATGCCGACAGCAGGCCCTGGCTGATAGCGGCAGCCGCCAGTTCCACAACGGGTGCGGCCGCTACCGTGTATCTGCTGCGGTCCATCAACCCCAAGCTGTTCTTCAGCCCGCAACCGCTTAGCGAAATGCGCCGCAAGCCCCTGTTGCAGCGGTGGTACAGGGTCCATGCCCTCAGACTCACCGCCAGCGCCGTTGCCCTGGCCGCCATCCACCAGGCACGGACCATCCGGCTCAAAAGCCGCCGCTGATACCTCACCGTCGGCCCTCGGGCGCGAAGAAGGCAGTGGCCGTAGGGACCATTGACGCCGCGCCTAGAATGGCGCTATGGCAGTTCCGGAATATGGCAAAGTACCCCAGGCCGATGCTGGAGGCGCTGCGAAAGCTCTCGTCCTCACCGCAGAGAAGTTTGAAGATCTCGAATTGTACGTCCCAGTCTTCCGCCTCATCGAGGCCGGGTGGAAAGTCGACATCGCCGCCCCGGAAAGGGGCAAGATCACCGGCGAGAGCAGCTGGTACTACGTCATCGCGAACAAGCGCATCGACGAGATCGACCCAGACGAGTATGACCTTCTCGTCCTGCCCGGCGGCACACCGGATGGGGCACCCACGACGGTGCGGAACAACCGCTCGGCGGTGGAAATCGCACGCTCATTCTTTGCCGGCAACAAACCGGTCGCCGCAATCTGCCATGGACCGTATCTCTTGGTTTCTGCGGACCTTGTGAGAGGTCGGCGGCTCACCTCCTATTGGGGAGACGGCGTGCCGGACGAAATCACCAACGCGGGCGGGACATGGGAAGATGCGGACGTAGTGGTCGATGGAAATCTCGTCACCTCGCGATGGCCGATGGACATAGCCGCGTTCTCGAGGGAAATGATGAAGTTGGTTGGCGACGGCGCCTGACCGTTGCGGCGGGTCTGCGACCTCGACGCGGCGCCACGTCCGACTCCCATGAGGACAGATTCCCTAAACCACAAGGTGCCACGTCAGGTCTACGCTGGGATTTGTCAGTTGCGCCCGGATTGCTCAGGCGCCCGGACTCCGAGAGCGTGATGCCCATGAGCAGTGTCGACACAGTCCTGGCAGGGCTCGGTTCCGAGCTCGGCTGGCTCCGCGAGACGTACACCAAGCTGCACAGGCATCCCGAATTGAGCTTTGGGGAGCACGAGACCTCGAAGCTCGTCGAAGAGAGACTCGCTGCGTTCGGTTATTCGGTGACCCGCATGGCCGGCACCGGCGTCGTCGGGGTCCTCGCGAACGGAGGGGGCCCGACTGTCCTGGCACGCGCCGACATGGACGCACTGCCCGTCACCGAGGCCACAGGGTTGGCCTACGCGTCGGCGGTGGACGGGATCATGCATGCGTGCGGGCACGACCTGCACGTCAGTGCCCTGCTCGGTGCGGCGAAGCTCATGGCGGCGGGACGCGGCGCCTGGTCCGGGACCTACATCGCGTTGTTCCAACCCGCGGAGGAAATCGGGGCAGGGTCCAAGGCAATGGTCGACGACGGACTCGTCACCAAAGTGCCACGGCCCGACGTCGCGCTCGCCCAGCACGTGATGCCGATACCGGCGGGGACGGTCGCGACCACGGCCGGACCGGTCCTCTCGGCCGGAGATTCGCTCAAAATCACTGTGTTCGGCAAGGGCGCGCACGGCTCGATGCCGCACATGTCTGTGGACCCGGTGGTGCTGGCCGCCTCGATAGTGCTCAGGCTGCAGTCCGTCGTCTCCCGGGAGACGAAGCCGGGCGACTTCGCCGTCGTCACCGTGGGGGCGCTCAACGCCGGCGCAACGTCGAACATCATCCCGGACCGCGCTATCCTCCTGCTGAACATCCGCACCTACGACAACCAGGTCCGGGCCAGCGTGCTGGCCGCGATTGAGCGGATCGTCAAAGGCGAGTGCTTTGCCGCCGGATCGCCCCGGGATCCCGATTTCGAGTATTACGACCAGTTCCCGCTTACGAGCAACGATGCAGCCGTGACAGAACGGGTCCGGGCCGCGTTCTGCACCCACTTCGGGGCGGACTCCGTGCGCAGCGCCGAGAGGCAAACCGCTTCCGAGGACTTCAGCCGCATTCCAGGCGCATTCGGTGTGCCATACACATTTTGGCTCCTCGGCGGCGTGGACCCCGAGACGTTCCGGGCTGCCGCCGCAAGGGGAACAGTGGCTCAGGACATCCCCGCGAACCACTCCCCGTTGTTCGCCCCCGTGATCGATCCGACTCTGTCCATGGGCGTCCAAACCCATGTCGTCGCCGCGCTTTCGTACCTCGCTGACGGGTAAGCCCCGAGCGCCGGCCGACGGCGGCCCGGATGAGTGGCGCTCCCGTTTGCGGTTGGACGCGCGGGCTCAAAGCCGGTCGCGCCTGCGTGCCAGCGTTCCGCTCCCGAACTCGCTATTTTGTCGGTGGCCGGTCATAGGCTGTGAGTGTGAAGAGCGGAGCGGCTTTGAGTGCGGGGAGCAGGGAGGCGGTGGCGGCTGTGGCCGCGTCCGCTGCTGCGCTGGCGGCTTTCGCGGGCGTGGGCGGGGACGGCGCTGAGCCGTCCGGCGCGGACGGGCTGGGGGACGCGGATCCGTTGCGGGATCTGGCGGATGATTGCCTGGACGGGCTGGCCGAGGTGGCCCGGCTGGAGGCCCGGGCTGCGGCGTTGAAGGTGCGGCTGGCCGCGGAGTATGTGCAGGCGGCCAGGTTGCTGGCGGCTCCGGGGGTGTCCCCGCAGGACCGCGCCGCGTCGGAGATGGCGGTGGTGGCTGAGGTCGCTTGTGTCCTGACCGTCAGCGAACGGACCGCCGGGGCGTTCCTGTCCGAGTCCGAGGCGTTGACGGCGGTGCTGCCGCTGACTCTGGCCGCGCTTGAGGCGGGGACGATTTCCTGGCAGCACGCTAGGATCATCGTCGACGAAACCGGCGGCCTGGACCGCGCCGGGGCGGCGGCGCTGGAGGGGCATTTCCTGGACCCGGACGCAGCGGACGCGGCC
>NZ_JBFTKM010000030.1:0-24130 GCF_056395945.1 Arthrobacter sp. 05T442 | reverse complement strand
TCAGCCCCATCACCGGAAGTGGAACCGGCGCCAACCCCAAGCGAACCAAACGGGCCACACCAGACTGCCCGGAAACAGAAAACAACCGCCCGCCAGCCGCGGCCACAAATCAGCGGCCAACAACGAGCATCATGAAAAATCGAGGCTAGGCGACGGTGGGCGGGTCGGGGACGAAGGCTGGGCCGACAGGTATGTTGTCGCCCAGTCTGACCCGAGCGCCCCAGAGATATGCATCTGCGCCGGCGGGCACATCCAGACCACCTACAGGAGCCATGCCCGAAAGTTCAAGGACGAGGATTTCCACTGCGCCATCTGCTCCGGCTCACGAGCCGTAGCAGGACTGAATTCGCTCGGTGACCTCATGCCACGCTTGGCAGCCGAATGGGACGTTGTGGCTAACGGCGACCTGACTCCCTACGTGGTGACACCAGGATCGGCTCGAAAGGTCGCGTGGAACTGCCCGAAGGGCCACCCCTACGCGGCCTACATCAGAAATCGGACCAGCCGCGGAACGGGCTGTCCATTCTGCGCCGGCAAAGCCGTTCGTGCCGGCTGCAACGACCTCGCGACCACCCACCCTCAGGAGGTCCTCATGTGGGACAACGAAGCACACGGAAACCCTAAGCCCACCGACGTGTCTGCCGGCAATAGCAAAACGAAGATCCAAGTGGTCTGCCCCAACGGACATTCATTCACGACAACTCCGGCACGACTAGTCAAAACCGCCGGCCGGTGCAAACGATGCGCCGGTACGGTCCTCGTGCCCGGTGTTAACGACTTGGCCACCCTGCGGCCGGATGTGGCCGCTTGGTGGCACCCTACGAAGAACGGCGAGCTGACCCCGGATCAGGTTCGGCCCTTCAGCGAGAAAACGGTGTGGTGGCAATGCCCGGACGGGCACGACTTCCGTTCGGCAATCTCTCCTCGCTCCCAACGGAACCGCCAGGCCTGCCCCGTGGACTCCGGCCGGGTGCTCATGCCAGGAGTGAACGACTTGGCTACCAAAGATCCGGACCTGGCAAAGGACTGGAACGCGAAACTGAACGGCGTCGACGCCTCACAAACCGTCCCAGGAAATGTAGAGCGATACTGGACATGTGCAGACGGACACACACAGTGTTCCACTGTGGCGAACCGGCGTCGCGCAGGCGGCTGCACCGAATGCAAGCCGGAAGACAGGGTCGCCATTGGACAGCGACAGTTTAGGCGCGGTCGCAACGGATGGGACAAACGGAAACGGCACTGAGGGCTGGCCCACTGAGAAGACCCGGGACCGGGACGCGCCCGCCATTGGCTGACGCCGACCAGTATCGTCAGAACACCCAGTCGCTACCCTAGGCTCGGCACCAACCATCAGGCAGAAGTTTCCCTGCGAAGTAGGAGCGCAAACGGTGCACGAGATTTTGGATGATGACCACATGGCCGATGCCGCGCAGTTGGTGAAGCGCTATTACGAGCCCTTGACGAGCACCAGACGGCCACGGTCCGGCGCATACTTCGATGAGTGGGCACAGGGTGGTGACGTCCCCGGTGTTGCGATGGAACTGACCGCCGAAGACTTCGTTGCTGTCTCGATGCTCGCAGTAAATGTCCCGGCGGAGGCGGCAACCGGACTGAAGACGCGCCTGGATGAGGTCCTGGAACGCTCAGAGGTGCCGAACAAGCCGTCCAGACTACGGGTGATGGACGTCGTGCTATGGCTGCACGCTAAAGACTTGGAATGGGCAAAACAAGCAGGATAAGTCTGAAGACTAGTAGGCCCCGCAGTAACGGCAAAGAGGGGCGTCACTGCCTTGGAATCGAAGAATGCGCACCCGTTCTTCTTCTTTCTCAAGGAGCCGCGTGTTGGGCTCGTCAGCGCGAATTTTTGCCCGGAGCGCCAGTGAGACTATGGCCTGAGACTACGATTGGTCCATTTACGCCGGTGAACGCTCACGCACTGCCCCGGCATCCTAAAGTTAGGGAGTCGACATGCCACTTGAATCTCAGGGTTACCAAATTGTAGGTGCTTCAATTTTCGGTCCAGAGCCCCTATCAGGAATACACCTTGATGTTCGAAATGGCTCCACGCTGCTGTACGGAAAGAACGGCGCGGGCAAGACGCGCCTGCTGGACCAGCTCACCTATGCATTTCAAGGGGCTGGCGAGCCGCAGATGGGGTCCAGGGCTCGGCCATTGATCCACATTTCTGTCGAGGTTCGCCCGTCTGCCGGGGACAACGACTTTGTCTCGGCTCTCTACGACATGCTCGAAGTTCCCAAGGAACTTCAAAGGGATGACACACACCGGGAAGAATTTCAATCGGCTGTGCTGGGAAGAGTCAACGCGTGGGAGGACCTCGACCTCGAAGATGCATTGGCATTGATGGACTTCCCCGAACTCAAGACCAGCCAGGGCTTTCATTTTTCGCTCCTGCCCTCTGGCACTCCCGAGGCCGGACGTTGGACGGTCTATCTGTCGGCCATCCTTGGCGCCGGGGGTATAGAGATGCTTGCCGAATATGGTGCTGCACAAAGCAGGATTAGACGCGCCATGGTCGAGGGTGAAGCGCCGGCCTTGGAGGCTTTGGCAGTGAGGTTGCCCTTTGGGTTGGCTCAGGCTGATGAGTGGTATGTCGAGGCATTCGACATCAGCCGTGACGGGGCCGCGGCGCCGACATACAATTGCACCGGGTCCTCGCCCCTGGAGGACTGGCCAGCTCACATCCCCGTGCCACTGGTCGTTGTTGGTTCAATTTCACGGGGGCCAGCCAGGGTATTCGTCAACTCCTTGCCACTGGAAGTTATCCAGCAGAAGACGTTGTCTCTAGTTTCCAAAACCCAATGGAAGGCGCCAATCGTAGAGGCGTCGGCGGGTTCGGAAATCGTACTGGCAGCGAGCGTCAGTGAAGCCGTTGCTGTGGCGGAGACTGAAACGAATCGGATCCTGGATGTTCTTGCCGACTTCCCATTCCGGCTGAAATTCGATACCCGAAGCCCATCAGACTGGTTCGCAGGAAACCATCCAAGATGGGTTGCCGTCCCGCATCACGATCGAGCGGTAAAGATCTCGTTGGAAGACCTTTCGTTCAGCCAGCAAAAGTGGGTTCGGTTCGCACTCAGTCTGTTCCTTAGCAAGTCAAAAGGGGGCATACCACGCCTGGTCGTCGTCGATGAACCGGAGCAAGGGCTGCACCGGCAGCTCGAGTCCCGCATATCGATGGGACTTCACAGACTGGTTGCCGAATTCGACGACGTAGCCATTATCGGGGCGACTCACTCTCCGGCATTTCTGGACCCTCGCCACGGCGCAAACCTGCTTCACCTCGCCCTTAGCGGATACGGCACGACCAATGTCACCGACCTCGAACTCGGGCAGCTCAGCCTGGACGAAGAATCCAAGCGTTTAGGTGTTGCTCCCAGCGATATTCTGGCTATGACGAGGGTAGCCCTCGTCGTCGAGGGGACTCATGACCAGATTGTCCTGGACCAGTGTCTCGCGGGGGACATACAAGCCTCTGGCGCGAGAGTTTTTGTCATGCGCGGCACGGATAACGCCGTCGCCTTGCCCGATATGCAGTTCCTATTTGACGCCCTTGACGCCCCGATAGTCGTAATTTTCGACAACGTTGTCCAAGCGCGGGTGATGGCGATTTGGCAAAGAGCCGTTGCTGCCTTCACAGATAAAGACTCCCGGCTGGCCGAGAGAACTCTCGCTGAACTCGAAGTGAAGTCCGCCACGAAGGAAGAACGCGCACTGGCCGAGCTCGGCAGGCGGGCAATACGAGTTGGAAGACTTAACCGAATCACCCCCTTTGGACTTTCCCAGCCGGACATCCTCGATTATCTGGCGCCGAGTCATTTCAATCTGGACGCAGACGATTGGCAGGCATATAAGGCCGCGTTCAGGGCCAGGAAGCGTGTCGGCGAAGGATTCAAGGAGTTTATGCGACGGGAGTATCGGGCCAAAATAAACGCTGACGCCGTTCGCCAGGCCGCGAAATGCGTGGTCACCTTGCCAGACGATCTAGCCGAGCTAGGAGGTTTGATTCGACAACTTGGGTACCTAGGGGAAGTTGACGACCTTGAAGCCGCTCTCGACTGACTCATGGCACGTCATCCAGCTCATTAGAGACTTCGAGCAGAAGACTTAGCCTTTCCAAAGGCAGCATGATTGACCAGCCTTCGCTGAAGCGTCGCTTCTTGAGCATTCACCAAGTCGCCGGAGAACTCAATGTGAGCGACGTTCTGGTTCGTGTGCTGCTCAAATCAGGGGAGATGAAGGGTTTCGATGTCGGCGGACGGGGCGGGTGGCGGATCGGGTTCAACGACGTCTCAGCCTTCCACCGTTGGGGCCCTACCGCAAAACTGATGAGCGGATTGCAGACGGCGAGCAGAAGACCAGCGCGGCCGATGACGTGAGAATCGCCGCGTTCGGCCAGTAGCCTCCGATACAGAAGTTGCCGCTGTCGAGGGCTTAGCCAGCTCGCATTGCCCCCGATGCCGGACCCAAAGGCACGACCCGCCGCCGACCACTGGTGCTAGCAGTCGTCGCAGATACGCGTAGCAGGTAGCTCCAGCCCGCATCCGTCGCACACCGGTTTGGGCTTTGGCGCGTCCTTCCTCATGGGATTCACCCGTGCCTCGTATTTGGGTGTCAATTTGGGTTCGGCGTCGGCGGGCATGTCCTTGCAGTACGCGCGGTAGCATTCCAGGCGCTCGGCCGCGGCGGCCCGTTCACGCTCGAGGCCCGTCGCGGGGACGTCCCGGCCGGAGGCGCGCAACACCTCATCGAAGCCGGAACCGACCGTCCCGTCCGTTGCAGTAACCACCAGCGAGGTCAACGCGGGCAGCCCACGCTCGAGGCAGATGCGGATTACTCGGTTCAACAGCCTCGCGCTCATGTTCTGGACCAACATGCGGGTGTGGATGCCGGTCGCGTCAAAGAGCCTGCCAGCCAGGTCCTTGTAGGTGATGTAGCCGCCGAACGTCCGGGCCACATCCTCCAGGACCGGCACCGCAGCCTGGGCCCATTCCTCGATCGCCTGCGCGAAGGCGACCTCGACGTCGCGGTGCGGTTCCCGCCAAGTGCCCGGCAAAGTAGTCGTCATTTTCCTGCTTTCGTTCTGATGGTGCCGACATGATCCTAGCCGGGCCCCGGACCCCGCAGGCTGAAGTCGCCTCGGAGTCGTTGGACGAGGTGATCGAAGAGGGCCCGTGGTATTGGCATGGGGGCGTCGGGCTGGAGCTGATCTTTCACGAGTACCTGCTGCAGAACATCTGTCCGGAAACACTCACCGTGCAGCTAAAGGAGATGTGGGGCCGCCGGACTTCACAGTCACTTCGTGGTCGATGCCACCAGCTGGGAAATCGGTCGGGCCAGGTGATCTTCAACGCCAAGGCGTGCGATGTCTTAAAAACTGATTCCTTGGAACCAGCGCTGGCACACTATCGGGCAACGGTGCCCGGGTGGGGTCCACGTAGACATTGCCGCATCAATCCTGCGCCTGCTCCTGTCGACTTTGGTTTCCGTTCCCGCAGTTCATCGCACTGCCCTCAGGCTGGATTCCGTTGAGCCAACCGACGGGCACCAAATGTCCCGCCGCGTCAGCGGACGTTGCGGCCGGAGGAAGAAGGACTGACTTGAGATATGTTCTCTGAAGAACTGCCGCTCTACGGGGGCAGCGAGACTGGGAGAGTAATGACGACAGCATGGATGGTTCGCCAGGGCGAGGGCGGCGCGTACGCCGCCGAGATGATCGACGCCGGGTACGTGGGTGTGGACTTCATTGGCGACCGTGACCTCACGCCGCATCTGGCCGGGGGGCTTGACGCCTTCCGGTCGCCGGTTACGGAGCTTTTCCATGAGACGAACCCGGGGAAGACGAAGATCGCCGCCAGTGGGGCGGTCATCAGTCTGTGGCGAGCCGCCGAGGGCATCGCCGAAGGGGACCTCGTCCTGGCACCGAAGCCAGACCGGACTTACCAGCACGGCGTCGTGACCGGCGGCTACGAGTACCACCCGGGTACGGGGCTGCCGCACCGACGCCGCGTCAACTGGAACGGGTCGTTCAACCGGAACGACATGAGTGAGGCCCTGGCCACGTCGGCAAAGTATCCGGGGACACTCCTGGAGCTGACACCCCACGCGGCCGAGCTGGCCGCCCTGACCGAGCTCGGGGACCAAGTCGTGCAGCCGATTGCAGAAGCCATCACATCCGAGGTACAGGCGCAGCTGGCCTTCCAGATGGAGAAGCAGCTGGAGGACTTCCTGGTTCACAACTGGGCCAGCACCTCCCTGGGCCGGGAGTACGACATCTTCGACGACGGTGAACAGACCGGGCAGCAGTACCTGACCGACACCGGCCCGATGGACATCCTTGCCGTCAGCAAGGACAGGAGCCGTCTGCTGGTTGTGGAGCTGAAACGGGGGAGGGCCAGTGACGCCGTGGTCGGCCAGATCCAGCGCTACATGGGCTACGTGCAGGACGTCCTGCTCGAACCCGGGCAGTCCGTCGAAGGCGTCATCATCGCCCAGGAAGATGACCTGCGGATCCGCCGGGCTCTTTCCATCGCCCGGAACATCCGGTTCATGAAGTATCGGGTGGAGTTCCATCTGGAAGCGTAGTCCGGCAGACGTAAAGGCCGGCGACGGCTGGGATCGGTGCACAAACAGGTGAGCGCCCTCGCCGCCCGCCCTGGTCTCTATACCCCGCCCCGTGTCATCCCGGCGCGATCCACATTAGACGGAAGACGGCACACGAGTGGCCGGTACTGGCTTCGGTGAGTATGTCGGCCTGATGGGCGCCTATCAGCCGGCTAGAACGGTATCCACCAGCGGGACATGTCGGACCTAATGGCGGCTTGAATGGTGACCACCCACACTGCAGCAGCAGCAGTCGTTCGCTCTACTGAGCGCGAGACCCCAACACATCGGCAAGATCGTCGCGGACAAGGTTGACCCCGCAACGTTACCGATGGCGATATGCCGGGCAGGTGAGCGGCGCTGTCCCAGTTCGCCAGCCAGAACCCTGGTATCTTCCGCCGACTCACCCCGGTCATCAAGAACGAGGCGGGCGTTCTCAAAGCGCTAGAGCTGACCGGCGTGGCAAGCACCGACCTGGAGGGCGATACAGCCGCCCCCTCGTTCGGGGAAGGCACCGCCGCCTTATTCGACGAGCACATAGGGGCGTACGTCCTGCCTCGCAGGGAGTTCAGCCCGGCGGTCCACGACGCACAGTGGTGGCCTCTCCGGGTTCTCACTCTGCGTGCGGTAGGTTCAGCGAAGGTCGCAAAAGTCTCGAGGTTGATGGGGGATGGGCATGGGGATTATCCGACGAGTCGGATGGGGTATTCGTAAATCCATTCGTAAAGACATCCGAGCAGCGCGGCGCCGCAGGGCAAAGTGGGCCGCCGAATCTAGGCGTCAGTCCGCAAAGAATGCGGCCAAGGCCCGGGCCCGCAGCGCTCGGAAGTTTAACGGACCCAGCTGCGGCATTGCTCATCGAACCATGGGAGCGTCCCTTCGTTGCGCGCAATGCAATTTGGGGCGGGCTAGACAGGCCGAGAAGGCGGCACTCGCCGCGGCGGAGAACGAAGCCGCTGACCTAAAGGCCAAGCAACAGCGTCAGGCCAAGGCCACTGAGCAGGCGGCGGCACGGGCGGGCTTCCCGGACTCTCGCTTAGGACACCTCCTCGCGCCCGACGGGAGTCCGAAGGCACTTCCTATGCAGCGGAATTTAGTGCGTTCAACGATGCACAAAGCGACCGGCATCCGGCCAAGTCTCAAGCCCTTGTCAATTGGCGGCGCCGAAAAGATCCTAATGGCCTTTGATATGGACCCGAAGGCTCTCTGGCTGAACGGCCGCGGCAGCGTTGCCAGGAACTGGGCCGCCGGCATCAGCAAATGGCTCGTTCTCGTCGCCGCGATTATATTGTGCATGACCCCGGTAGTGGGCTGGATCATCGGTGCCGCCGTGGTCATCCTTGCGATCATCGCGGCTGTGCGGGCCGGGGTAGGAGCTGCCGGTGGCGTAATCCTCCTGGGCATGCTTCTCGCCGTTTTGATGCCTGTCCTTCACTGGGCCGTCGGGGTTGCACTGATGGCCGCGCCTCTAGTGACTGCCGCGCGTCGTCGAAAGCGCCAGGCTTACGAGGACACACTCGTGCCGGAATCCGCGGCCGCGCCGGGCGGGAAACCGGAGGCCAGCGAGGAGACGTTGGCTCAGAGTCTTTCGCAGGCTGAACAAGCGACGCAGTAATTTCATTCATTCCTCTAGGGCGGCCAGTCTTGTACGCCGTCCTCGCACATGACGTGTTGAGTCCCCGCAGCGGCGGACGCCTTCCCTGAAGGAGTCCGGCCGATCTGACTAAGTCGGCCTGGTCGGAGCCCATCAGGACGGCTAGAACGGTATCCACCAGCAGGACATGCCGGACCTAATGACGGGTGCCGCCCACACGGTGATTCCTTCAATTTGGAATCAACGTGTTGGACGACCGGAAGAGGTCAAATTGGAGTTGTTGGCGCAGATCCACGGCAGGTGATGGCTCAGGTTCTCTGCATTCCAAGGGGAGTTCAATGCGGCTGGTCTTCGGTGTCCTGCGGCTTAGGGGTTCCCCGCACGCGCGAGGGTGCTTCAATAGATGCGGCTAACTGGGGCCAACTGGGGCGCCGCTGCATCGTCTTCGTCGCCCTGGCGAAGGATTTATTTCGGGTTCGTCCCCGAACTGCGGCGTCGTCCCGAAGGCCCTGGAGCTCACCGGCCAAGCCAACAATATTCCGTAGGACAAGATCGCAGCATCCTCGCGCGGGGAAAACACTGCCGCCCTGTTCGGGGAGCATGGCGTCACCGACTAGCCTATGTTTGAGGGGCCGAATCTTGGACCCTCCAACCCGCGTGCAGCCCCCGAAACGAGAAAAGACCATGGCAGTGCCCAAATGGAATGACTTCATCGATCCGGTCATGCGCCTCCTGGCCGACGGCAAAGAGAGAACACGATCAGAAATTCTCGCTGGCGTTGTAGAGGCCATGAAACTAACGGCGGAAGACATGGCCGACTTGGTTGGGTCCCCGGGTAGAAGTCCAGTGTTTGTGTGAGTTTCGTGTCCGAGAATGGACACAGGAGGAAATTCACGAATCATGGCACGCAGACACACCCCCGAGCAGGTCATCGCAAAGGTCCGGCAGGGCCAGAAAATGCTCAACGAGGGACGCCCGATGGTCGAGGTCATCAAGGAGCTCCAGGTCACCGAGGCGACCTGGTACCGGTGGCTGAACCAGTACGGCTCCGAGAAGAACGCCGAGGCCTCCAGACGGACGAAGGAGCTCGAGAAAGAGAACGCCCGGCTCAAGCGGCTGCTGGCTGAGAAGGAACTGGCCATCGACATCCTCAACGAGGTGGCGAAGGGAAAATTCTGAGCCCCGAACCGCGCCGCCGTGCCGTGCGCATGGCAGTGGAGAAGTTCGGGGCCTCAGAGCGCCTTGCCTGCAAAATCCTGGGCCAGAACCGGTCCGCGTTCCGCAAGAAAAAACCCGACATGGGATTCCAGGAGGCGCAACTGCGCGCGGACCTGAGGGCCGTGGCCGTGAAGCACCCCGCGTGGGGCTGGCGGAAGGCCCGCTGGCACCTGCTGGCCCAGCCCGAGTGGGACGGCGTGGCGCTGAACAGGAAACGGGTGCGCCGGCTCTGGCGCGACGAAGGCCTGGCCTGTAAACCCAGGGCGCGGAAGAAACGCCGGACCGGGCCCGGCGCCGGGGAACAGAAACGCCTCACCGCCGAGTACCCGATGCACGTGGTCAGCTTCGACTTCCAGTCCGACGTGACCTCCTGCGGCCGTCACATCCGGTTCTTCAACGTCATCGACGAATACACCCGCACCGCGCTGGCCATCATCCCGCGCCGGTCCTTCAAAGCCGCGGACGTCGTCGCGGTGCTGGAGGACATCATCGCCGAAACCGGCACCGCCCCGACCTACGTCAGGTGTGACAACGGACCGGAATTCACCGCGGCCGCACTGATCGACTGGTGCAACACCGCCGGGGTCGACACCGCATTCATCGACCCCGGATCACCCTGGCAGAACGGGTTCATCGAATCCTTCAATGCCCAGTTCAGAAGGGAACAACTCACCGGAGAAATCATGGACACCATGGTCGAAGCGCAGTATTTGGCCGAGGAATGGAAAGCTATCTACAATCATGAGCGGCCCCACGGATCCCTGGACGGCATGACGCCGAAACGCTACTGGGAAAAATGGACGCAAGAAACCACATTAGCTATCGCATAGACACTGGACTGCTAACGGGGGCCCAACCAGACTCTCTGCCATCAGGTGAGCCACGGTATATCGGCAGAGTTGGATGGGCCATCACTGATTCCTTCCAGGCGGGCTACCTCTTGCGTCCGGCACGGGCCACGTACACGATTTCCCCCGAGGGGCTCAAAGTCGTCCAAACGGGCGATCCCATCACTCATCAGACTCTCAAGCTCTCGTCCAGCTACCAGGCGTATCTGGAGCGCAGCAAGAAGCCGCGAGCAAAAGGGGAGACGCCGATTGATCTGCCATCCCAGGACGAGGCCACGCCGCTGGAAGCCCTGCGTGACGCGAACCGGCAGTTGCTCGCAGCCCTGGAGGAAGAGGTTTACACCCGGCTCCACGAGATCACCGATTTCTACCACTTTGAGAAGCTCGTCGGCCAGTTTGTCGGTGCACTCGGATACGGAGGCGCATCCGAGGAAAGCATCAAGCTGACGAAGCGATCCAACGACAACGGCGTCGACGGAATCATCTGGCAGGACAAACTCGGATTCGATCGGGTCTACCTCCAGGCCAAGAAGTATGGCAAGACAAACAAGGTCGGCAAGGGCGAGCTCTACGAGTTCAGCGGTGCCCTCGACGCTCACGGCGCCACGAAAGGCATCCTGCTCACCACCTCGGAGTTCACCGACGGCGCAAAGACTGAGGCCCCGAAGGCCCGCAATAAGCACATCATCCTGATCGACGGCCGCCAACTCGCAAGTCTCATGGTTCAGCACAACATCGGGGTCGAAGTTGACCAGCTAGTAGAAATCAAGCGCATCGACGGCACGTTCTTCACCTTCGACGAAGACTGAACGGGTGACGGACACAAGCTAGTGGCCGCGATGCGGCCGTGAAGGTGAAGGCGATGATAGGGCGTCTACGCCGAAGCAAACTGCCGCATCCCCAAGGCTAAGAGCTCAGGGTGGCGCTAGGCGCAGCCGGTCTAGGCACGTCATGCAGCTGGACACCCCGGCGGTTTGCCACAGCCGACACCGGATCATCTGCCTGCCGGTGACGTCATGGGACAAATCGAATCCGACGGACTGGGAAGGCCGGGATGACGAGAATCGAGGTCGTTCGCTGTTACCGATTCCCGGGCGTCTGTCTCGGCGCAAGGCAGGGGGTTGGAATCGGTATCGATGCGGATCCTCAGGTCTTCGGTCCTTACGCGCTAGCGGCGGCGTGCCGCTAAGCCGGGGACGCGTGCGCCCGCTACCGTGGCCCCATGACGACACTTCGAATGCGGCCCGATTGAGTTGGCATGCCGAGCCGCACTACGGGTCAGTTCGGGGGAGAGCGGCGGCAACACCGGGAAACTTGACGAAGAAGATGCATGCGCCGGCCTCAGTTCGCGAACAGAATCTGCTTCACGCTAAGGAGATTGAGTGAGTAGCGACGCTCCGCGGTGGTCGGGACGAGACGACGGCCTGTACACCGGAAGGTTCCCGCTTGCCGTCGAAGGTTACCCGATGCGTCGGGTAGAAGAATTGCTGCCCGGGGTAACAACGGTGACACCGCACGCGCGTTATTATTCGTTGCACGCCTACGTGGCGACGGCGTTGGCCACGCACGGGGATCTGGACCCGGTGGATACCTTGCGACGTTGCGAGGTCGTATTCGGGGCCATCTCAATTCTCCACGCCCGGCGGTTCCCCGACCAGCATCGCGGCATGTCACAGGCCCACGGCCATGACATCATTTCGGCTTCGATGCGCGACGGCGAGTTGAATGTCGCAGCGCTTGCCGCGTCCGGCTCATACGCCCAAGCGACGCGGGGGTTTCTGGGACCCTACCTGGCCAGTGAACGTTTGCTCGGGCTGGTTACTCCAGGGGGCGATCTGATGTCCCCCGGGCCCAAGTCAGATGAACGGGGGCTGAAGCTCGCGTTCGACGGCCTCCTCGACCTCGCCAAAATGGACTCCATCCCCTGCAACACTCTCGAGGGGTACTCAAGCCTTTGCCTTTGCGGTCAGCACGCACTTGAACGCAGTTGGTTGCGGTCAGTCATGTTCCCAACCCGGCTCCTGGGGGACGTCGCCACCCATAGCCGCCGGACACAGACAGCCCTCATGCTCTGCCGGCTCATAGAAATGTATGAGCCCGATAATTTGTCACTGGAACTGAGCCGAAAGCTCATCGCCGACTCAAGAACCTACACCGACGATCAACTGCGGAATTTGGAGATTCTTCCTGCATGGCGGGGGGTCGTCCTGAGGCGCTGGTATACGTGGGCCTGGCGGGACCTCTGGCGCTGGCTTGTTAACACGCAAATGACGGGAGCTGTCCCCATCGCTCAGTTGCAAAGTGCACTATCTGAGCAGCTACCAGATAAAAAGCTCTCAAGCTTTCGTGAAGAACTTCCCGACGGCGTGGAAGCAGGCAGGCTCGTCGACGCCGAGTACGATCCGGAAATCTGCTCAATGGAAACCGGCCCGCAGAACCTGGCGTGGCTCATGATCGGAGCCGGCCGTGTCGGCCAGCTCTCCGAGCACGTGGCACCATATTTCGAAAGCACCAAACGCGAACGAGGAAACTACGAACTGACCCCCTCATGGTTGAGGGACTTTCTGAACCAGCGGAACGATCAATCGGTGCGTGATGTCGCATTCGAGCTCACGGGCGTGCTCCTCGCCCGGTCCCAACGCGTCGCCATGAGCAAGTCATCGTTTACCAACGGGCGATGGCGTGTTCCGACCAGGCTGACAGTGCGGGATGGCTATGCCTTCCGGGAATCCAATGAAGGAGGGGGGCCGGTGTCCCTGCGGTGGGATCAACTCACCCAAGTCATGAGTGGTCTTGGCATGGTCAGGCGTGTTCCCGCGGACACAAGTGGAACGGCGGAGCGCTGGACCCTTACACGGAACGGCCGCGACCAGTGAGCGCAGTGGCAGCCCCGTTGAATGTACCGGCACTATTCCATGAAATGGAGGCGAGCGGTGACTGGGATGTCGAAGAGGCGCTTTTTCTGACTTTCAACGCGGACGTCGCGTTCCTGGAACGAGGCGTCCTGGGGCTTTGCCAGTCAATGGGGGCACGGGTCACAGTCATTGCGGACGCCGGGATGTGGCACCCCGATCCACTTGCCATGACAGGCGCAGGCACCGAGTACCTCGTTGGTCTTGCGTCGCATAGCGGCGCTTTTCACCCGAAACTAACCCTTCTTGTGGGCGAGGACCGGGTGTTAGCACTGATTGGGTCAGGGAATCTGACGATGGGAGGGTGGCAGCACAACTCGGAACTGTGGAATGCGCTTCGCGCCGAGGACGGGCAAGCACCGCAGGCCCTTTTCGACTTAGCTGAATGGCTTGAACTACTGCCTGGCAGTGTGCGTCTCGCGTCGGACCATGGTGCCGCACTGAACCGGGTCGCTGTCAGGCTGCGCGCCACGCTGGAACGCTTCACTCCCGTTGATGACGGGGCCCAACTCGTCACCAACCTCGACCGATCTTTCCTGTCACAGCTGCCAGATGGACCGGTCGACGAGTTGACGTTGTACGCGCCCTTTATTGACGAACACGCGAGTGCGGTCGGGGCCCTGGTAGAACACTTCCCGACCCCAAAGCTCACCCTTGTTGTCCAACCTGGACTGACCGTGGTCGACCCCCAGGCCCTGGCCAGGGTCCTGAGGGGCCAGACGGGCCTGACCATAGTGGCCGATACCTCAGGTCGGTACCGCCATGCGAAATTAGTGGAATGGCGTCGGGGGACACATCGGCAGGTGCTGACAGGCAGCGCCAATCTGTCGGCCGCAGCCATGCTTAACACCGTAAGGCGCGGTGGAAACGTGGAACTCGGGATCCTCACAAACATTGACGAACCGTTGTGGCCCGAGCCCGGGCTTGACCCGAACCGTTGGGAGCAGCTGGATAGCATCACAGATATTCCGGCCCTACGGATCGGGACGCAGGATCCAGAGGCAACCGGGCTCGCTGTGCCCCAGCTGCTTAGCGCGGTGCTGTCCGGGAATGAATTGAAGATCGAGCTCGCCTATCCGGTCTCATTCGCGGTCGCGCTCGAATACACCAATAACCCGGTCACTGATCCGTGGAAACGCGTCGGCACGGTGATCGCGGGGCGCAGCACCGCTTCGTTTCCCACAGACCAGCTGGGGCACGATGCGGTTCCGTTGCTCCGACTCAACTGGGCGGGTGACGACGAGACGATCCTGGCACGAGGGCCGGCCGTGCCGGCTTCCGTGCCGGAACGGCTCAGAGCGCGTCCGTCAGCGGGGCGCGCAACCGGTGGCCTGCGGATCAAGTCGCGAGACGATCTTCTCGGAGTAGATCTGCGCTATCTCGACGCATTCGCCACCCAGCTCTCAAAAATCCACGAAGATGTCACCGCCCTCAAGATTCCGTCCACCCGGCGCAATGGCAGCGGCACAGCATCGGCTGGTGCACGCGACGCCGAATTTGAAGAGGAACCAGCCGCATTCCTGTGGGAACTTGAGCAAACTGCGCAGCACCTTCACGGCCCCGTCTTTTCAGGCTTCGCCCTCGGCCTACCAACACCGGTGCAGACGACAGGGTGGGAGAACTTCGATTCGAGCGAAACCGGGGACCTCGACGCCGACGCCGCCGTGTACGGTGACGACCAGAGCGCACCGCCCACTGACAACCCCGAGCCCGCTGAACCATTGGCACATGCAGCCGACCCGGACAGGATCAAGAAAGCCAGGCGCGACCGGATCAGGGCGTTTGCCACAATGCCCGGCCGACTCAGCACCGTCTCCTACCTCGGCCTCGCGCGCCTGGCGCTGTGTTTCTATTGCGCGGGGAACTGGAAAGAACACGACCCCGAACCCATAAGGCTCGTCACCTCGTTCCTGACCAAGGCTCTTGACCATGCAGACAATTCTGGAATGGGCGACGAGGCGAAAGCACTGGCCGCTGTCGCTCTGACCTGCGTGCGGCGCAGAGTCGATAACACGGCAACGTCGCCGGCCACCCAGGAAGCGAAAAGGCTGCACGATAGATGCACAGACCTCGACCTGGGCGCTGTCCCGCTTCCACTTGTGACCGAATATACCCAATGCCTCTCCGCGCCCGGCGGCCGACCTCTGGAAACCGCCGATGTCTATGATGAGCTCCAGACGTTCTCCGAACACCCTCAGCTGGACGCTGTAATCATGTCGGCGGAGGGCCACGGATATGACGCCGAAGTGCTGGGGCCAACTAGCCTGCAGATCTCGGTCCGGGCGAAGGAACCCCTTCCGGCCGCACTGAAAGTATTGACCGCGTCGAAAGTCCCACTGGGGGTGGTAGCGATGTCAAAGACGACGGGAAAGTCGGCCATCGCGTTGTGGTCCGATCCTGACCTGTACTGCATCGAAATCGACGACCGAGACCGCTGGGTTCACTACCGATCCACGCAGTCGTTGAACGTGATAGTTGCAGCAATGCAGTCTTCTGAAGGCGGGCGATTCAGAGTCAACCACGGACCCTTTAGCCAAGCTATTCCCGAAGCGAAGCAACTAGCCGAGCGCCTTGGTGTCCAGATCCCCAGAAGGGCTGGAGTGCCTCCGGGTGTCTGCCCCGACTGTTTTATGGTCCTAACGCCCGCGGGTTTTTGTGCAACGTGTGAAGCGTAGTAACAGATAACTGACGGGTTGTTGCACGGGGTCCCTGTCAGTTGTGCATAATTCATTTCGAGCGCCAGCTAACAACAATCATGAACGGCATGACGGATCCTTGGAGGGGATGACGCTGAAACGCTACTGGAAACTAGACCGCTAAAAACCAATCAGCCACCGCATAGATACTGGGCTGCTAACAGGGGTCCAACCAGCCATTTGGGACAGTACTGCCGCACCCCTTTCGAGCATGAGCGACACGCGCCGACAGCCTAACTTCGTGCTATTATGCGCTACCGGACGAGAGGATTTGGCATGTACGTTGTTGACCATCGTCACGGGGAGTTCAACCCTCTGAGCGCCAACGACAGGCGATGGCAGGACCCGTTCGTGGTTCACCGTCGGGAAACTAAAAGCACAGGCAACCTTGTACTTTTTGTTCATGGATTAGGTGGGCAGGCGGAGGCGACGTGGGGCAGCTATCCCGAGTTCGTGTTTCTCGACGAGCCCCATTTGGATGTGGGACTCTTTGACTACGAGTCTGGCGCCAGACGTCGAGCGCGCAGGAGTATCAGTCCGAATAAGCACGCCGAGGTCTTGGCGCACTCCATTCGCGACGCTCGCTATGACAGGGTCGTGTTGGTTGGGCACAGTTTGGGCGGACTGGTTTGTAAAGCTGCCATCAAGGAACTCATAGTGAGCGACTCGCACAGTAGTGACGGCTTCCGTGCGATTGACAAAGTTGTTGGCCTCGTTCTTTTTGCCACGCCGCAAGCGGGGTCAACGCGAGTCCCCGGGTGGCTTACACGCTATAGCAAGGACGCACGGGCCCTAAGAGTCCACTCCGAATTTGTAACCGAAATGGTCAGATGTCTCCAGGATCGCGTTGTTACCCAGATCAATTGGCCACACCCGACCAACAGGCAGCGGATACCCACGTTCGCAATCGTCCCATCCGCAGACCGTTGGGTAGACCATTTTAGCGCAGTCATAGGAATTGACAACGACCAGCAGAAGATTGTGGCCGGTTCACATACCTCGATCGTCAACCCGAAGTCACGGTCCGATGATGCCTACATGTGGTTCAAACTTCAAGTTGAGCGCTGCGTTGCTAGGGCCACGGAGGAGGAGACGGCGGGCGCGACTCGCCCTGGTTTGAGTCCCAGAGCGCACAAACCTCAAACGAACGAAGCAAGGTTCAAGCGATTGTTGTCGGAATTACTTAGAATCGCGGCCGAGGCGGACGTACCTCTGCACACCAATAAGCAGGTGGACGCGATCGGCGAAACGCCGATGGAAGAAGACACCGAAAAACCGAAAGATCAGGGATCATCATGACTCGTCAGGACCCGGCACTCGACGAGATCGCCCGGGGAAGGAAAGCCCACGAAGAATGGGACGTGGCAGCGGCAGCCGGGGCCTATCAAAACGCAGCAGCGGTCTATCGTCAGCTGTCAGATCCTAGGGAAGCGTCCGCGCTGCGGGATTTGGGAATACTTCTCCGCGACCAAGGTCGGTGGACGGAAGGGATAGAGGCTCTCCTAAAGAGTGCTGCGGTCGCTCATTCGCACGGGGATCGCCAAGGCGAAACCTCGGCAATGTCTGAGCTGGGAACCCTCTACTGTGCCGATGGACGCTGGCCAGAAGCCATCGATGCCTTGGAGAAGTCCATCGAAGCCTTCCGGAAACTCGGGGATCGCATTGGCGTCGCCCGAGCGATGTCCGACCTTGGCGACGTGTACGGCGAGGAGGGTAACTGGGACGCGGCAGCCAAGTTACTTCAAGAAAGCCTTCAAGCACAGCGCGAGTTGGATGATCGTCCTGCTGAGGCACGCACGTTGAGACGGCTCGGAACTGTTTTCGGAGAACAGGGTCAATGGTCCGAATCCATTGAGTGCTTTAGAGCCAGCATCAAGATCCTTCACGCCTTGGGGGATCGACATGGGGAGGCCCGGTCTTTGCGAGGTTTAGGAAACACGTATCGTCGTCAAGCGCACCGAGCGGAGTCAATAGACGCTTTCGAACAAAGCCTGCAGATCCTACGCTCCCTCGGCGATGAACAAGGGCAGGCCAGGTCGCTGCGGGGGCTGGGGATAACCATGGGCGATGCCGGCCATTGGGACAGTGCGCTTGAAGCTCTCGAACGGAGTCTGGAGTTCGGCCGGAGGCTCGGAGATAGGCGAGGCGTCGCAAGGTCTCTTATCGCGATGGGGAATGTCTATCGTGAGCAAGGTCGATTGCCCGCGGCGATCGAAGTTCTTCAGAATAGTCACCAAACTTTGCGGGCGCTCGGAGACCGACGGGGCCTGGTCAAGAGTTTAGTTGGTCTGGGAAATGTTTACGGTGAACAAGGGCACTGGGCCCCGGCGATTCAGGCCTTTAATGAGGGATTGAGCATAGTCCGTGAGCTCGGTGATTCTAGAAAGGAGGCGTACGTGCTCTCCAATATTGGCAACGTGTACGGGGGCCAGCGGGACTGGTCAAGCGCTGTCGAATCGTTTGAGCTCAGCTTGGGAATTCTCCGTCAGCTCGGGGATTTGCATGCAGAGGGCAGGGTCCTGAATAACTTGGGCAACATTTTTCTCCTGCAAGGTCGCTGGTCCCAAGCCACTGACTGCTTTGAGAAGGATCTTGCGATTTGTCGAGAAATGGGGGACCGCCGAGGTGAGGCACAGACCCTGAGCAACCTCGGCAGGTCGTACAGCGAACAGGGCCGGTGGGATGAAGCGACGGGCGCTCTCGCGAGCAGCCTGTCGATATTGGACAAATTCAAGGACCTCCGGGGGGCTGCTCAAGTGCTGGGAGCTTTGGGTAGGGTCTATGCGGAACAAAGCCGATGGAAGGATGCGGACGCAGCATTTCAAGAGGGTCTCGATATATCTGAGCGCTTCAACGACCAACACAACATGGCAGTCCTACGCCATGAACGGGGCGTGATGTATCAGAAACTTGGCAGGTTTGAAGACGCCGACCGTGAATACAAAGCCGCATTGGCGCTATTCGATTCGCTTGGACCAGAAGACCGTGGAGATGCCGTCCAAGTGGAAGCGAACTTAGCGAATGTTTCGAGACGAGCGGGTCTAGCGCAGACGGCTCTTCGCACGCAGGAACGCGTCATAGCTGAACTGATGCGTTCACTGGGTCCGGAGCATCCTGACGTTTTGGTGGCAAGTATTAACTACGCAAATACACTTCAGCAGCTTGGGCGGACCGCTGAGGCCCTTCAGGTCATGAATGAGTCGATCTCCGTACTAGAGCGCGTTCTTGGTCCGTCTCATCCCGACACACTTGCGGCAAGACAGAATCGTGCCTTGCTAGCGCACCAGCAGAAGGACTCGGAGTTTGCAATGACAGAAATTGCGGATGTACTACAACTACAGTCCGCGAGGACTGGCTCTGCCGATTCAGGTACTCTCTCAGCTCGGTTAGCGCTAGCGTCCCTTCGAGCGGATGCGGGGGACACCGAACGGGCACAGCGAGACCTAGACAATTTGCTGCTCGACGCTCGCCGGGTCCTGGGTGAGGAACACCCGGTCACCGTCGCCGCGCGAGCGGCGCTCACCATTCTTTCGGGAGACAGCCAGGCTCTTCGCTCAGGATCTTTTCACTGGGCCTACCTGGCGGGGGTAAATCTTGCCGGAGCGGACTTGATGGGCGTGGATTTTACCCACGCGAAGTTGCACGACACTGACCTCTCGGGGGCAGATTTGACCGGCGCCAACCTCACGTACTGTGATCTCCGGCGAGCGAGGCTGTCGCACGCCTTGCTCAGCGGCGCAAACTTGGCTTATGCCGATCTTACCGATGCGAACCTATCTGATTCCGATCTCTCGGGGGCCGACCTCGAAGGGGCAACACTCACTGGGGTCAATATGTCGAGAGCGAATCTAATGGGAACGAAACTTGCTAACGCCCGTTTGGATCGCGCTGACATTGAAGCCGTCCTCTGGGACGCCATGACGGAGTGGCCCGCAACTACTCGGGGTCTAGGGCTCATCCAGGGGCCCAATCAGATTGTGCGGAATCCTGCCCGATTAAAGATTTCGGACAGAATCGAGAAGGCGTGGAAGGGCCAATAAGTTGCAGAAACTTCGGGACGGCTGTAGAGGTCAAATTCCTACAGGCAAAGTGACCTCTCCCAAGGATTGGTTTCCCGAAATAGTTTTAGTTTCGCGCCCGCGCTGAGTGGCTGTCAGACACCGAGTCCCTGTCCTCCGGAATTGCGCGAACCGGCGGTCGCCTTGGTCCGCTCCCGCAACGCCTCAGCCGGGTGGCGAGCCGGGCATCAGCGAAGGCGGCCCGCACAACTGGGTTCACCAGCACCGGATCGACCGCGGGAAACGCCCGGGCTGATGAATCCTGTGTGCATCGAGCTGGCGATGGCCAGGAAGAGGATCCGCCGGGGTTTCGGCCACTATTCCGTTGCGGGCCGCTTGACGCGAGGTGAAGGTAGAACGTTCCTTGACATCACTTGGTTTGAAGGATGCCTGCCTATTTCGCCAACAAGGCCGGCAGGCAGGCAACAGCCGTCGCTGGTGAAACGCCGGAATCACGGGGATTTGTATCTGGCGGTTTCCGCCAACAGGGTTGCGATCTCACAGTCCGCCCACCCTGTTGTAGATGTGAGGTTCCAGAGAAGGTGGCCATTTCCCAACTTAGATGGCCACGTTTCATAGTAGATGGCAAGCTGTTCATACAGCTGGCCAAGTGGGTGAGACGCCCTACCTGTCGGAAGTGTGGGCCACCTCCTTGGAAGACTTCCAAGGAGGTGGCCGGAGATGGCCTCATCCCCAAAAAGTGGCAGGGGTGGGGCTAAGGGCTACTTCTCCTGACCTGGCGGACCTTTGTTCGCCCATGGCTCTGCTCTCCCAGGATCCGCAGCGCTCTCACGAACGGAGGAACCCAATCCATGTCCAAAGCATCCGGCGGCGGCTCGGCGGCCTCCCCCTCCGGCGGCCAGCCAAAGTTGATTCCCGCCGTCGACCGTGGCGGCGGGCGCGTTGCCGTAAGCGATCTCGCCGCCAGACGGGTATGGGTTGCCGCAGGTGGGCGCTGCACCTTCTGCAAGGAGTTCATCGCGGAGGACGAGACCACGGGTCAGCCTGTGTACACAGGACAACTGGCTCACATCGTGGGCGCTACCCCCGAAAAGGGGTCGCCACGTGGGAAGAGTTCCAAGACGCTCAGGGAACGGGCGCAGCCAGAGAATCTGATGCTGTTATGTGCTGGCGAGCATAAGGTCATTGACACCTTCCAACACTGGGCGTTATACGACGAGGAACAGTTGCTCGCATTCAAGATGCAGCACGAGCGGGATGTCCGCGAGCTGACCGGCCTGCTGCGAAAGCCTAAGAGCACTGTCATACGTGTGTCTGGAGATCCGCGGCCAGGCAGCGGACTTCAGCAAGCAGGCAGTGATCCGTGCTCTGTTGGAGGATCAGCGGTTCCCCGATTTCAGCCTTCATGACGACAGCCAAAACTGCGAGATCGACCTCCGTGCCCATGACGGCGAGGACGACAGCCACCCAATTTACTGGCAGGCGACCGCGCTTACCCTCAAACGGCGGCTGAGCCCACTGAAAAACCACCTGAAGACTAAGGAGATCGACCACATCTCGGTCTTCGCGCTGGCGCGCATCCCGATCCTCGTCCAGCTTGGCGCCTTGCTCGACGACGTCACCAACGTGACCGTTCATAACCGCCGCCGTGGAAGCGGTCAAGGATGGGGATGGTATGCGAAGGGCCGAACTGAGGACCTCCGTTTCGCCGTCACCGAGGTGCCCGGTGAGGGAGATCCGGTGGTTACATTCAGCGTCAGCGGGCCGGTTGACTTCGCAGCACTCCCGGAAGAACTGCAGGACAAGCCCCGTTACGACATCCGCGTTGAAGGCGTGAAACTCAGCCCCTCGGTCCTTCGCAGTCCCGAGGACCTCGCTAGCTTGATCGAAACTTGGCGCGAGGTTCTGGCGACTCTCGAGACGAAGCACCGAAACCAGCCGATCAGCTTGGTTCTCGCGGTCTGTGCCGCTGCCGCCGTCGAGATCGGCCGTGCCCATATGAGAGGAGCTCACGCTCCGCTCCGGGTCTTCGATCGCATCGACAACACCTACGCCCTGACCCTCGAGACGGACTGATCGATCTCCCGCCCTATTCCACGGAATCGAAGAAAGAAGCCCTAGATGACCATCCTTGCTGAGACCAGGGAAGAGCAGATTTCTCAGCTCATCGGCACCACAATCGAGCAGCTCGACATCACCGGCGCTGCCTTCGAGGCTGCTGAACGCTGCTACCACGACTTGGGATCCCACCTCTCCGAGGCAAGCGCTGAGGTCCACGTGCAGGGCAGCTTCCTTCTCGGCACTGTTGTACGCCCGCACCACCGTGATGGCGAGTATGACTTGGACCTCGTTTCCCGTCTCAACGTAGCGAAGACCTCCATCACCCAAAAAGAGCTGAAGGAACGGATTGGTTCACTGCTGGCCAAATATCACAAAGAGCACGACGGTGAGGCCTGCGAAAGCCCGAAGGAGGTCTCGGAAGGACGGCGCTCCTGGTGTCTGCACTACAGCAACTTCCACATGGACGTTCTGCCAGCCATCCCGGACACCGCCTCAGCATCGGAGACCGCGATCGAACTCACCGACCGCAATCTGCGGCTCTGGCAGAAGTCGGATCCGCTTGCGTACGTCGAGAGTGGTTCCGCGGACAGTGCGCCGAGCAGTTTGCGGAACAGCGCGTAGTGCTGGCCAAGTCCTACGGATCGGTAGATGCTGTACCCAGGCATCGGGTACGCACCCCGCTGCACCGCGTCGTGCAGATCCTTAAGCGTCACCGAGATATTTACTTCGCCGACGATCTCGATGACCGGCCGCCATCGAGCCTTATCACCACACTGGCCGGGCTGTCCTACAACGGCGAAAAGGATCTCGTAACCGCAACGGTGGCGGCAGTGCAGCGCATGACCGACCACATCGAGAAGCGCAGTGGGCAATACTGGGTGGAGAACCCGGTATGTGCAGGCGAGAACTTCGCGGACAAATGGAACGACTACGAGGCTCGCCGGCTGAAGTTCGAGAATTGGCGAGCCGCTGTCGAGGCGGACCTTACCAGCTTCATGCAGGAGACCAACGGGGCGGTGGCTCTTCATCAGCGGATCGCGAAGGCTTTCGGCAATGCACCGGTAGAGGAAGCCGTCAAGGCACTCGGGGCTCGGACCAACGTTGCTCGGGAGACAGGGAACGTCCACTTCGCGAGCGGCGGCCTCCTCACGACGGCAGTGACTGCGACCGCCGTCCCGACTCATAGGTTCTTTGGTGGCGAGACCGCACGGTAGGCAACTGAGCATCACTCAGCAGGCTCTTTGCCTTCAACGGCGTTTTCCGGACGAGCGCCCGCCTGCGGTCAAAGCCGGTGCTCTCATTTGGGTCAAGTCCATTTGTGTGGTGTAACGCGTTTGTTGCGTGATTCTTGGGGTGGTTAGGCGCTGAGCGCCAGTTCGGGGTTGGTGTCCTCCTGTTCTGGCTCGGCAGCCGGCACGGTGCCGACGGTCTGTGATTGTTGCATGAGCTCGAGGCTGAGGTAGCGGCGSGCTTCGATCCATTCATCRTGYTGTTCGGCCAGCACGGCGCCGACGAGCCGGATCAGGGCGGTGCGGTCGGGGAAGATCCCGACGACGTCGGTGCGGCGCCGGATTTCCCGGTTGAGGCGTTCCTGCGGGTTGTTGGACCAGACTTGGCGCCAGAGGCCCTTGGGGAAGGGCGTGAACGCCAGGATGTCCTCCCGGGCGGCCTCAAGGTGGTCCGCSACGCGGGGCAGCTTCTCGGCCAGGGCATCCAGGACCCGGTCGAACTGGGCGTGGACGCCGGCGGCGTCGGGCTGGTCGTAGACCGAGTGGAGCAGGGTTTTCACCCACGGCCAGGACGCCTTCGGGGTCACCGCCATGAGGTTCGCCGCGTAGTGCGTGCGGCAGCGCTGCCAGGCGGCCCCGGGCAGGGTCGCCCCGATCGCRGCGACCAGCCCGGCRTGGGCGTCGGCGGTCACCAGTTTCACCCCGGTCAGGCCGCGGGCGGTCAGGTCGCGGAAGAAGCCAAGCCAGCCGGCGCCGTCCTCGGCGGAGGACGCCTGGATCCCCAGGACCTCGCGGTGTCCGTCGGCGTTGACCCCGGTTGCGACCATGGCGTGGACGTTCACGACCCGGCCGCCTTCGCGGACCTTCAGGACCAGGGCGTCGGCGGCGACGAACGGGTACGGGCCGGCGTCCAGCGGGCGGGTGCGGAA
>NZ_JBFTKM010000029.1:0-25720 GCF_056395945.1 Arthrobacter sp. 05T442 | reverse complement strand
ACAACCGGCCACCGTCAAACCCATCAACCGGGCCTGGAACAACTGAAAGTTCCGGAGGTTCTTCAATGAGGCAACGAAGCACTCAACCGGAGGTTTTCAGATGAGGCAACGAATCACCCTTCCCGGAGGTATTGCAATGAGGCAACAGGCCGCCGTGTGGCGTCGCACTGCGGAGTGATTGAGAGATAGGTAAGGTGTCGCCCTCATGGGCATCGGGGGTGGGCCCGAAGCCCTCTGCGGATAACGCCAGCCGGCAGAGGACGTCGGCAAGAAGGCTTACATAGGATGGCAGCGGTCACCGTCCCGCGGCCGGAGCCGGGCGCGGGTTGATGGTTCATCCGGTGCAGAATTCATCGGGATTTGCCTCATTTGGTGCAGATCTGCGGGCGGCCTCATGCCGGGTCCGCCGGCGCCGCTATCGTTACGACGACGGGTGAGGTCTCGGTCGCAATTGGGGGGATCGAGAACCCACCTGACTCCGGGCCGCCCGGACGGGCTGGGCGCTCTCCGGCACTCTGTGGGGTACACCGTACAGGCTGTCGGAGAGCGCGGAACCTGGAATCCTACCTATCGAGTGATCGCCGGAGGTCTTCCAGGTAGCCCAAAATAACGGGTGGGTTCTCCCTGAGATCACGCGCTGTCAGCCCGGTGGTCTCCTTCAGGGCTCTGCGTAGGCTCTGGGTATTGGAGAAACCGCTGCGGACGGCAAGTTCGTCAATGGGTCGGACCCGCCATTCCTTGTCGAGAAGCAGCTCCAGTGCTCTCGCTGTCCGCAGGGCGCGGATGCGGGCGCCCACTCCGAGGTCTTCCTGTTCGAAGAGGCAGAACAAAGCCCGGCGGGAGATATGGAAGTGCTCCGCTATGGCGTCTACCGCCAGATCCCGGGAAGCGTAGTTCCGGTGAATGTGTTTCTTGATTTCCAGTCGTTGTGACGGTTTGAGTGATTCGGGCTCCGCGGGAACTTCGAGCAAGGAGGAGATCAATGACGTGATGACGGAGCGCAGGACTGTGGCTGCCGCATCTGGGTGTGCCTCCATGCCTTCATTTCGGCAGCCCAGGAGAACGGGCATCACGAGAGAGCGCAATACGGGATGCTGAATGAGGTTCGGCACACCAGCCAGACGTTTCGCGGCTCCGGCGTCCACGTCCAGGCTGGATCTGTCCAGGTTGAGCTGGATTACATGCATGCCGCGGGGTGCGTGGAAGGCGCCGTCGCGGGTGAGGTCGAGGAAACGGACACGCGGTGCGCTAATGGAGGCCGGTTGTCCGGAGAAGTTGTACGTCGCGGATTCGGCCTTCACGAAGTACGCCAGGCGGAGATCGTCCAGATCCGGGTTCGCATTCCAAAAGCCGGAAGCAGGTTCGTTCCGAAGCTCTACCACGCTGAAGCCCGGCCCGGTAAAACTCGTGGCGGAAGGACAGAAGAGCGGGGACACCGGTCCGGTGGCTTCCAGCCGGACCGGGGTGTCGACTGCTTGGCCGTACCAGGCCCGCCAATGCTCGAACTTCTGCCGCGGAGTCAGCTCCTCCGGAATTTCGTAGCGTTGAAGGGATGCCCGTCTTTCGGATCCGGGGCGGGCGATAACGGACCTCCGGTCCGGGCTAATGGCGTCAAGATTCATGCTTCCCCTCCTCGTTGGCAGCGACAGGGTCCCCGGCGCATGTAATCATACTCTGCCTGATCCCACCACCGAGGGGAGGAGCGGTCAACGCGGTGGACGGTGGCCATTCGTTGGCAGGTTCCCGGCCGGCGTTGAATGAACGGCTTTGGACATTTTGGCCAGTTACTTTGTTGACCGTTTTCTCTATTTGGACGATACCGTCGCTGGTTTAGGGAAGGCGGGAGATGTTCTGTCGGCGAACGTGGTCGGGGTCACGCCCGCTGGCCCATTGTCTCGAAAACCCACCGGTACGACCAGCCGGAGGTGTCCCAGTGGGAGTTCACGTCGTACCCGCAGCGTTCCAGCAGCGACCGGCGGCCGACCCCTTGGGCCAGAAATACTTGACACAACCAGGGCCGCCCCTGGTCAACGATTAACCGCGCTGGCGATCGGGAGCTCCCGGTGGGGAAGGCTTGAAGAATTCGCCCAACATGCGGCCCTGCTCTTCGGTCATCCAATACTCCGTCGAACCCGGGCCCTCATGCGTGTCGTATGTCAGTGAGATGCGCACGCCTGGATCCTCCAGCACGCGGTAAAACGTCGACAACGATCCCAGATAGATTCCCTGGTCCAGCAGCTTCGTGTAGACCTGCACGGGTGCCAGGTCCACGAACTCCGGCGAGTTCAGCGCTGACAGGATCACGGCGCGCTCGGCGGCGCTGAGCTTGTTCTGCGGCACCACCGGCATCTGGTCCCGCGGCGGGGCCGGTTTCCGGTTCGCGGTCGTCCGGGAAACACCCGTCAACGATGCCGCCCGGCGTGATGGGATCTTCAGTTCCAGCATCGACCGGTACGTGGCCATCAGCGTTTCCTGGACCGGGGCCCGTCCGGCATATCCTCGGAGGCGCTCTCTAAGAACGCCTGTAGTTTTCCCATCAGATCCAGGGCTGCCTCGGTCTTCTTCAACCGGCTCTCACTCACCTCTAACTGGCGGCGCAAACGCGCGTTCTCGGCCTGATCCGCCGAGACCTTCCCGACCGATTCCCCGGCTTTCTTCCCGGCCAGCACGCCGGCATCACGCAGCCGCCGCCACTCGGTCATCTGCGAGGAATACAAGCCCTCCCGGCGCAGGAAAGCACCGCCTTCATTGCTCTGGCACGCGGTCTCGTACGCGGCCAAAATCTCGAGCTTCTGCACCGGGGTGAACGACCGTCGAGGCCGCGGCCCACCGGCCCGAGGCCCGGAACTACTACTACTACTACTACTACTCACAGCACTATCTTCGCGTACTGCACTCAAAACTGGACTGGACATGATTACTGGGTTCCTGGCTCTCGCCCCACGTGATTAAACGGACTTGCTATGAGACGTTGGTACCGTTCCAGCCTGACACGTAGGGCCCGGGCGTGTTGTTCCCGAAGGGACTGCCCCGGATTTCGTTGACTCTTGACCTAGCGAACGAGTGTTCGTGGAAGGATATTGACCACGCCGGCGGCTTATGGGGCGGAGTTCCGCAGTGTGAGTTGTGTTCGCTTGGGGCAACGAGCTCCGCTGCGCCGTTGATGGTGCGCGCCACTTAGTGGAGGGCCGCGCCGTCGGGTGATCATGCAGGTGGCGGTTCCCTTCTCCATGAGATGTTCGGAAAGGAGGAACCCGCCGCCATGAAGTTCGTCGATTTCCAGCATGAGAGTCGCCCCGTAGTGCGGTGCTTGTTCGTGGTCGGGTCCGGTTCCGGTGGGTGCAGCTGCATCGGGCAGGAGAGGGCGGGGCCGGCGGCAAGCCTGATGATCCGGTGGATCCCGCGAGATACAAGGCGATGGAGGCCTGGCTGCGGGAGCTGGAAAGGGAGAATGACTTCCTGAAAAAAGTTTCGGCGTTCTTCGCCAAAGAACAACGGTAGAGGATCTCTACCGGCTTGTTCAGGAGAAGAACGCCGATTTCCGTGTGGCCTGGATGTGCGCCCGGCTGGGCATTCCGCGGGCCTCGTATTACCGGTGGCTGGACCACGAAGAATCACCGACCGCTGCCCGGCACGGGGAACTGACCGGACTGGTCAAGGCGATGTTCGATTCCTCCGACGGGATCTTCGGCCATCGCATGTTCCACACCAAACTCGCCGCCACGGTGACCCGCTTCGTGAAGGAACATTCGGGTATTCAAGGCAAGGAACTCAAAACCGATGCAGACGGCGGATCTAATGAAGTAAGCCGCGGAGCTGAATTCAACTCAACCGAGAAGGCTCGACCACGTGTTCTGATGACACGTTTCGGAGATCCCCCGGGCGGATCAGCTGAGCTAGCGCCGGACCGGGCCACTCCGAGCCGAAACGAGCCGCATTCCGCTTGACGGAATGACCCGCCTGGCCGGGTCGCGGACCCGCACCACCGCAATCGACGTCGTCAGGCTCACCAGCGACGCCGTCCCTAACGCCTCGGTGATAGTTTCGTCGTCGACTCGGCTCAGGCGGCCTCCCAGCTTCGGTCAGCCTCAGCAGTGGTGCCTGGAGTGCTATCGTTCGCCGTTCGATGCCAGGCTGGCGCGGCACTGGACCGCCGACCGGATGTGGTTGCCCGGGTCGGTGCGACGCGACTCTTTCCAGTTGGCACCGGGGTCGCTATGGTCAAAGAATAATGACTGTATTGCCCCCCAAGGGAGTGGATCGTATGACAAGTGAGGTAGTCGTCGGGCCCGGCGGGGGACGGGTGCATGCCCTGAAAAGGGTGGTCGGATTCTGGGGACTTCTGTTCGTGTCCCTCGGTTCCATCATTGGGTCGGGCTGGTTGCTGGGTGCGCTCGGGGCCGCGCAGACGGCAGGTCCGGCTTCGATCATCTCGTGGTTGCTCGCCGCGGTGTTGCTGGTGGTTCTGGCGCTCATTCATGCCGATCTGGGCGCGGCCTATCCGGTGGCCGGCGGCACCGCGCGGTACCCGCATTACGCGTTCGGTGCCCTTGCCGGTTTCACTGCCGGGTGGGCCGGCTATCTTCAGGCGGTGACGATCGCTCCCATCGAGGTAGAGGGAAGCATCACCTATCTTGCCAGCGCACCATGGGCTTCGGGTATCAAGATGGTCAACCCTGACTCGACGCTCACTCCCGTCGGGTTGCTCATCGCTGTTCTCTCGCTGGCGCTGTTCACGGTGATCAATCTCCTGGGCGCGAAGTGGCTCTCGGACAGCAACATCATTCTGGTGATCTGGAAGACCGTGGTTCCGGTCGTCACGATAATTGTGCTCATCATTTTGACCTTGCACCCGGGGAATTTCAGCCAGGGTGCGGGTGGTTTCGCGCCGAACGGCGTTCATGGAATCTTCGCCGCGCTTCCGCTGGGGGTGGTGTTCGCACTTCAAGGGTTCGAACAGGCCGCCCAGATGGCCGGGGAAGCCCGCAACCCCAAGAAAGATGTTGCCAGGGCGATCATCATCGCGATGTTCATCGGCGCAGCGATCTACATCCTTCTGGAGGTAGCGTTCATCGGTGCACTGAACCCTGAGGACATCGCGCATGATTGGAAGAACCCGGTGGGGACCGGTTCGTTCGGTCCGTACTACGCCTTGGCCATTGCTGCGGGAGCGGGATGGCTGGCGACAATTCTTCTCATCGACGCGGTCGCCTCACCAGCCGGCACGGGCTTGGTCTACGTCGGCACGTCCGCACGCATTTCCTACGCCCTCGGCGAGGACGACGCTCTGCCCGGCTCGCTCACCAAAGTCAGCAAGCGCGGCGTTCCGTTCGGGTCCATCCTGTTGTCCTTTGGTGTGGGGATGATCGCCCTACTGCCGTTCCCCAGCTGGCAGTCCCTGGTCGGGCTGGTCACAGACGCTACGGCCATCATGTACGCGTTTGCCCCGGTTTCCCTAGGTGCGCTGGTCCGCCAGCACGCCGGGCGCGAACACCCGTACCGGATTCCGTGGCCGTCGGTCCTGACCCCGTTGGGGTTCGTGGCCGCAAATCTGATCATCTATTGGTCCGGGTTCGAGGCCATCTGGAAGCTGCTGACCGCGATTCTTCTGGGCCGCATCATTTTTGAGATCGCGCTCCGCCGCTCAAAGTCCCTGCAGGAGCGCCGCGACATCGACTGGCGTGCCGCATCCTGGATCTGGCCCTGGCTGATCGGCATCCTTGTGATCGGGCTGCTGGGCCGCTACGGTACCGGATCGCTCAGCGTCCTGCCCGAGTGGATCGATATTCTCTTCGTGGTTGTCTTCAGCCTCATCATGTTTTACTACGCGGTCAGCCTCGCCATGACACCCGACGACATTGCAGCAGCGGTGGAGGAGGATGAATTCGAATTCGAAGCGATCGACCTTCCCGTCACACCCGACGTGCCGGAAACGTCGAACCCTACCGTCCAGGGGTGAACTGTCGCGGCTGTCGGACTAACTGGCCCGAAGTGAGGCACCGAAGGCGCTCGTTGCCATCGCCGACCACGTGCGCACCGAGCTCGTCGCGGACGCGCTCAAGAACGCCGCCGCTATAACCCGGATCGCGCCTGACGCGATCTGGCACTCCGATCGGGGAAGCGTCTACACCTCGACAGATTTCAGGACCCTGGTGGACGGCCCGATCATGCGCTCCTCGATGGGACGAACCGGCGTGCTGGGACAACAGCATGGCCGAATCGTTCTCCTCAGCCCTGAAAAAACGAGCGTGTGTACCGGACCGTTTACGCGACCAAATCACAAGCACGGAGCGACGTCATCCGCTACATCGAGGGGTTTTACAACAGCCGTCGCCGTCACTCCGCGCTCGGTTACCGGCGGCCTAACGAAGTCCACTATCGTTATCCGGAACCGGGGTCCCGGCCGGCTGCGTGGCCAGACAAGGATTCGTGGTCTCGGGCCGGCCGCCGTTCACGCCGATGAGAGCGAACTGTGCGGGCATCGGAAGGTCAGCGCCGCACTGAGGCCAGGAGATGTCATTTCCCAGCGCCGCGGCATCTGGAGGAGGAGTCCCCGGAGCATCGTCTGCGGCGCTGGCCGGGCCGGCTGGCCACCCGAACAGGAGACAAGCAACGATGAGAACTTTTGCGGCTTTCATGAACGGACCCCGCTTCCGAACGAATTGCAACGGGCCGGCAGCGGCCCACTTCGAATCCTAGGAGCGCTGCCGATGACCGTCACGGGTGGTCGTTACTGGACTCAGCCGCGTGATTCCGGACCGGACACGCGTCGTCTACCTGTTCACGGGCCGCTTGGCGACACCTGCCGGGAACGATCTGCCCCGGCCGCAGCGCAGGTGGGGCGGGTCATCCCGGACGCGGTTGGCCTGAGATCGGCCGCGGGGCACTTATCCTCGAATCATGAGGTTGAGCAGCTGATGGGTCATGGACATGCACACGCGGGGTCCGGCGGCGAGGGTCCCTCTGCCCGGGCGGTGGCCGGGCGGCGCAGGGCCAACATCCTGCTTCTGGCCGTTCTCGTCCCGCTGGCGGCCTTGACAGTGGCGGCGATGGTGTTGATGTGGCCCACGGGTAACCGCGGGGACTTGAAGGTCACGAGTCCGTATGCTGCCGCGCCCGGGGTGAGTTTTGATACCGGCACGGTGCAAAGCGCCGGTACGGAGGACTGTCCTTCGTCCGCTGCGGTCGTCGCGGCCGGAGGGACCGGGGCTAAGTGCCTGGTCGCCCACACCCAGCCGGACCAGGGCGGGAATCTCGTCGCCGTGGAGATCACCCCGGAGATCGCTAAGTCCCACGGGGTCAAGGCCGGCGACAAACTGCGTTATCTCAACCTCGCCAAAGTTGTCCCGGCCAACGCGGGTTCGCAATATGTCTTCGTGGATTTTGTGCGTACGATGCCAGTGCTGCTCCTGGCGCTGCTCTACGCCGTGACGGTGATTGCCGTCGCCCGCTGGCGCGGCCTGCGCGCGATCATTGGCCTGGTCGGCGCCTACGTCATCCTGGCCGCGTTCGTGCTGCCCGCCCTGCTGGAGGGCCGCCCGGCCCTCCCCGTGGCTCTGGCCGGCGCCGCCGCGATCATGTTCGGGGTCCTGTATTTCGCCCACGGATTTTCCGCGCGCACCTCCACCGCCCTGCTGGGCACCCTCTTCGGTCTCGGCACCACCGCGCTGTTGGCGACTTGGGCGGTCTCGGCCGCATACCTGACCGGGATAGGGGATGAGAACACCTACCAGCTGATCAACGTCTCCGACAAGCTCTCCATCTCCGGCATCATCACCTGCGGGCTGATCATCTCGGGCCTGGGCGTGCTCAACGACGTCACCATTACCCAGTCCTCTGCCGTCTGGGAACTGTACGAACTGGCCCCAGCGACGACGGCGAGGAACCTATTCACCTCCGCGATGCGCATCGGCCGGGACCACATCGCCTCCACGGTGTACACCATCGCCTTCGCCTACGCCGGGGCCGCCCTGCCGGTCCTGATTTTGGTCATGCTCTACGACCGTCCCCTGCTCGACGCCCTCACCAGCGGCCAACTCGCCGAAGAAGTCGTGCGCACACTCGCCGCCTCCATCGGACTGGTCCTGGCCGTGCCCGTCACGACCTTCCTCGCCGTCCTCGTCGTCAAAGCCACCGCCCGATCCCGCGACCTCGACGCCGGCAGCCCAGAGGAACCGCACCCCTCTGCCGGGACCACCGCAGTTCCAAGCGACGGCGTGCACGACGGCGCAGCGCTCGGAGCCGTCTACGAGTCCCGCCGCGAACGCCGCCAGGCGACACAGGGCGCCGGCAGATAGGCAACCATAAACCGCCAACCGCCACGGCTTCCCCGCATGGGTTGCAGCGTGGATGCCAATGAGCTGAGCGGTCCGACCCCGTTGGCAAACACGAGCTTGATGGTTTGTTCGGGTCAACTGTGTTGGCCGTGGGTGCGTCTGAGTTCAGTTCCAAAAGCCCAAGGCGCCTGGGCTGGGGATGGACCCTGGCGGCAATGACGGCAAGCTGGAACTCCGGAGCAGTGTTTGCCGCGAACACACCGCGCACTGCCGTGGGAGCTCGGGCTGGCCCAGCGGCTAAGCGGTTCCGGCCGCGGTGGCCAGATGGGTGGGTCCTGCTGCTAGGGCCGGTCCGGGCCCGTCCCCGGGCGTGAGGTCTCGTACCAGGTTGCCCAGTCCTTGGGATGGATCGATGGTCTGCCGATGAGGTAGCCCTGTCCGGCCGTCATGCCGATTCCTGCTACGGCGGCGAGCTCGGCGGGGGTTTCGATTCCTTCGGCAACGAGGGTTGCGCCGATCTGGCGCGCGAATTCGACCAGGGCCGCACCGAGGGCGCGCTGGCCCTGGTCGTCGTCGATCCCTGCAATGAGGCTGCGGTCCAGTTTGATGATGTCGGGCCGGATGTGGAGCACGTGCCGCATGGAAGCGAACCCCGAGCCTGCATCGTCGACGGCGATGCGTAAGCCTTCGGCCCGTAGTGGCGCCAGCACCGAGAGGAGGGGACCGTACTCGGATACTTCCAGCCTTTCCGTCAGTTCGAGGACCAGCCTCGTCAGCGACAGGCCGGACCGCTGCAAGAGACCGGGCAACCGTGGATCCAGGCAGGTCTCCGGTGAAATGTTCAAGGCCACATAGATGTCCGGAGGAAGCGCCTGGGCGGCCGCCAGGGCGGTTTCCAGAGCGGCGAATTCGAGTTCACCCAACAAGCCCACCTGGGCGGCTTCGGCGAACCAGAACTCCGTTCCGGCGCCGTCCTCGTCGACGAATCGGGCCAGCGCCTCGACGCCAAGGAGCTTTCCGGTGCTCAGGTGGTGGATGGGCTGGAACGCAGTCAGCAGCATTTCCTGGTCAATCATTCCCTGGAGCTTTTCCCGGCTGAGGGAATTGATTGCCTCCCGTGCGCTCAGCGGCGGCAGTACCCTGCTCGTCCCTTCAAAGCCGCCACCCTGCCCCTCCGTCGATGGGCGCGTTGTGCCCGAGACGTCCATCCAGACGGCGCTGCCGTCGCGGTGCCGGCACCGCACAACGACCCCGTCCCAGCCCGGCCCCGCTGCGGCGATGTCCGCCTTGGCCCGGGCAAGGTCCCGGCCGTCGATGACGAGGTCGTATCGCCGGCCGAGAAGTTCCGACGGCTCCCAGCCCAGCAGGCCGGCGCTGGCCGGGCTGCAAAACGTGAAGAGCCCCTGGTCATCCAGCGCCCACACCCATTCATGGCTGGTGCTCAGAACGGTGTCCATCAGTTGGGCGGTTGCCCTCGTGCGGCTTCGCTCCGCCCGGTGGCCCCGGCGAAAACGCACGGCCAGAACGACGGCCATCGTGATTGGCATCACGATGACGAAGGCCGCCATCAGCTGGTCGAACGGATCGTCGAGGATGCCTTCGGGGTCAAGGATCAGGGCAGCGCCGGCGGTCAGGGCGAACACCACCTGAACCACCAGCACGCACACCAATACATCCCGCACCCGCGGCGTTCCGGAAACCTTGCTCGTCATGCCCCTACCCCCAGTTTGGTTTACTGAGAGTACCCCGTCGGAACCAGCATCTTCACGAAATGCACCGGGTTTTCGCATTGTTGCAGGTCCGGCTCCCGTATCTCTTGCTGTGGAAGCAGTTCGGAGTGCCCAGACATGGAGACTCCGAGTTTTCGTTACCGGCACCGCTCCGTGACACACCGGTGGAACGTGGCGTTGGTTATCTCTGCCTTGTCGATGAATTCTCTAATTACCACATTGAGTGTTGAATGAGTCCTTCGAGGCCAAGAGGGCGTGGCAGCTTCCTCCCCTTCGTCACCCGCGGCGGAAAGATGCAGAGCAGCCAGGCCGTGGCCTGACCGCCGTATCACGATACTGGCGCAAGCCGGGCAAGGCCCCTTGCCGGCCGTCCTCAGGGACGACGACAAGGGACCTTTCGCGTTCGGGCTACATTCCGGGGATGTCCAGGGCCGGGTAAACCTGGATGGAGGCGCCGGGCATCATCAGGTGCGGGTGGCCGTCCATGAGCGCCAGCGCCTGGTCCATGTCCTCGGCCTCAAGGATCGAGTAGCCGCCGACGCCTGCAGCGGTGTCGGATGTGCCGGTCGTGCTGATCTCTCGTCCGTTGCCCAGCGGGGCGCCCATGTCGGTGAGGTGCTGCCCGGCGCGGCCGGCCCAGTCCATCCAGGCCTGCATGCCGTCCGCGGCGGCCGCGGGGTCGTTGTTTTCCATGGTTGCCTCTGCTGACTCCGGTGCAGCGTAGATCACGACAAACTTGGACATGCTTTCCTCCATCATGAAGGGGCCCCGGACGGGCCCTGATGCCTGAACCTTACGTGAAGAAACTGAACGCAAGGTGCGGCGCCTGCCCGGACCTCGGCTCCACAGGGGACACCGGTGGCTTTCCTGGAGCCAGGGTCGTCCGGCGGCTTCTGGGTCAGGGAATGGGTGCTTCTTCGTCGGAAAGTTGTTGATCTTCCAGCCGTGCGTCTTTGAACCCGGAACGGAGAAGCGCCATGGAGGCCAGCACGAGGAAGACGACGGAGGCCCAAAGCGCCGCGCCGGTGCCTGCGATGGTGGCGATGAAGCCGCCCAGAGGTGCCCCGATGACGATCATTCCACGGTTCACCGACCGCACAGTTGCACTCACGCGGGCAATGAGTCTGTCCGGGGTCACGGCCAGGCGATATCCCGTTTACAGCGGGCCTTCCACGCCCGTGGCCATGCCGAAGAGCAGCTGCCCGGTGCCGGCCAGGGCCAACGCAGCCCATAGCTCCCCGGACCATTGCAGCGCAGAGCCGTAAATCTGACCGGTATGGGTGCCACAGGCCTCGATGGGTGCCCGCGCAACAAGGGCAACCGCCAACGGCTGGGCTGTGCGCGCAGCAACCATGGTCCTGCCCGTGCCCCAGCGATGTCCCAGACGCATGGAAAGGCTGGCGCCTACGACCGGTCCCTCGAAGACTTTCCAGGTCCATCAAGCCCGGAACGGGGAGACATCCCCGGCCGAGGCCGCCGCTGATGGGCATCGTTCGGCGGGGGAACCGGTCAATCCAGACTCCGGCGACAATACCGAAGAGCGGATACGGGGCCCGCCGGGCGGCATTGACCAGGCCCGGGTCCAGGGTGTTCCGTTCATTGTGACCAGAATCAGAACAGACAGGGCCGGGGTCGTGATACAGGTGCCGAAACCGGACACTGTCGAGGCGAGTCAGAACCTGACGAACACCGGATATTGGCGGAGCTGTGACGGCACGACGGCCGGGGCATCGGCAGGAACTTCCACTCAACCCACATGATCTCGTTGACTTGGAGCCAATCGGCGACGCTTAAGATAATCCGCGTGGATCGTTTCCCACGAGGGGTAGATCTCGGCCCACCAGCGCGGCCACGGGACCGGTTTCCCCTCGAGGGCTTCCTGGAGGTGGTCCAGATGGGTGTGCCATCCCGCCAGGCTCCGGGCCACCATGGCCTCGGGCGCGGAAATGGTGTTGGTGAATATTAGGCGCGTGCTGTGGGCGGCGCCGCCGACGCGCGCAGCGGTCAGTTCAAAGCGGATGCTGCCGTGCATCTCGTTGCTGATTTCGAATACGTGCGGCGGATCCACTGTGAGGACTGTACCGGTCCACCATTCCATGTCAGTCCCGTTTTCTTCGTCCCTGGCATTGAGCCACTGCAGATCAAAGGAGGATCCGGGCTGCAGGGATCCACGGGACCGGGCCCACCACGTTGCTGTTTCCGCAGGATCGGTGACGGCCTGCCAGAGACGTTGGAGCGGGTGGGCGTATTCCCGCTCGAACGTCAGCCGCACCAGCCCCTGCCCGAGGTTTGTTGCGCGTCCGGGCGGATGGCGACGCAGGTCGGTGTTGATTCCGGGGTGTTCTTTCAACGGGCTTCCTTCAATTCCAGCGCTTCAGCGGGAAGCGGATTCGAGGGTGGTCTTGAGGGCGGCCAATTGCGCGACCTCGCTCTGCATGGTCTTGTTGATCATCGGTCCCATGAGTTTCATGAGTCCTTTCGGGTGCAGTTCCAAGGAAAACCTGATGGCAGTGCCGCCGGGAGCCTCGCTGAGTCGGTATTCGCCGAAGGGCCGGGCCGGGCCGGCAACAACGTGAAAGCGGAGGAGCCGGCCGGGGGCCGCCTCGGTGATTTCATAATCGCCGGCGATGGGCCGGCCGCCGGGTCCGGTCAGGGTCTGGGCGTAAATTGCGCCCACGGCTCCCGCCGGGCCGCTCTTGAGGGCGATGCGTTGAACCCCGTGGCGCCACGTGGGATTGTTGAGTCCGTCCGCGAGGAACGCGTAGACCTCCTCGGGAGTGCGGTTGATGGTGGTTTCATTCTCGGCGTGGGCCATGGTGCTCCTAGGTAGTTCGGGTGCCCGCACGCCTGCAAGGACGGCGGGACTGTGTTTGCTTTGAGTGCACGACACGGACGAGCACGCCCAAATCTGAGCTGGTTGATCCGGCCCGGAGTGTTGACGCCTACGAGGACTCGATGGCGCAGTCTCGTGAAGGGGTGGTTTGCTCATCGTCAGCTCCTTGCCGGAACACCGACGTCGCCCGGTGTTTCGGCAGCTGCAGATACGATGCTGCGCGCGCGTTACCCATTGAATATTCGATACCCGCTACGCGGCCGTCTTTGATAAGTCGACGCGATCCATTGTGCGAAGCGCCTCCCGGACTTTGCTCTGACCGTGGGACGTCGGCTTTGCCAAGACCCTCCTAGGAGCCTACGTCCCACCACGGATGGTTCCATCGATACCGTGCCGATGGAGCCATCCGCCGTTTCGGCCTTAGCCCAGTCAAATCCCCGGGAGAATCCCGGGACTGGTTTCCAGCCAGCCAATTTGGTCGTCGATGCTCGGGCACTACGTCCTCGTCACCCACCGGCACGCTGCTTTCGGGCGCGTTCACTGCCCTCCACTATTTCGGGGTGTTAGTCCTTGGCTCCGGTGATGTTGACCAGCCAGGCCACACCGAACTTGTCGTTGCACATTCCGAAGGTGTCTCCCCAGGGGGCTTTTTCCAGGGGCATGGTCACGGCGCCGCCGTCGGAGAGCTTCTCCCAGTAGCCGCGGAGCTCGGCGTCGTCTTCCCCGCTGAGGGAGATGCTGAATGTGGTGCCGGGGTTGAATTCCATGCGGGCGGGCGTGTCCGAGGCCATCAGTGTCAGGCCGGAGGGTGATTCCAGTTGTGAATGCATCACCAGATGGTCTTCGGCGGGTTCCTGGCTCGCGTGGAAGTCGGCAAAGGTGTTGGTCACCAGCTCGCCGCCGAAGACGCTCTTGTAAAACTCCATGGCTTCACGGGCGTTGTTGCGGAAGCTCAGATATGGATTGAGGCGGGTCGTCATGATGGATTCTCCAGGGTTGTGGGGGCGGTCATGGAAGTACCGGGCCATGCTAACAGCGGGTCACTGCTTGGCAACAGGGGGACTTCGCGGGGCAGTCCGCCATTCGATCACCACGCGTCGAGAGCTGAACGGATCCGTGTGGAGGCAGTCCGTGGCGCAGGGTCCGCCGCCCGATACCGGGTTCGGTGCAAAGCTCCTGACTTTTTGTCCGGACTACGGCTAGGCCGGGTCGTTCGCTGGCAGGGTCGCCGGGCTGGTCGGGGCTGGTTTGATCAGGTAGCCGATGCTCCGAAGGGTGTGGATCATCGGCGAACCGGCGGCGCTGATCTTCCGGCGCAAATAGGAGATCTACAGCTCGACGTTACTGCCGCCCCGGTCGAGATTGCCCGGCCATACCTGCGTCACGATTTCGTCTTCGCGGACGACGGTCCCGGGGTTCTCCATCAGAAGCTGCAGGACCGGGCACTGTGTTTTCGTCAGCGGGACCTGGCAGTCGCCTCTACGGGCAAGCAGCCATCGGGGACGGAGCGTCAGGTCCCCGACGGTGAGCTCGGGATCAAGGGCCACGGCGCTGGCGTTGCGGTGAGCCAGCGCAGGCGCAACGCCACGTCCGCTGTCGTGAAGGGTCCGGTCAGATTGTCGTCCCGATCCGGGTGCCGCCGGCGAGCCGAACAGCAAGGGCAAGTTCGCGGGCCATGACCACTGCCACACCCTGGTCCGGGCGAATGATCAGGACGGGACCGTGTGGTGCGGCTGGGTCGGCCGGACCGGGATGGGCACAGGTGGCGGGAAATGTGCGGCGGGAAGACATGGGGCGCATTTTCCATTGTGTGGATGGGCGATGTCCGGGGCGTTTCCGTGGCATTTCCCGTGAGCCGGGCCTTGGAGGATGGTGTGTGGCGGCTGGCGGTTTAGAGGAGTCCGGCCTGGGTCATGAGGTCGGTGACTTTGGTGCTGTTGAGTTTCGCGGGGTCGATGGCCGGGGCCTGGAGTTGGTTGAGGGGGGTCAGCTTGGGGTTGGCGGGGACGTCGCTGCCGACGGTGTATTCGAAGGAGTCGCCGCCCTGCAGGACCTGCTGGCCGGTTGTACCGGTGATGAAGTTCAGGAACTGCTGGGCCTGGGCTTGTTTTTTGCTGGAGGCCAGGACAGCGCCGCCGGAGACGCTGACGAACGCGCCGGGGTCCTGGTTCTTGAAGTAGTGAAGCTCAACGTTTTTGCTGTTCTCTCCGGTCTGGGCCTGGTCCACAAAGGAGTAGTAGTGGTAGAGGATGCCGGCGTCGACCTCGCCGGAGTTGACGGCCGCGAGGACGGGCGTGTCGTCTTTGTAGGCTTTGACGTTCGTTTTGGCCGCTTCCAGCCATGCCCGGGTGGCGTCTTCGCCCTTGAGCTCGAGCATGGCGCTGATGATCGCCTGGAAGTCCGCGCCGCCGGTGGAGGCCCCGATCCGTCCCTTCCAGGCCGGGTCTCCCAGGTCCATCAGGGATTTCGGGAGCTGGTCCGGGGTGAGTTTGGTTTTGTTGTAGGCCAGCACGGTGGAGCGGGCGGCGATGCCGGTCCAGTCTCCGGTGGAGGGCCGGTACCCGGACGGGACCTGGCTGAGCGTGGCCTGGTCGACCGGGGCGAGGAGGCCTGCGCCGGCGATGCGGACCATGGCGGGGGAGTTTTCGGTGAGGAAGACGTCCGCGGGGGAGTTCTTGCCTTCCTCGCTGAGCTGGTTGCTCATCTCCAGGTCATCCCCGTTGCGGAGGGTGACTTTGATGCCTGTTTCCCTGGTGAACGCGGCCACCCAGGCGGTGGTGAGACTTTCGTGCTGGGCGTTGTAGACAACGATCCCGTCCCCGACGGAACCCGAAGCGCCGGGAGCCGGGCTGCCGCCGCAGGCCGAGAGTGCCAGCAGCGCGGCCGTGGCGGCGGCGGCGGTTTTGATGCGGAGCTTCATCGGGGGCCTTTCATAGACCCCATTCCGGGGAGGAAAGGGGCGGGGTCACGGCAGAAACACGGATCCGGCCCAATCAGGCAGGCCTGAAACCGGACACGAATTTAGTAGGTAAGGCTCACCTAAGATATTCCATGGACGTCAGTTTTGCGAATTAGGGTATGGATTTGTGTCGCAATCCGGCGGTGACCGTTCCGGTGCAGGACCCCGTGAAGCGGGTGGGACGTTTTGAAGGATGCGCCCGCCACGCACCGTTGACGGCAGGCGGCGGCCGGGTTTAGCGTGATTTCATCATCTGATGAATTGTTGACCATTGGAGGTCATGGTGTCCCGCGTCGCTACTGACAACACAGCCCGCAGGGGCCAGGATGGCATACCCGATTCTGCCGGGGCCCCGGCCGTCGAAGCTTCGAACCTGCAGATCTCAAGGGGCCGCACTCAGATCCTGCGGGGCCTGGACTTCACCATTGAGCCCGGCCGCATCACTGGGCTGCTCGGGCCGTCCGGCAGCGGAAAGACCACCTTGATGCGCGCCATCGTGGGGGTTCAGAAAATCACCGGCGGGTGCATCCGCGTGCTCGGGAAGCCGGCCGGCGAGCCCTCCTTGAGGCGCGAGGTCGGATATGTCACCCAGGCGGCCAGCGTCTACACGGACCTGAGCGTGGAAGCCAATGTCAGGTACTTCGCGGCTATGTACGGCGCGACGGCGGGCGACACCGCCGAGGCAATTGCCGCCGTCGGGCTTGAACAGTTCGCCCGGCAGAAGACGGCAGACCTGTCCGGTGGACAGCTCAGCCGGGTGTCACTCGCCTGCGCGCTCGTCTCGTATCCGAAGCTGCTCGTCCTGGATGAACCGACGGTCGGCCTTGACCCGGTCTTGCGAGCCGAGTTGTGGCAGCGCTTTGCTGTTATGGCCGAGGCAGGAACCACACTGTTGGTGTCCAGCCACGTTATGGAGGAAGCCTCGCATTGTTCGTCCCTGCTGCTGTTGCGGGACGGACTGCTGCTGGCGCAGCTCACTCCCGCCGAGCTCGCCGGGCGGGGCCGCAGCAGCGACCTCGAACAGGCGTTCCTGCGCATGATCCAGGACGCAGAGGCCGGCCCGGACCCAGGCTCGGGGGCACAGGAAGGACAGGCGGCACGATGAACCCGCGGATGATGCTGGCCACGACGGCCCGTGTGCTGGACCAACTGCGTCACGACCACCGCAGCATGGCGCTGATCATGGTGGTACCTGCGCTGTTGCTGACCGCCGTCTATTTCCTGTTCGAGAACGAGACCCTGTCCTCCGGGTTCCCACGGACCTTCGATCGCGTAGGTCTAATGATGCTGGCCATCTTCCCGTTTGTGGTCATGTTCCTGGTCACCTCCATCACGATGCTGCGCGAGCGGACGTCCGGGACGTTGGAGCGGCTGCTGACCACGCCCATCCACAAGGCCGATCTCCTGTTCGGCTATGCCCTGGCTTTCTCCATCATGGCGGCGCTGCAATCGATCGTGGCCACCGCCGTGGCGTACTGGGTCTTCGGCCTCGACATCAAGGGTGGCCCCGGGCTGGTGGTCATGATCGCCGTCATCAACGCCGTGCTGGGCGTGGCCCTGGGACTGCTGTGCTCCGCGTTTGCCCGCACGGAGTTCCAGGCTGTGCAGTTCATGCCCGTGGTGGTGATACCGCAAATCCTGCTGTGCGGGCTCTTCGTGGCCCGGGAGCGGATGAACGAGGTCCTCGAGGCGATCTCCAACGTACTGCCGCTGACGTTCTCGGTGGATGCGCTCCAGGAGATCGCGGGCCATGTCGAAGCCACGTCCGCAATGTGGCAGGACACGACCGTCATGACGTCCGTCGTGTTCGGGGTTCTGGTGCTGGCGTCGCTGACATTGCGGCGGCGGACCTCGTGAGCGGCGGCCTTCGGCCGCTTCGGCGGGGGAGGCGGAGCGGCGGAACGGAGTCGAGGGAGCAGATCCTGGCCGCGGCCCGGCTGTTGTTTTCCGAAAACGGCTTCGACGGCACCAGCCTGCGGCAAGTGGCCCGTGAAGCCCAAGTCGACCCGGCCATGGTCCACCACTTCTTCAAGGGCAAGGACGAGCTCTTCGCCTTGAGCGTGGAACTTCCCGCTGACCCGGACGAAGTCCTGGCCGGAGTGGAAGACCTGGGCCCCTCAGAGCGTGCCGAGGCAATCGTCCGGGCTGTGCTGCGCCTCTGGGAAGGCCCCGCCCGTCACGGAATATTGGCCTTCATCCGCGGCACTATCGGCTCGACGGCCAAGACCGCGCTTCTACGCGAAATGCTCGCCCGGACCATCCTGTCCCGAATCATGACCGGAGTGCCGGGGCCGGCGGAGGAAGTCACTATGCGCGGAAACCTGATCGCCACCCAGATGGCGGGACTGATGCTGGTGCGGTATGTGGTGCGTCTGGAGCCGCTGGCGTCGGCTCCGCCCGAGGACGTGGTGCGGATGGTTGCCCCGAACGTCCAGCGCTATCTCACGGGTAATTTGGATGACACACCACCCGGGTAGCTTGCAGCTGTGGTCGCCAGGCCGACGCGGGATGGCCCGGCCAGGCCGTAAACGGGCCAGATGCGCCGGCCGGACCAGCGGGGGACCGATGGTCGTGCCCGGGCACGCCAAAGCCTGACCGTCCCATCGCGGGACGGTCAGGCTTCGGGATGCACCTTCGTGCACCAACGGCGGTGATGTTCTCCGCACCACGCACGCCCAAACAGTCTCCCGCGGATTTCACTCCAAGGCCCCTGGGACACGGAAACGTTCCGGATACGGCGCGGGATCGGCTCAACGTTCTCGCCCGGTATTGTTCCTGTCTTTGGTGTCAACGTCCGGCCCGGCGGCTGTCGGGAGCCCGGTCGGGGCGCCGCCCCGGTGGCTGCGCCCAGGCCTGGCGGGACCGGTGCGCATCCGGGACCGGCACGGAAGGCCGGGGGCGCAGCTAAGCCCCGCTACGGACCGGAGGCGGTGGCCGGTAGTGGGGCTTAGCCGTTGTGGCGGTCCATCCGCGTGCTGGGGGGATGCGGATGAACTCCGGTCACCGTAGCGGACGTAGCGCGGGGGGTCAAAGGGGCGGTTGCCGGGTCAATCGCCGGGCAGGCGTTTAGCCTGGTGGGAGGGCGCTGCGATTCGGACTGTCTGCGGCACGGCCGATCATCCCGTGCACAGCGGAGCCTCGCCGGGGATGTCGGAGGTTTACCGCCGGGCGGACCGGGCGGTATCGGCCGGCTGGCCCGGGGGCAATCGTTCCTGTTCGGGGGGTGCCGGCCGCGGATGGCCGCCAGTCGAACGCTGTGCGGGTGTCCGGTGAGGCACCCGGCCCGGGCCGGACTCCGCCTCCCGTGCGTCGAACGTGGGAGGCGGAGCCCGGCGTGCCGGGGCCGGTTGCGGGGTGTCTGGGGTTATTTGGCGGGGGTGACGGTTGCTTCGTAGGTGAGGATTTCGGTTCCGTTGCCTTCGTCGCCGTTGTCGGGGGCGGTCTTCATGGTGAGGTGGTTGCCGTCGGCGGTCATTTTGAACGGGTTGCGGGTTGCGACGTGCCCGGCGGTGGACCACTGCTGGAAGGGAACGTCGCGGAGCACGTTGTGGGATTTGAGGTCGATCAACGCGATGCCGCCGAGTTCGTAGGTGGCACCGGTGCCTCCGGCTGCCGGGGTCTGCGGGAGGTTGGTGATCCCGGCGCAGATCATCTTGGAGCTGGGCACGTACTGGCAGTCCTGGTAGTCGATGAAGTAGTTCGGGTTTTCCCAGGTTGAGAGCTGTTTGCCCTGCAGGTCCCATTCGGCGAACCGGCGCGAGCCCCAGGTGTTGCCGACCAGGTGGCCGGTCTGTTTGTCCATCACAATGCCGCCGAAGTGGTCTTTGACCTCGAACTGCTTGTGTACGTCGAGGGTGTTCGCGTCGATGCGGTAGATGATGGCGCTGCTGTCGGGCCGGTACTGGGCCACTGGGACCCAGACGTTGGTGCCGTCGAAGTCAATTCCGCCCGGGTGGTACATGTCGCCTTCGCCCAGGATGATGTCTTTTTGCAGGTTGCCGGATTTGTCCATGACGAAAAGGTGGCCTATGCCCTTGCCGGGCGTGCGGTCGAAGCCGTTCTGCGGGGCCGGGAACTTCGTGGTCGGCTCGGTGATCTGGACGGCCGAGAGGAAGATGTGGTCCTGGCTGTAGGCGATGCCTTCGGTGTGGTACGTCGGGAAGTTCAGCTTCAGCTTGGAGGTCTGCTGCCACTTGGTGTTCCGGTCAACACTGTTGAACGCGTCGGCCAGGGCAGTGTCCGTTTTGGCGTGGGCGCCGGATCCGGCATTATCGCCGCCTTGCTGGTCGTTGTTGCCGGCGGCCTGCGCGGCCACTGTGCCGCCGATAGCGGACGCGGCCAGGATGATGGCTGCGGCGGCCGTGAGGATGCCTCGGGTGCGGGTCGCGCTCATGGGGGAGCCTCTCAAAGGGTTTGGGTCTTATCACGAGCTCGCTACGTTACTTCCCGGTAATGAACGACCCGGGGCGCCGTGGTGAACAGCAGGTAGCCGGACGGCCTATAAGCGGCCGTCCAAACCCAGGCACGCGGTAGCGCCGGTGCGCGGTACACCCTGCGGGGCTAACCCGGGGCCACGCTATTCCGGATGTTCCACTGTTCGCCGGCAGCTTCATCATGTAGACGGGGTCTCCGGTGTCCAGAGGACGTGACAGTCGGATCGTACGTTGACTTCAGGACCGTTGCTCCAGGTCAGCGTCTCGGGAGAGGCCGTCCCCGTCCGGGCGCATTGCCGACCCCCAGACCGCTCTCGTCTGGGATGGGCAGGCATTTTCTGCACCGTCTGGGAGGCAGGAAAGGCATGTCTCTGTGGCGGAGACCCTATTCCCTGCCAAGCTCGCCGGAGAAGGGCGAAACCCGAAATCCCCGATAGACGCTGTTCTCGGGCGGGGGTTCCCGGTTAGATCCAGTCCCGTTTTTTGAAGGCCAGGTAGAGGAACACTGACCCGCCGGCCATGAGTGCGGTCGAGAGCCAGAGCCCGTAGTCGCTCTGGAAGCCGAAGAAGGGCACGTTTTGCCCGAAGAAGCCGGTGACGGCGGTGGGGACGGCGATGATTGCGGCCCAGCTGGTGACCTTTTTCATGACGAGGTTCATCTGGTTTCCCTGGATGCTGATGTGGGTTTCCAGAATGGTGGTGACCAGGTCGCGGAGGGATTCTGTCCATTCGGTGGCGCGCAAAACGTGGTCGTAGACGTCCTGGAGGAAAGGCTGCATGGCGGGGCTGCAGCCGATCAGGTCATCCCGGCGCAGGAGAGTGTTGAGGACTTCGCGCATTGGCAGGACCACGCGGCGGAGGCGGACCAGGTTCTTGCGCAGTTCGAAGGTTTTCCTCTGTAGGTCGTGGTCGGGTGAGTGGTCATCGAAGAGTGACTCTTCGAGGGTGTCGATGTAGCCGTCGAGTTCCTGGACTGCGTCGAAATGCCCGTCCACGATCAGATCCAGCAGGCCCCAGAACAGGAAGGGCACCCCATGCGCAGCCAGGTCCCGCTCTGCGTCCCAGTGCGCCATCAGTTTGTCGGTGGCGAACCCGGGCCCGTGCACGGTCACCAGGGCGTTGCGCGTGACGAAGGCGGAGATTTCGGCGATGGCGAGTTCCCCGTTGCCGGGCTGGAGTCCGGCCTGGTAGGCGGAGAGGAAGAGGTGGTTCGGGTAGCGGTCCAGCTTGGGCCGCTGGAAGTCGTGGACTGCGTCCTCAACGGCGAGGCGATGAAGCCCGTAGACCGTCTCGACGCCCAGGAGGTCATCCGCGGTCGGGTCCGTGAAGTCAATCCAGAGCACGACGTCGTCCTGGCGGGCGAGTGCCTCGATTTCGTGGGCGCCGACATCGTCGCGTTCGAGTTTGCCCTCGCGGTACAGCCGGATGAATACCATCCGCCCATGGTACGGGAGCCCGCTCCGGGCTTGCCCGGCTTTGGGGACTGGATAGTCCAGGCATCGAACACCAGGATCTTGGGGGCCGGATATGGCGGGCGTCTGGTCGAACCCGAGTTGGCCGGGGCGCCGGATGTCAGCGGATTTTGAAGTGCACGGGCTCTCTTGTCTTTGCCGGATCAGGTTGGCCCATCTGCGGGCACGAATCCTCGCCACTGTTGACAGGGACGTCCTGGGTCACCAGCCCGGGGACGAGATGCTCATCGAGGTCGGCCAAGGAAACCCCAACTAAGAGGTGCAACCCTGTCCGGCCGCCAAAGGGCGGGGTCCCTTCGTGTTGCCGGGACCGCTGGCCGGTGCATGCTCCCCGAAAGAATCCGCATCAGACGCGGCCTCCCATGGCAGCATGTCGCAAAAAAACTTCCTACAGATAACCTCACCTCACGTTTGGGTCCCACTTGACAAGCGAGGTTCCGGGTTCTTACAGCGGACCGGGCCCTCACCGGCCAGAGACCGGCTCCAGGAATGTGCCGCCAACCGACATCGTCGGCTGGCGGCACAAGCACACGGATCGTCAGAAATGACTATCAATTGATCCGCAATGGTGCCGTGACCTGCGGATCAGCGCCGCCCTGCGGAGGTCAGCTCCCGCAAGGGTCCGGCCAGTTCCCCACCCGGCGCCCGGACGACAGCGTGTGAGGGTTGCGGCGCAGCACCAGCAGGAGCATCACCGCGGCGAGGGCGCCCAGTACGGCAGACTGGGGAACCATGCCGGCAAGCTGTTGCCCGTTGGCCGACTCTGCAGCCGCCAACCTGAGGGCACCCGTTTCGCGCAGACACACACCCGGAATGGAAGGCGTTGCCTGCGCCCCCGGGCCAACGACACCGGCACTCCCCGCGGCACCGGGCAGCGGGGCCACGGGAGCGCTGGCAGGGCCGGTTACCCGTGCACCATCATGCGCACCGGATATATCAGCGAAAATCCCGAAGCCGGCGGGCCCTGAGCCTCCGGCCGACGTGACCGGCGCCAAGATGGTAGATCCGGTCGATGGGGTCGGGGAAGTGGCACTGCTGTTCCCGCCCGGACCAGAGGAAGCGGCAGCCGCGTCATTTGCTCCGCTGCCAGTGGCAGCACCAGAGACCGGGACCGGAACCACAGCGCTACCAAAATCCAGATTTAGGCTGGCCGCAGCCCTCACGTCTCCGGCTCCGTCGTTAGCACTCACGGCGCCGAAACCCGACAGGCCGTCGGGCCCCACCGCCAAAGGTGTCCCTACGCCAACAATGGGCGCATTGGTCAGGGTGCCGGTCAGTGGTGCGCCGGTGCCCGTCAGGGACGGCGCGGCCGGGGCGTTTTCGAACGGTTCCGTTCCTTCCGTGTTGATGGTGACCGGCGCCGTAACCGGCGCATTGGCCACGGTGCCGGCCACTGGTGCGCCGGTGCCCGCCAGGGACGGCGCGGCCGGGGCGTTTTCGAACGGTTCCGTTCCTTCCGTGTTGATGGTGACCGGCGCCGTAACCGGCGCATTGGCCACGGTGCCGGCCAGTGGTGCGCCGGTGCCCGTCAGGGACGGCGCGGCCGGGGCGTTTTCGAACGGTTCCGTTCCTTCCGTGTTGATGGTGACCGGCGAGGTAACCGGCGCATTGGCCACGGGCCCTGTGACAGGGTCGCCGGTGGCGGCAGAGGCTGCGCCGGCACCGAGCACCAGAACTCCTCCTGCGAAAAGGGCGCCGTAGAGGCCGCGTCGTACAGATGTAAGCATCATTTTGGTTCTCCTGATTGAGTCTTCGGGCACGATTGTGCCCATGGTCGCTGGCTGCCGCGAGTCGGGCAGGGGCGACCTGATCAGTCAGGTGAGGAGCCAGGTGGGAACGCCTGATTTTCAGGCAGGTTCCAGTTGTCCCGTGACGATTGGCCCGCGTCCTGGGGGTCACGGCTGAGGCCGACGTACGCCGGTTCGGCCGCTGTCTGAGAGGAAGTCCCGTCTCCGCTGCCAGAACCTGCGGCCAGACCGCTGACCTCCGGCGGCGTCAGCGGAACATGCAGCGGGTGGCCGGAACCGTTCCCGGGCGTTGAGGAGCCGCCCCCCGTCCAGGTGGATACTTCCGCCGAAGGCGAGTCGAGTAGCGGGGACGCGGCCCTGTCAACAGGAGTTCCCGCCCTGGACGTGGGAGTGGTAGAGGTTCTTAGAAGTTCTACCGACGGAGGGGTTCCAGCCCGGGGTGAAGGAAGAATGGTGGCATCGGCGGGCGAGTCGCTAGCCGGAAGTACGAGGGGTAAAGGCAGGTCCGGAACGACGGCGGGGTCCTCCAAGACAGCGGACGGAGGCGGAACGGGCACCCTGAGTGCCGGCAGTTCTGGAACCTGCGGCAGCGTGACAGCAGCTTCCGCGGCCACAGCATCAACGACGTCGTTGACCGCGAGCTCGGTCGTACCGACCACCGCGGGGCTCGGTACTACTACTGCTGGGACCCCGGCGACGGGCAAAGTAGGTGTCGCTCCTGCCGGACCGGTCAGTGGCAATCGGTCGGTAGGCGCCAGCGCCTGCGTTGCCCGCTGCGGTGTGATAAGCACGGATGAGGCAAGGGACGGAATGGGGGCGCTCCCCGCGTCGGCATGAGCGGATGCAGCATCAATGCGCGTTGACTCATAGAAAACCTCCGCGTAGCCGGATACGTTGCCTCAGTTGAAAACCTCCGCGTAGCGGCGTGGTTCACGGCCGTGGCAGCGGATGAGGGTTATGCCCGTTTTCATGGAGCTAACGATGGCCCAGCGCCAGGCTGTGACGAAGAAGAAAGCCCTCGCCTACCAGAGCGCCGATCGTGCAGGGAAAACACGGATCCTGAACGAGCTGGTCGAGTTGACCGGTTGGCACCGCGACTACGCCCGGACGGCCCTGCGGGAGGCCCTGGTCCTGAAGATCGTGAAGCCCAGGCCTGGGCGGACGCCGGTCTACGGTCCGGATCTGCTGCCGCCGCTGATCAAGTGCTGGGCGGTACTGCGCGCCCCTGCCGGCAGGCTTCTGGCACCGATGCTGCCGGTCCTGGTGCCGCTGCTGCGCCGGGACAAGGAGCTTGCGATCACCGATGACCAGGCCGCGCTGCTGATGCGCATGAGCGCCGCGACCATCGACCGCAAGCTAACCGGCGAACGGGCGAAACTCTTCCCGCGGGGACGCTCACACACCAAGCCCGGTACCCTGCTGAAATCCCAGATCCCGGTCCGGACCTGGGCCGAATGGGACGACGCCGTGCCGGGATTCGTCGAGATCGATCTGGTCGGCCACGAGGGAGGAAACAGCTTCGGGGAGTTCTGCTTCACCCTGACAGTGACCGATATTTCCACCGGATGGACGGTGAACCGGTCCGTTCGGAACAAGGCGGCCAAATGGGTCTTCGAGGCCCTCGAGCACGTCACGGCCGTGTTCCCGTTCCCGATCATCGGAATCGATTCGGACAACGGCTCGGAGTTCATCAACGACCATCTGCTGGCCTACTGCCATGCGCGCCAGATCACCTTCACCCGGTCCCGGCCAGGGAACAAGAACGACGGCGCCCACGTGGAGCAAAAGAACTGGGCCAGGGTCCGCGAACTCGTCGGCTACCTCCGCTACGACACCGCCGCCGAGSTGGAGAAACTCAACGAAATCTGGGAACTGGACCGGATCTTCACCAACTACCTGCTGCCCCAGCAAAAACTCATCGAGAAACAGCGGCACGGCGCGAAAGTGACCAAGAAACATGACGCACCTGCCACACCACACCAGCGGGCCATACGCCACGAGAGGATGCACAAACGCCCGATCATCCGGATGAACGCCGCCTTCAAACAGATCAAACCCGGGGCACTCTCACGCCAAATCATGGCACTCACCGCCCAGCTGGAAACACTGGCCAGAGCCAAACAACCGGCCACCGTCAAACCCATCAACCGGGCCTGGAACAACTGAAAGTTCCGGAGGTTCTTCAATGAGGCAACGAAGCACTCAACCGGAGGTTTTCAGATGAGGCAACGAATCACCCTTCCCGGAGGTATTGCAATGAGGCAACAGG
>NZ_JBFTKM010000028.1:0-28913 GCF_056395945.1 Arthrobacter sp. 05T442 | reverse complement strand
ACCCCAAATAGCCATTCGATAACTCCTTCAATGTCAACGGACCCGAACGAGGTCGGCATCCCCAGCGGCCTCCGGCGTCTCCGGAAGATCCATTGCCCCCAAGCTACCGTGCCCGGCAAAAAAGTGTCGATGGGCACCCCTGCCCATCCCGAAGGTGCCGGACAGTCGACAGCTGGGGAGGTCGGCGGCTACTTGCCGAAACTGCGCAGCCGCAGCGAGTTAACCACCACGAGCACGGAGCTGGCGGCCATCGCGGCACCCGCGACCATCGGATTCAGCAGCCCCAGGGCGGCCACGGGGATGCCCACAGCGTTGTAGAAGAAGGCCCAGAACAGGTTTGTCTTGATGGTCGACAGGGTGCGGCGGGACAGCTCGATGGCCTGCGCCACCTGTCCGAGCTCGTTGCCCATGACCGTCAGATCGGCTGCCTCGATGGCGACATCCGTGCCCGAGCCCATCGCGATCCCGAGATCGGCCTGGGCCAGCGCCGCGGCGTCGTTCACTCCGTCGCCGGCCATCGCCACAATGGCGCCGGCCGCCTGGAACTTCCGCACAGCCCCAACCTTGGCCTCCGGCAGAACGCCGGCGAAGACATCAACAGGTGCGATCCCGACGGCGGCGGCCACCTGGGCGGCCACTGCGGCGTTGTCTCCGGTGAGCAGGACCGGCCGGAGCCCAAGCCGGCGAAGGCGGCCGATCGCGGCAGCCGAGCCGGGCTTGAGCGTGTCCCGGAGAGTGATGATGCCCGCGGCTTCCCCGTCCACGGCAACCCAGATCGCTGTGGCCCCGGAGTCCTCTGCTGTGCGGAAGGCAGCCTGCTGCCCCGCGGACAGCGTGACGCCGTTCTCCTGCAGCCAGCCCGTGCGGCCCGCGGTGACGAGGTGTCCTTCCACGGTGCCCTGGACACCGCCGCCGGGGGCGGAGCGGAAGCCGGCGACGGCGGGGAGGCGGCCGCCGTCGTCGGGCCGGATTCCCGCGGACCGGGCCGCCGCGGCGATGGCGTGGGCGATCGGGTGCTCGGAGGCGGACTCCACGGCCCCGGCAAGCCGCAGGACCTCGTCCTGGCCGAACGTGCCGAACGCCTGCGTGATGTCCACGGCGAGGTGGCCGGTGGTGACCGTGCCGGTCTTGTCCAGCAGGATAGTGTCCACCGTCCGCGTGTCTTCGAGGACCTGGGGTCCCTTGATCAGGATTCCCAGCTCGGCTCCCCGGCCGGTTCCGGTGAGGATCCCCACGGGAGTGGCCAAGCCCAGGGCGCAGGGGCAGGCGATGACCAGGACGGCAACGGCGGCCGTGAAGGCGGCGCGGAGTCCGGCGTCGGTGACGACCGGCCCGGCCGTGAGCAGCCATGCGCCGAAGGTGACCACGGAGATCGCCAGCACCACGGGCACGAAGACGGCGCTGATGCGGTCCGCGAGGCGCGCGATAGGGGCCTTTCCGGTCTGGGCTTGGGAGACGAGCCGGCCCATCTGGGCCAGGGTGGTCTCGGCGCCGACGCGCGTGGCGCGGACCAGGAGGCGGCCGGAGGTGTTGATGGTGGCGCCAATGACAGTGCTGTCCGGCCCGACTTCGACCGGCACGGATTCGCCGGTGACAAGGGAGGCGTCCACGGCCGACGCGCCTTCGATGACGACGCCGTCGGTGGCGATCTTCTCGCCTGGACGGACCACAAGGACGTCTCCCACCCCGAGCTGGGCCGCAGGGATCTTGCACTCGCCGCCGTCCCGGAGAACAGTGGCGTCCTTGGCGCCGAGATCCAGCAGTGTCTTGAGGGCGTCGCCGGCCTTCCGCTTGGCACTGGCCTCAAGATAGCGGCCCAGCAGCAAGAACGTGGTGACGACCGACGCGACCTCGAAGTAGAGGCCGCCGGCGCCCGGCTCCGTGCCTGCCATGCCCGGGTCCGCCGTCAGCATGGGCGAGGCGAGCAGTTGCCAGGCCGAGAAGACGAACGCCGCAGTCACGCCGATCGACACCAGGGTGTCCATGGTGGAGGCGAAATGCCGGGCGTTGACCGCCGCAGCCCGGTGGAACGGCCATGCCGCCCAGCTGACCACTGGGAACGCGAGGGCGCCCGCCACCCAGCCCCAGTTGGCGAACTGGAAGGCCGGGAGCATCGAGATCAGGAATACGGGGACGGTCAGGACTGCTGCCAGGATCAGCCGCGGGCGCAGCATGGCGGCTGTTCCCGTTGTTGAGGCGGCTGTGCCACCCGGGATTTCGACAGGTCCGACCCTAGGCCCGGCGTATTTGGCCGGCCGGACCGTGGCCCTGTAACCGGCTGCGGCGACCGTTGCGGTGATCTGTTCGTCCGTGATCGCCGCGGGGACGGTGACGTGGGCCGACTCGAGGGGCAGGTTGACGGAGGCTTCAACACCGTCGAGCTTTCCGAGTTTCCGCTCGACCCGGCTGACGCAGGACGCGCACGTCATGCCCTCAATATCGAGTTCAATCACCCGGCTCCGGGCCTGGTCCAGCAGTTGCTCGTTGCTCATGGTTCCTCCTGTCCTCAAGGGGTGCCGGCCGGTGGCGGGCCCGGTTCCTACGCTTCGTTGGCGACCACCATGTAGCCCGCCTCGGCGATGGCTTCACCGATCTCGGACGACGACAGGGCATTGCTGGAGGTGATGGTCACGGTGGAGATCCCGCCGGCATTGAGGTCGACGTCCACCTTGTCGACGCCGGCCAGCGACTCGAGTTCTTCACTGACCGAGGACACGCAGTGGCCGCAGGTCATGCCGGAAACGCTGACGGTGGTGGAAACGGTGCTCATGGCTGGCTCCTTGTCGTTGGGCCGGCTGTGGTTCACCGGCCCGGTGGTGTGTGGGGTGCAGTTACCGCAGCAGGCGGCCGATGGCGTCGGTCGCCTCCTTGACCTTGAATTCGATGGCCGCCGCCCGCAATGCCGGATCGGGCTCGGAGGCCGCACCGACGACGCAGTGGCCGATGTGATCCTCCACGAGGCCCAGGCTGACGGCGTGGAGGGCTTTGGTGACGGCTGCGACCTGGGTCAGGATGTCGATGCAGTACTTGTCCTCCTCGACCATCCTGGCGATGCCGCGCACCTGGCCTTCGATCCGCTTCAGGCGCAGCAGGTAGGCGTCCTTGTTGGGGGAGTAGCCGTGATGCAGCTCGGTGTCCCCGGGTTCCACTGCGGGAGCTTCGGACTCGTTCATTTCCCCAACATATACCCCCTAGGGGTATGTTTCAAGGCGCGCGTTGGGGAGAGCGGCGCCGAGGAAACTGGCTGCAGCGCTCCGGACATTAAAGAGCTCCGGAGTGCGTTATTGGGGGATACGCACTCCGGAGCAGCTATGGGGTAAGCGGTGAAGCTCGCTTACGAATTCGAGCTTACTCGGCGGTAAGGGGATAGCGCCAGCACGGCGAATAACTACTTTCGCTTTATTTTTCCGTGCCCGGTTCGGGGCCGGAATCCGGCTCGATCCCGGGGCTGGCGGGGGACGCCGTCGCTGGGCCAGGGGCCTGGGGACAGGGGCGCGGGGTCAGTCGCCCGGTGCCGCACGGCGGTGATGCGTCGCGGGCGCCGGGACAATCAAAATGGGATGCTGTTGATGGTGGCTCAGCCACGCGGCCACGGAACCGTTGAGCGCCGCCGTGATGCGGTGTCCAAGCCCGTGTTCCGGGGTTCCGACGATGATCATGCCGGCGTTGGTCTCGGCCGCCAGGCGGCCGATCGCACGGGCGGGGTCCCCGGCCAGGGTTCGGAGTGTCCAGTCGATTCCCAGGCCTTCGCAGGCCGCCTCTATGGTGGACCGCAGCTCCTGGGTCACCGCCCGGATCGTGTCGTCGTCGGCGTCCGGATGCAGGGAGAGACGGTGGGCGGACCGCGCCGGGTCCCATTCGACGAGGTAGCTGGCCTCATCCACGAAGGCGCAGATCATGGGCACCGCGAGGCTTTTTGCCAGCGATGTCGCGGTCCGCAGCACCTCCGGATGCTGTCCGGGGAGCACGCCCACGACTAAGGGGGACGGGCCGGTGATGTGCTCTGAAGACATACTCAATTGTTGGGCCCGTCGCCGGGCCTGAACAGGGCCATACTTCCCGATCTTCGTGCAGGTGGCGCGGCCGCCGGCTCCGCGTTGAGGCTGGGCGCGCGGGGCTGCTATTGAAGACTTCCGGGGCGGTGCCTAACGTTGAAGGCAAAGGAAGAGGTGCTGTCGTGGAGATCTTCATGTGGTGGCTGGATCTGGAGCTCGGGTGCAAGGAGTGGCTGCGCGAAAACCTGCGTGCCAGCGAAATGCCGCTCACGGTGTTGCAGGGCATCGCGGAGGCCGGGGGACCCCACCCGGACAACGTCGCCGGGGTGCTCACTGACGCCGACTGGGACTTCATCGAGACGCAGTCGGAGTTCGTGGACTGATTTCCGCTGCCGGGCCGGCGGGACGATTGCCGCAGATTAACCATTGCGGCGTCCGTGCCGGAGTGGTTGCATGGGGGGCATGTCTACCGCAGAGAGTTACGTCCTGGCGATCGGAACCAAGAAGGGGCTGTGGCTTGCCACAAGCCAGGACCGAAAGGACTGGTCCCTTTCCGGCCCGCATTTCCTGATGAGCGAGATCCCCAGCATCGGCATCGACACCCGCGGCGGCCGCACCCGGATCCTGGTCGGGGTCCGTTCCGAGCACTGGGGCCCCACCGTCTTCCACTCCGATGACCTGGGCGGGACGTGGAATGAGCCCGAGCAGGGCGCCATCCGGTTCCCCGAGGACACGGAATCCGCGCTGGAGCGTGTTTGGCAGATCTACCCTGACGCCGAATCGCGCCCTGGCGTGGTGTGGGCTGGCTGCGAGCCGATCTCCGTCTGGAAATCCACGGACGGCGGTGAGCACTTCGAACTCAACCGTGGCCTCTGGGACCATCCGCACCGGAGCGAATGGGGTGCGGGCTACGGCGGTGCCGCGGCCCACTCGATCGTCGTGGACCCCTCGGGGGAGAAGGTGCACATTGCGATGAGCACCGGCGGCGTTTACCGTTCGCTCGACGGCGGCTCCACCTGGATGGCCCGCAACAAGGGGATTTCCGCGCGCTTCATGCCGGACCCTTACCCCGAATTCGGCCAGTGCGTCCATAAGATCGCGGCTGACGCCGCCGTTGACGGCCGGTTGTACGCCCAAAACCATCACGGCGTCTACCGCAGCGACGACGACGCCGAGACCTGGGAATCGATTGCCGAAGGGCTCCCCGCGGACTTTGGTTTCGTGATGCTGACGCATCCGCGCCGCGCGGGCACGGCGTGGGTGATTCCGCTGAAGGCCGACGGCGAAAGGATTCCGCCGGACGGCAAGCTGGCGGTCCACCGTACGGATGACGCCGGGGGCAGCTGGAAACGGCTCGACGCCGGCCTTCCCGCTGCCGAATACAACTCGGTGCTGCGCGATGCCGCCTGCGTCGATTCGGCGGAACCGGCAGGCGTCTACTTCGGGACACGCGGCGGCAGCGTCTACGCCAGCGCCGACGAGGGCGAACATTTCACCGAGGTGGCCTCGCACCTGCCGGACGTGCTGTGCGTCCGGGCGGCCGCGGTCTCCCCTGCCGTGCTTCCGGTTCTTCCGTGACCGCATGAGCGGGGCAGAGATCACTGTGGTGCTGCCGAGCGTCCTTCAGCCACTCGCCGGCGGGCAGTCGCTGCTGACTGCGCCCGCCGAGGAGGCCGTGACGGTGGGGCGCCTGCTGGACGCGGTGACGGGGGATTATCCGGCGCTCTCACGGCGGCTTCGGGACGAAACCGGGACCATCCGCCGTTACGTGAATATATACGTCAACGGGAATGAAATCCGGCGGTTGCAGGGCCTCGAGACAGCGGTGGTACCGGGCCAGGAGGTCCTGATCATCCAGTCCGTCGCGGGAGGCTGACGCCTCAGGCCACCCGCCAGACGGTGCACTCGTCCGCGTTGATGGCCTTGCGCAGGCCGGAGTGCCGGTCCATGATCCAGACGACGCCGATCCCGGGAGCCGTCTCCTGGACCCGGCCGCGGCGGATCACGACGTCGTCGTAGTTCGGGCCCACGCGCAGGCGGGCTTCGATCTCGTCGCCGCGGTGCAGCTGGTCCAGGGCGCGGATACGGGTCACATGGGCTTTGGCTTCCTTCAACATGGAGTGCCTCCCGAACTGGAGCTGGTGCCTGCTATTGCCGGCCCTTCCAGTGTCCGGTGCCAATGTTGCGGCCGCGTTTCGCCAAGGTAAGGGGTGGGTTAGCTTTCCGGGCCGGCGAGGTTTCAGCCCGCCGGGGGATCGACTTGGGGGCGCGCCCGGGCCAGAATAGGCCCTATGCGACTGCCGCTGATGCCCCCAATCGCGCCGATGCTGGCCAAGGCCGTCAGCGCGCTGCCCGAGGGGCCGCTAAGTTTCGAGCCCAAGTGGGACGGATTCCGGTCCATCATCTTCCGCGACGGGGAGGAGGTGGAAATCGGCAGCCGCAACGGCAGGCCGCTCACCCGCTACTTCCCGGAGCTCGTGGACGCACTGAAGGCGAACCTGCCGCCGCGATGTGTGCTCGACGGCGAAATCATCCTGGTCGGCGCCTCGGGGGACAGGCTCGACTTCGATGCGCTCCAGCAGCGGATCCACCCCGCGGCGAGTCGGGTCCTGCTGCTCGCCGGACAGACCCCGGCGAGCTTCGTCGCCTTCGATCTGCTCGCCCTCGATGACGAGGACTTCACTGCCCGTCCCTTCGCCGAGCGGCGGGACACGCTGGAGCGCGTGCTCGCGCACAGCTCCCCGCCGGTCCACGTGACGTCGGCGACCCGGGACAGGGGCACGGCCGGACTGTGGTTCCGTCAGTTTGAGGGGGCGGGCCTGGACGGGATTGTGGCCAAGGCGTTGGACGGGCCCTACCAGCCGGACAAGCGCGCGATGTTCAAGCTCAAGCATGAGCGCACCGCTGACTGTGTCCTGGCCGGTTACCGGGTGCACGCTTCCGGCCCGGACCGGATCGGTTCCCTGCTCCTGGGCCTTTATGACGAAGACGGCGGCCTCGCCAGCGTGGGGGTCGCGGGAGCCTTTCCGCTGCAGCGCCGCAAAGAGCTCTTCGAGGAACTCCAGCCGCTGGTCACCGGCTTGGATGCGCACCCCTGGGCCGCAGCCCGGCAGGAGGCGGGCATCCGGACACCCAGGAACGCCGAGGGAAGCAGGTGGAGCGGGGGCAAGGACCTGGCGTTCACGCCGCTCCGGCCGGAACGGGTTGTGGAAGTCAAATACGACCATATGGAAGGGCCGCGGTTCCGTCACACGGCGCAGTTCGTGCGTTGGCGGCCCGACCGGGATCCGCGCTCGTGCACCTACGGGCAGCTTGAGGAGCCGGTCAGCTACGAGCTCGCCGAGGTGCTGGGGGCCGGCAGCAGTTAGGCGCGGCCGGTCCCCCTGCGCTCCCTCCCGGTTGCTTATCCAGGAGTGCCCCGACACACCGAAAAGCCCGGCGTGTCCTGTGGACACACCGGGCAATCCGGCCGGCAAGCGGGAAGGAACGCGGCGGCCGGCTTAGCGCAGGCCGAGTTCCTTGGTCGGAACCTTGAAGGTTTCCTTGGCGGTGAGCGCCGAGACGGCTGCGATGACGCAGATGACAGCGGTGAAGACGCTGATCTGGACCCAGCCGCCACGCTGGATGCCGCCCATGGCTGCCACGATCGTCGGTGCGAACCCGGCCATCAGGAAGCCAAGCTGCGTGCCGATCGCAAGGCCGGAGAAGCGGACCTTCGTGCTGAACATCTCGGCGTAGAAGGAAGGCCAGACCGCGTTCGAGGCCGCGTAGCCGAAGGAGAAGAAGCCGATCGCGGCCAGGAACATCAACGGGGTGCTGTGGGATTCGAGGCTCAGCAGGAACACGGGTGTCAGGACGGCACTGGACAGCGCGCCGTAGATGAAGACCGGCTTGCGGCCGATCCTGTCCGCCAGCTTGCCGAAGAGCGGCTGCGTGCCCAGTGCCACCAGGTTGGCGCCGACCACGAGCCACAGCGTCGTGGTCCCGTCCACGCCGGCGACGTTCTTGGCGTAGCTGATGGCCAGCGTGCCGAAGACGGTGGAGACTGCGGCAATGAACGCACAGGCGATGACGCGGAGGACGTCGCGCCAGTGGTACTTAAGGAGGTCGGCAACCGGGAGCTTGGCGATCTGTGCGGACTTCTGCGCTTCTTCGAACGCCGGCGGCTCGTGCAGGGTGCGCCGGATGAAGAACGCGACCATGACCACGACGGCGCTGAGCCAGAACGGGATGCGCCAGCCGATGCCGTACTTGACCTCGTCGGGCAGTGCCAGCACCGGGATGAAGACGAGAGCTGCAAGGATCTGGCCGCCTTGGGTTCCGGTCAGGGTCCAGGAGGTGAAGAAGGAGCGGCGGTTGTCCGGAGCATGCTCCAGCGTCATTGATGACGCCCCGGCCTGCTCGCCGGCTGCGGACAGGCCCTGGCAAAGGCGCGCCAGGACCAGGAGCACCGGAGCCCACCAGCCCACGGTCTTGAAGTCGGGCAGGCAGCCGATCACGAAAGTGGAGGCGCCCATCAGCAGCAGTGTGAACATGAGGACCTTCCGGCGCCCCACCCTGTCTCCAAAGTGTCCAAGGATGACGGCGCCGATGGGGCGGGCCACGTAGGCGAAACCGAAGGTCGCGAAGGACATGATCGACGCGTTGGTGTCCGCATCGGGGAAGAAGACCTTGGGGAAGATCAGCGCTGCCGCCGAACCGAAGATGAAGAAGTCGTAATACTCGACGGCGCTACCGAGGAAGCTGGCGAGGGCCGCCTTCTTTGGCGTCCCGCCGGTGACGGTACCCGGCGTCGTGGACGGCAGTGTCTGGCTCATGGTGTTCCTTATGTGTGACGACGTTGTCGCGGATGGATCGGGAAGGTCCGACTGCCACCGGCCTATGTCCGGGACAGCGGGAGGTCCGTGGAAAAACCCGGAATAGTAGCCGCATGGTGGGAGCTACTTGTGCGATGTAGCAATCATGGCTGTGAGCGCGATCACTTGTCAAGAAAAATAATCACCATCTAGAAATAGCTCTCACCATGTGAGAACATCGACCTATGAGTGTGAATCAAGACACAGAAGCTGCCGAGGCCGCCGGCCACCCCCGCGGGTCCGTTCCGGAGGCGCCCAGGCCGGCCAGGGAGGACAACCGTACGGACATGGTGGGCAAGGCCCTGGGCCTGCTCGTCCTCCTGGGTGACGAGCCGCGCGGCGCCAGTGCCGCGGAGCTGTCGCGCCGGGCCGAGTTGCCGTTCAGTACCACCTACCGCCTGCTCGGTTCCCTGACGCGGGACGGGTTCGTGGACTACGAGCCCGACGGCCGCCGGTACCACCTGGGGCTGCGCGTCTTTCAGCTGGGCCAGCGGGTCTCAAACCACCACGGCTTTGCCGGCACTGCGCTGCCGATCCTGCGGCGCGTGACGGAACAGTCGGGGGAGGCCACGATCCTGTCGGTCCGCGACGGCAACCACCACCTGACCGTGAACAAGGTGGACGGGCCGCAGACCTTCCGTGTCACGAGTGATCCGGGGCACCTGGGCGCCCTGCACACAACGTCCGTGGGCAAGGCGCTCGTGGCTTTTGCCGATGATGCCACCCGCATCCGGCTGGAGGAAGAGCTGGAGTTGGAGCCGCTGACGGAGTTCTCCATTACCGACCGCGACGCCTTCCGGGCCGAGATTGGGCTGATCCGGCGCCGCGGCTACGCCACGATGGATGAGGAAAACGAGCTCGGCATGCGCGCCATCGCGGTGCCGGTCTTCAACTCCCAGGGCCACGCGTTCGCGTCTCTCGCCACCGCAGTGCCGGTGTTCCGGATGAGCATGGAAGCCCTCGTGGCACTGGTTCCGCTGCTCCAGTCGGCCGCGGCCGAGCTGTCCGCGCGGTTGCCCCAGCAGTGAGCGGCCCGGCAGTGGGGTCCCCGGATACGCCCGCCGAAGCGGGCGACGGTTTCCGCCGCCGTAATGCTTTGTTCGTAATAAGAACATCAGTGCAACATGTGAACATTTCCTGTACTGTCATTCCTGTCACCCGGCCCGCCGCCGTCGCACTGCGCGTCCCGGCCTGCCAGGTGCCGTTGTCAAAGGAGCTAAACGGATGAGCAATCGAGCAGAGTCCTTCCTCGTGGGCCTGGTAGGAGACGGCGTCATGCCGTCCCTGACGCCCTACATGCACGAACGCGAAGGCGATGTGCAGGGCCTGCGGTACCTCTACCGGCCCATCGACCTCCTCGAACTCGGCCTGCCCGGCCAGTCCGTGGGGACGCTCCTCGCCGGAGCCCGCCAGCTCGGCTTCAACGGACTCAACATCACCCACCCTTGCAAGCAGCTCGTCCTGGAACACCTGGATGAGGTCACCGCCGATGCCCGGCGCCTTGGCGCGGTCAACACCGTCGTCATCCGGGACGGCCGCTTCATCGGCCACAACACCGACTTCTCCGGCTTCGCGGCGGCACTGGCGTCCGGCCTCCCCGGCGCGGCGCTGGGCCGCGTCGTCCAGCTGGGCGCGGGCGGCGCCGGTTCCGCCGTCGCCTACGCCCTGCTTACCGCCGGCGTCCGCGAACTGGACCTCGTGGACACCGACGCCGCCCGCTGCGCGGCACGCGCCGCCGAACTTTCGGGCTTCTTCCCGGACCAGAAGATCACGGCCCGGACGACGGCGGAGCTGCCGCAGCTGATGCCGCATGCCGACGGCCTGGTGCACTGCACCCCGGTGGGTATGGCCGCCCATCCCGGAGTTCCATTGGACATGTCCCTCGTCGAGCCCCGGCACTGGGTCGCCGACATCGTGTACCGGCCGATCGACACCGAACTCGTCCGGGTTGCCCGGGCCAAGGGCTGCAAGGTGCTCGACGGCGGCCGCATGGCGGTAGGGCAGGCGGCGGACGCCTTCCGGATCTTCACCGGGCTGGACGCCGACGCGGACCGGATGCGCGCCCACTTCCTGGAACTCGTGGCCGCGGAAGAGGTGGCGGCCTGATGCGTACCGGAATCGCCACAGTCTGCCTCTCCGGCACGTTGCGGGAAAAGATGCAGGCCTGTGCGGTGGCCGGCTTCGACGGGATCGAAATCTTCGAACAAGACCTCGTGACGTCCGCGCTGAGCCCGGAAGATGTCCGCAAGCTGGCCGCCGACCTCGGTCTCGGCCTGGATCTCTACCAGCCGTTCCGCGACTTCGACTCCGTTCCCGAGGAACTTCTCGCCGCCAACCTGCGCCGCGCCGACGCCAAATTCCGCCTGATGTCCCGCCTGGGCATGGACACGATCCTGGTCTGCTCAAACGTGGGCACCGCGACCATTGACGACGATGAACTCCGGGCCGCCCAGCTCGCGCGGCTCGCCGCCCTCGCAGGGGACCACGGCGTGAAGGTCGCCTATGAGGCCCTTGCCTGGGGCAAGTACGTCAACGACTACGAACACGCCCATCGCCTCGTGGACATGGTGGACCACCCTAACCTGGGCACGTGCCTGGACTCGTTCCACATCCTGTCCCGCGACTGGGACACCGCGCCCATCGAGGTGTTCAACCCGGACAAGATCTTCTTCGTCCAGGTGGCCGATGCCCCCAAGCTGTCCATGGACGTGCTGTCCTGGAGCCGGCACTACCGCGTCTTCCCGGGCGAGGGGCAGTTCGACCTCGCCAAGTTCATGGGCCACGTGGTCCGGGCGGGCTACGCCGGACCGGTCTCGCTCGAGGTCTTCAACGACGTCTTCCGCCAGTCCGACGTCGAGCGCACCGCCGTCGATGCCATGCGGTCGCTGATCTGGCTCGAAGAGCAGAGCGCCCACTGGCTCCAGGAGAACCCTGCGCCTGGCGCCGGAGGGGCAGGCAACGCCGCGGGGGCCGGCCGCCGTCGCTACCCGATGGAACTGGCCACCCTCCCGCAGGTGGCGGAACCGGCGGGCTTCAACTTCGCCGAGGTCCGGGCCGCGGACACGTCCGGACTGGAAACCCTGCTGGGCCAGCTGGGCTTCGCGTTTAACGGGCGCCACCGGACCAAGAACGTGCAATTGTGGACCATGGGCCACGCGCGCGTGATCATCAATGAGGAACCGGCCGGGAGCTCCGGGGCCGGGTCCGCGCCTGCCATTTCCGCCGTGGGGTTCGATGTCGGTTCCCCCGTCATTGCCGCCGCCCGCGCCCAGCAGCTCAAGGCCCCGGCAGTTCCCCGCAAGAGCCAGGCCGACGAGGAAGTCTTCCAGGGCTTCGCCGCACCTGACTCCACCGAGATTTTCCTGTGCCAGGGCAGCCCGGACGGCACGGCTGCCTGGACCCGGGAATTTGGCGAAAAGCTGGAACCGCCGGCGCCCGGCCGTGCGGGCGATCCCGGTGCCGTGATCGACCACGTCAACCTGGCGCAGCCCTGGCAGCACTTCGACGAGGCCGTGTTGTTCTACACGAGCGCACTGGCCCTGGAGCCTCAGCCGTACGCGGAAGTTGCAAGCCCTACCGGGCTGGTCCGTTCGCAGGTGATGCTCACGGCGGACCGGAGCGTCCGCCTCGTGCTGAACCTGGCGCCCCTCCTCCACCAGGACGGCGGTACGGAATCCGGCGGCACCGGACAGCGCCGGACGTACCAGGAACACGTTGCCTTCGCGGTGGATGATCTTGTCGCCACGGCCCGGGCTGCCAGGGACCGCGGCCTGGACTTCTTGCAGATCCCGGCGAACTACTACGAGGACCTTGACGCGCGGTTCGCGCTGGAGCCGGACTTCCTCGCCACGCTCCGGGAACTGAACCTGCTCTACGACCGCGACGCCGACGGCGAGTTCCTGCACTTCTACACCGCCACAGTCGGAAGCGTGTTTTTCGAAATGGTCGAACGCCGCGGAGCCTACGACGGCTACGGCGCCCCCAACGCCCCGGTGCGGCACGCGATTCAGTACGACCACCTGCACCAGCTCAATCTCACCACCTGACCCATCCCGTACCACCAACACCGAACGAAAGGAGGCTGCTGTGCCTGAAGATATCAACCTCGAAATTTTCAATGCCGACCCGATCACCGAGGACGTGTCGGACGCGGCGCCACAGGCCGCAACCGGAGCCGCACCAAAGACGTACGCCGGTGCTGTCCCTGCCGGGGATGCAGCTGCAGAGTCCCAGTCGGACCTCAGCGCCGAAATGAAAGCCCTCGGCGAGGCCTACGCCCAGGCGCTCAAGAACGGTGCCCCGGTCGAGACCCAGCCCCGGCTGGACTACGCGCCCTACCGCAGCAGCGTCCTGCGCCACCCCACCAAGGACCTGCACCATGCCGACCCGGAGACCATCGAACTGTACTCCCCGGCGTTCGGGCACATGGACGTGCACGCCCTCGAATCCGACCTCACCATCCAGCACAACGGTGAACCGCTGGGCGAACGCATCATTGTCTCCGGCCGCGTGCTCGACGGCGACGGCCGCCCTGTCGCCGGTCAGCTCGTCGAAATCTGGCAGGCCAACTCCGCCGGCCGCTACATCCACAAGCGCGACCAGCACCCGGCGCCGCTCGACCCCAACTTCACTGGCGTCGGCCGCTGCATCACGGGTGCCGACGGCTCCTACACCTTCACCACCATCAAGCCCGGCGCCTACCCGTGGAAGAACCACCTCAACGCCTGGCGCCCGGCCCACATCCACTTCTCCTTGTTCGGCCAGGAATTTACCCAGCGGATCATTACCCAGATGTACTTCCCCGGCGACCAGCTCTTCCCGCTGGACCCGATCTACCAGTCGATCGTGGACCAGGACGCGCGGGACCGGCTCGTGGCCACCTACAACCACGAACAGACCAAGCCCGAATGGGCCCTGGCGTACAACTGGGACATTGTCCTGACCGGGTCCAAGCGGACCTGGACCGAAAACGAGGCTTTGGGAGCAGACGGCGATGACCATGAGTAAACTCACCCCCACCCCTGGCCAGACCGTAGGGCCCTTCTACGGTTACGCGCTGCCCTACGCGAAGGACCGTGAGCTCCTGGCCCCCGGATCCCCGGGCTCCATCCGGCTCCAGGGCACCGTGTACGACGGCGCGGGCCACCCCATCCCGGACGCGATCCTGGAAATCTGGCAGGCCGACGCGCACGGCTTGGTCCCCCACCACACGGGCTCCCTGGTCCGGGACGACTATACCTTCACCGGGTTCGGCCGCAGCGCGGTGGGCAACACGGGCGTCTTCACGTTCACCACCGTGAACCCGGGCCCCACTGAGCCCGGGGCCGCGCCGTTCATCTCCGTGGCCGTGTTTGCGCGCGGCCTCATGAACCGTCTCTTCACGAGGGTCTACCTGCCGGAAGACGAAGAGGCCCTGGCCAAGGACGCGCTGCTCAGCTCCTTGGAACCGGCACGCCGCAAGACACTGATCGCACGCCGGGATCCCGACGGCGGCCTCAGCTGGGACATCAGGCTCCAGGGCGGGGACGAGACAGTCTTCCTTGACTTCGAGGATGCCTCGAAGTGACCTCCTTCGAATCCGGCGCCGCGGCCCTGCAGGGCGATTTCGGCCTGCTGAGCCCCGTGTCGGCGTCGCCCCTCGTGGCGGCGCTGACCGGGGACCGCGCGGTGCTGGCTGCCATCCTCCGGGTCGAGGCCGCCTGGGCCACGGTCCTGCAGGATGCTGCCCTCGCGCCGGCCGGTTCCGCAGCCCTCGTGGCGGAGGCAGCCGGGATGGACCGCTACGACGTCGCGGACATCGCCGTGCGCGCCCAAGGCGGGGCCAACCCGGTCATTCCGCTCCTCGCTGACCTCCGGCGGCAGGTTAAGGCGCTCGATACCGGCGGCATCGGCGCAGGGAAAGCCGTGCACACATCGCTGACAAGCCAGGACGTGCTCGACTCGGCCCTCATGCTGCTGGCCCAGGGCGCCATACGCGGACTGCTCACCGAGCTCTCGGCCACGACGGCGGCGCTGGCCGCCCTTGCCAACCGGCACAAGCACACCCTGTGCGTTGGCCGCAGCCTGACCCAGCACTCACTGCCGTTCAGCTTCGGCCTCAAGGCAGCGCAATGGTTCCACGGACTCGCGGCGGCCGCGCGCCGGCTCGAGTCCCTTGAACTGCCGGTGCAAACCGGCGGTGCGGCGGGAACCCTCGCCGCCGGAACCGGGCTGACCGCAGGCTCGCCGCTCACCCCCTTCGACCTGTCGGACCGGCTGGCCGCCGAACTCGGCCTCGCCCCGGTGCCGGCGCCGTGGCACACCAACCGGCTTCCCGTGACGGCCCTGGGCGATGCCCTCGCCACCGTGACCGATGCTGCTGGTAAGATCGCCTCCGACGTGCTGTTCCTCAGCCGGGCGGAGGTGGCCGAACTGGCAGAACCGCGCGCAGCCGGCCGCGGTGTTTCCTCCGCCATGCCGCAAAAACAGAATCCCGTACTGTCCGTGCTGGTCCGCAGTGCCGCCCTGCAGGCACCAAACCTTGCTGCACAGCTGCACCTGGCGGCCGCCAATTTCAATGACGAGCGCCCCGACGGCGCCTGGCACAGCGAATGGCCGGCCCTGCGCCAGCTGCTCCGTCTCGCCCTTGGCGCCGCCGGGCAGCTGCGCGAACTCGCCGAGGGGCTGCAGGTTTTCCCTGATGCCATGCGCCGCAACCTGGGCCTCTCCGGTCCGCTGCTGCTGTCCGAGGCCGTCACCGCCGCCGTGGCGCCTCTGCTCGACGACATGAACAGCCCGCACGGTTTAGGCAAGAGCGGCAAGCAGCGACTGCAGGCCGTCGTGGACCAGACGCTCCAGGCCCCGGCGGCCGAACAGGCGGCCACCTACCGCCGTCTGCTCCGGGCGGCCGTGCCCGCGGAGCTGCTCTCCGATGCCCGGCTTGAGGAGCTTCTGGACCCGGCCAAATACCTCGGTCAGGCCGCCGAGATCTCCCGCCGGATCCTCGCGGCGTATCCGGACTACGCCGCCGGCCCGGCCTCACCTGAATATGACCGTGCCGCCGCCCACCCACTTCAGAACGGAGCCTCCCGTGGCTAGACCCACCGTCAAAGCAGTCCTGCTCTCGCCCCAGCGCCCGCTCGGCGACAAGCCCCTCCTCGTCGTGGGCCCCTCGCTCGGGACCTCCTCGCTGCTCTGGAGCCAGGCCGGCGCCATCCTGGGCGTCGACGTCGACGTCGTCGCCTGGGACCTGCCCGGGCACGGCGTCTCGCCCGCGGCACACGAGACATTCACCGTCGCCGAGCTGGCCGACGCCGTGATCGGCCTGGTCGATTCGATCGCCCCCGGTGCGCGCTTCCATTACGCCGGGGTGTCCCTCGGCGGGGCCACCGGCCTGCAGCTCGGCATCAAGCACGGCGACCGGCTCAAGAGCCTCTCCGTGCAGTGCTCCGGCGCGAAGATCGGCACGCCCGAGGGCTGGCTGGAGCGAGCCGAAACCGTGCGCACGCAGGGCACGCCGGTGATGATCCAGGGCTCCGCGGAGCGCTGGTTCGCCCCGGGGTTCATGGAGCGCCAGCCGGAGCTCAGCGGCCGGCTCCTGCACACCCTGCGGGACGCCGACCGCTTCAGCTACGCCTTCTGCTGCGAGGCCCTGGCCGGCTTCGACGTGCGGGACCAGCTCGGCACCATCCGCGTCCCCACCCAGGTCGTTGCCGGCGTCCTGGACGCCGTTGCCCCGCCGTCGATGGCCGAGGAGGTGGCAGCGGGCATCACCTCCGGCGGCGGGACCGCCACGGCTGTCAGCCTGGAGGGCGTGGCACACCTGGCCCCCTTCGAGGCGCCGGGCCACGTCGCCGAGCTGCTGAAGAGCCTCATCAGCTGGACCGAGACCCAAGGAGAGGGCGAATGACCGGACCCCAACTCAGCAGCCCCGAGCTCAACGGGCCGCAGCGCCACGGCGTGGTCCAGCCCACCGCTACGAGCCAGGAGATCTACGAAGGCGGCATGATCGTCCGCCGCGAGGTCCTGGGCGCAGCGCACGTGGATCGCGCCAACGCCAAGAAGGACTCCTTCACGGAGGACTTCCAGGACATGATCACCCGGATCGCCTGGGGCGGGATCTGGACCCGCCCGGGCCTGAGCCGGCAGATGCGCTCGGCTGTCACCATCACCGCGATGGTGGCCCACGGGCACTGGGAAGAACTCGCCATGCACATCCGCGCTGCCATCACCAACGGCCTGAGCAGGGATGAAATCAAGGAAATCCTGCTGCAGACCGCCATCTACTGCGGGGTCCCCTCCGCCAACACCGCCTTCAAGACCGCCCAGCAAGTATTCCATGAAATGGACAACACCGAAATGGACAACACGGCGTTTGACGCAGCCACCCCTCCCAACTAGCTGGCAGTTAAGGCCGTTTTGGACGTCCAGAACGGCCTTAACTGCTAGCTAGTTGGGATTCCCAGACGGAAATTAGAGGAACAGTATGAACCAGGCTTTTATTTACGACGCCGTGCGGACTCCGTTCGGGAAGTTCGGTTCCGGTCTGGCCGCGGTCCGGCCGGATGACCTCGCCGCGCATGTGATCGGGGAGGCCGTCAAGCGCGCGCCGGGGCTCGATGTTGAGCGGATCGATGAGGTGGTGTTCGGGAACGCGAACGGCGCCGGTGAGGAGAACCGCAACATCGCCCGGATGGGCACCCTGCTGGCAGGGCTGCCGGTCTCGATCCCGGGGACCACGGTCAACCGGCTCTGCGGGTCCTCGCTGGACGCGGCTATCATCGCCTCCCGCCAGATCAGCACCGGGGACGCGGAGCTGATGCTGGTCGGCGGCGCCGAGTCCATGTCCCGGGCGCCGTGGGTGCTGCCCAAGACCGAGAAGCCCTACCCGGCCGGGGACCTTTCCCTGGTCTCCACGACGCTGGGCTGGCGCCTGGTGAACCAGGCCATGCGCCCGGAGTGGACCATCTCCCTGGGCGAGGCCACCGAACGGCTGGCCGAAAAGTACGGGATCACCCGCCAGGCGCAGGACGAGTTCTCCGCCAACTCCCACAACCTGGCCGCCGCGGCCTGGGACGATGGTTTCTACGACACCCTCGTCGCACCGGTCCCGGGCACCGGCCTGGTCCGGGACGAGGGCATCCGTCCCGGGTCCTCGGCGGAGAAGCTTGCCGGGCTCAAGACCGTGTTCCGCGCCGAAGACGGGACGGTCACGGCCGGGAATGCCTCCCCGCTCTCGGACGGCGCCTCCGCGGCGTGGCTCGGATCCGAGGCCGCCGCCGGGATCCTGGGCCTGGACCCGCTGGCCAGGATCGCCGGGCGCGGCGCGCACGCGAACGATCCCCAGTTCTTCGGCTACGCCCCGGTGGAGGCGGCGAACAAGGCCCTCGCGAAGGCCGGCATCGGCTGGGACCAGGTCGGCGCCGTCGAACTGAACGAGGCGTTCGCCGCGCAGTCCCTGGCCTGCATCAGCGCCTGGGGCATCGACCCTTCGATCGTGAACCGGCACGGCGGCGCGATCGCGATGGGCCACCCGCTCGGCGCCTCCGGCGGCCGGATCCTGGGCACCCTGGCCCGCAGTCTCCAGGCCTCCGGTGAACGCTGGGGCGTCGCCGCGATCTGCATCGGCGTCGGCCAGGGCCTGGCCGTCGTCCTCGAGAACGTCACCACCGCCCGTGGGCATAACCTGCCGGCACAACCAGTAAAGGGCTAGGCCATGCTGAATTTCATTGACACGGTCGGCGAGGCCGTCGCCGGCATCAAGGACGGCTCCACCGTCATGATCGGCGGCTTCGGCAACGCCGGCCAGCCGTTCGAACTCATCGACGCCCTGCTGGAGTGCGGCGCCACCGACCTGACCGTGGTCAACAACAACGCCGGCCAGGGCGACCAGGGGCTGGCCCTGTTGATCAAGGAGGGCCGGGTGAAGAAGATGATCTGCTCCTTCCCGCGGCAGTCCGATTCCTGGCACTTCGACGCGAAGTTCCGCGCCGGTGAGATCGAGCTCGAGCTCGTCCCGCAGGGCAACCTGGCCGAGCGGATCCGTGCCGCGGGCGCCGGGATCGGCGGCTTCTTCACCCCCACGGGGTACGGCACCATGCTCGCCGAAGGCAAGGAAACCCGGATCCTCGACGGCCGCGGCCAGGTCTTCGAGACCCCCATCCACGCCGACGTCGCCCTGATCAAAGCCCTCAAGGCCGACGGCAAGGGCAACCTCGTCTATCGCAAGACCGCCCGGAATTTCGGGCCGATCATGGCCGCCGCGGCCAAGCACACCGTGGCACAGGTGTCGGGGATCGTCCCCACCGGCAGCCTCGACCCGGAGATCATCGTGACTCCCGGAATCTACGTCAACAGCATTGTGAAGGTGGCCTGAGATGAGCATCCCGACAAATGACCAGGCGGCTGTCCGGACAAATATCCGGACCGCCGAGAAGCCGCTGGGCCGCGACGACCTGGCCCGCCTGGTGGCCCGGGACATCAAGCCCGGCTCCTTCGTGAACCTCGGCATCGGCCAGCCGACCCTGGTCTCCAACTACCTCGAGCCGGAGCAGAACATCACGCTCCACACCGAGAACGGCATGCTGGGCATGGGCCCCGAAGCCGCCGGGGACCAGATCGACGGAGACCTCATCAACGCCGGGAAGATCCCGGTCACCGAGCTGCCCGGCGCGTCCTACTTCCACCACGCCGATTCGTTCGCCATCATGCGCGGCGGGCACCTGGACATCTGCGTCCTCGGCGCGTTCCAGGTCTCCGCCACCGGCGACCTCGCCAACTGGCACACCGGCGCCCCCGACGCGATTCCCGCTGTCGGCGGAGCGATGGACCTCGCCACAGGGGCCAAGGACGTCTTCGTGATGATGACGCTCCTGACCCGCGAGGGCGTGTCCAAGCTCGTGGAGGCTTGCACCTACCCGCTCACCGGGATCGGCTGCGTCACCCGCGTCTACACCGACAAGGCCGTCTTCCTGACAGGCCCCGACGGCGTCGAGGTCCGGGAAACCTTCGGCTGCACCCTTGAGGAACTGCAGGACATGGTGCCGGTGCCGCTCAGGGCCGCCTCCGCCGCCGGAAGCTGACACCCCCTCCCGCGCGTATACAGTGATGCGGAACCGAGAGGCGAGAAATGATTGACGCAGCAAAGGCCGCCACGTCGAACAGCACACCCCCTGCCAGTGACCAGTACGTCCAGTCGCTGGCTCGCGGGCTGGCCGTGATCCGTGCCTTCGACACGGAGCATCCGAAGATGACGCTGACAGAAGTGGCTGCCCGGACGGATTTGACCCGGGCCACCGCCCGGCGCTTCCTGCACACCCTCGTGGAACTCGGCTACGTCCGCACGGACGGCAAGATCTTCGCGCTGACCGCCAGGGTGCTGCAGCTCGGCTATGCCTACCTGTCCGGGTTGTCGTTGCCCCAGCTCGCCCAGCCGCACCTTGAGGAACTCTCACACGAGCTGGGGGAATCGACGTCGGCCGCCGTGCTGGAGGGCACCGACATCGCGTATGTCGCCCGCGTTTCGACCCGGCGGATCATGACCGTCGGCATCACGGTGGGAACGCGTTTCCCGGCGTACGCCACCTCGATGGGACGGGTGCTGCTCGCCGCCCTTCCGGCCGCGAAACTACAGGAATACCTGGCTGCCGTCGAGATTCGTCCGCTCACCCCGCGGGCCATCGGCACGCCGGCGGAGCTCATGGCCGAGCTGGACACCGTCCGCACACAGGGCTGGTGCCTGCTGGACCAGGAACTTGAACTCGGGCTGATGTCCATCGCGGCGCCGGTCTGTGACGGGCCCAAAGTCGTAGCGGCCATCAACGTCTCGCTGCAGGCCCAGTCCGTGGCAGCACAAACGGACCCGGAGGCTTACCTGGACTCGGTGCGCCGGGCCACCGTGGCCACCGCGCAAATCATCTCCGACGACCTGTCCTCGGGCCGTTAACTACGGAGCCCAGGCTCAGGACCCGGAGATCGGCCCCGTTGAAACCCTGATGGTGACCCCGTCGGGATCGTCACTGATCTTCAAGTGCAGATCCCTGCCGACGAGGGAGGCGTGAATGTCCTCGCTGTGCTCGGGCGCCAACTGTTCAGCAAGCCGAGTGACCGCCAGTGCCATTGCCCTGCCCCAGTCATGGGGATCCATGCTGGATGCCTCAGCCTCGGCCGAGTACTTCTCTTGTTCAGTCACGTGCCCCCCGCTTTCGACGTCTGAAGCGGGCCCGGCAGGATGATCCGGACAGGCCGCCGGGCGCGAACAGCGGCCGGCATGCTCCAGTACATAAGCATGCCCAGTCTAGTGACCCCGCGGATGGAACGTCCACGATCCGGCCCGGCGCTGCGGAAGTTACGCAGGACTGCGGATAAGATTTCACTTCGGGACACCTCCCGCCCCCTTGCCTCCGAAGGACGCCATGACAGAGAACAACCCCGCGCCTGAGAGCACACAGGCCAAGCGCGCCGCCGTCGTCATTAACCCCATGAAATCCTCGGGCGAGGACTTCAAGGCCGCCTTCCACCGGCTCTGCGAGACAGAAGGCTGGGCCGAACCGCTCTGGCTCGAAACCACGGCAGAGGACACCGGACTGGGCCAGGCGCGCCAGGCCCTTGAGGCCGGAGTCGACGTCGTCATCGCCGCCGGCGGCGACGGTACTGTCCGCTGCGTGGCCGAGGTCCTCGCCGGCACCGGAACGCCCATGGGCCTGGTTCCGCTGGGCACCGGGAACCTCCTGGCTCGCAACATCGGCGTCGACATCACCGACCCGGTGGCCGCCAGCTACGACATCCTGAACGGCAGCGACGTCAAGGTGGACGTCGTCCGGGCGAGCCTTGACCACGCCGAGGAGCAGCAGCTATTCCTGGTCATGGCCGGGCTCGGCTATGACGCCGCGATCATGGCAAATACCGTTGACGGGCTCAAGGACCGTGTGGGCTGGCTTGCGTATGTGGAGGCGGGCATCCGGCACCTGCCCGGCAAACCGGTCAAGGCGAAGATCAGCGTCGACGGGAAGCACCCCGTGCGCCGCCGGCTCCGCAGCGTGATGGTCGGAAACTGCGGCAAGATCATGGGCGGTGTGGAAATCTTCCCCGACGCCAAGGTCGATGACGGCATCCTCGACGTCGTGATCCTGGCTCCGATCGGACGGCTCGGCTGGCTGAACGTCCTGGCCGGGGTGTTTGGCCGCAAGGGCAGGAAGAACCAGTCCGTGGAGTACTTCACGGGCAAATCCGCGGAAATCGAACTGGACCACGAACAGGAATTCCAGCTCGACGGCGACCACCTCGGCAAGGCGAAGCACCTCAAAGTCTCCGTGGACCACGGGGCCCTCGCCGTCCGGATGACGGCGGCCTGACGCCTCCGTCCTGCCATCAGGGGTCCGTCGAGACGGCCGGGCGGTGGGCCAGTATCTCGGCGAGTTCCGCAAGCCGGTGCGCGCGTGCTGACTCGGCCGGCGTAAACGGTTCGCCGGGCCTGACAAACGTGAGGGGGCCGTGCCAGGCGGTCGGGAGCCGCAGAAAGGTGCCGTCCCTGGCCGGGGGAGTCTTCGCTTCGGGGGCGCCGGAGGCCGGTGCCGTCCAGATCCGCGCCCGGAGCAGTTCCGCGACCGCCAGCGGCAGTTCGCCCGGGTTGCCGGCTATCCGGGCGGCGAGGCTCAGCGCCCCGGTCTGTCCGTCGGCCATGGCCAAGGCCGTGGTGGGCCAGGCGTGCGGCTCGGCCCCGCCACCGGCCTTCAGGGCCCGGAGCAGTTCGCCTTCCGTCAGCTCCCCCGGCGCGGAGAGCACAAACTCGTCGAGGACCCCGCCGGCGACCGGGTGGACGTGGATGCTCAGGATGTTCGTCTCCAGCGCTGCCAGGGCCTGCGTGACCTTCTGCAGTGATCCCGGCTTGTCCTGCAAAACGGTGCGGGCCCGCCAGAGGGCAGGTGCCGCCACGAGCTTCCTGCGGTGGCGCAGGGCCGGGGCATGGAGCCAGCGCCGCAGCATCCGCGCCGCTGAGGGTTCCGCAACCCAGATCACGAGGATCGTCGCAGTCATGGTGAGGACCAGAACCTTGGCCACATACGGCAGGTGCGTTTCCACCACGGCGGCATGCACCAGCAGTTCGATCGGGAGCATCACAGCGACATTGGCCAGGGTCAGCCGCGCCTTGGTGGGTTCGGGCATCTGCCCGCATACTTCGCAGCTCAACTCGGAGGCGGCCGGACCCTGTGCATTGCCATTGGCTTTGGGTTTCATGCTCCCATGATGGCGGCCGGCTGTTTCAGGCGGGTTGCCGCCTGGTGACAGTTGTGGACCGGCCGCCGGGGTCCCGACGTGCGCCTAACGGCGCCGCTCTCCGGAGAGTTCGCCGGACGTCCGGGCAACCGCGCCACCGTCATTGTCCGGGCCGGCCAGCCGGGCCAGCAGGTCCCGGATTTCGGCAAGCAGGGCCGTGTCGGCCGGTATCGGCTTCTCTTCGGGCTCGGCCGTGCCCAGGCGGTTCTTGACCAGCCTGTTGATCCGGTTCATTGGCGCCACGAAGATGAAGTACACCACCGCCGCTGTGATCAGGAAGGTCACAAAGGCCGTGACCACTGCGCCGATGTTGACGAAGGTCTTCGGGTTGCCGGGCCAGATGTGGAAGCCCAGCCCGTCCGTCGCGACGCCGCCCGCGGCTGCAATGATCGGGTTGACGATGTTAGCCGTGAACGCGCTTACCAAGGCCGTGAAGGCCGTGCCTACGACGACGGCGATGGACAGTTCGATCACGTTGCCGCGCAGGATGAAATCTTTGAATCCTTTGAGCATGGGGGACCTCCGGTGTGCCGTTCTTTAATGTCTTCACTGTTAGCCGCTGCAGACTTTGCTGCTTCAGGCAACCGCTAGACGCTACCACCCCGTGCGCGTCCGGCGGGTTCCGATCAACGGTGCACGATGCCGAGACGGCCCCGTTCCGGCGTAAAATCAGGGGCGGATGCCAGTGCCGCCGTCGTAATACTCCGACCGCAACGAAAGGCGCCCCGCTCCGTGAAGATGCTCGCCGAGATGTTCACCATGGCACCAGCCAACAAGGACCATCGGGTCGCACTCCGTTGCGCCATAGGCGTCTTCGTTCCGCTGATCACCCTCGTGCTCCTGCACCGCCTGGATCTGGCCATCTTCGCGTCGTTCGGCGCGTTCACCGGGATCTACGGCCGGAATGAGCCGCACGGTAAACGGTTCGTGATCCAGTTGCGGGCCGGCGGGCTGATGCTGCTGGTGATGCTTCTGGCTGCCCTGACGGCGCGCACCGGCCAGGCGTTTGCGCTCTCCCCGGCCAGCACCACGTGGGTCCAGGTCGTGGCCACCACGGCCGTCGCGGGAGGCTGCTCCCTGGTCGTCGCATGGTGGCGCCTGCGCCCGGCAGGATCCCTCTTCCATATCTTCGCCTTCGCGGCCATCGCGTCGATCCGCGGCCAGCCGCCGCTGTGGCAGGGCATGCTCGTCGCGGTGCTGACAGTCGCTTTCTGCCTGCTGGTCGGGATGTCCTCACGCGTGGCCCGGAGCCGCCGGACGCCATGGGGGCGGCCGGCACGCGCGAGGCTGGCTCCGGCCGAGAAACGGGCGGCCCGGCTCGAAGCCGGCGGATACCTGGTGGCGGCCGGGCTGGCCGGAACGCTGGCGACCATGGCCGGCGAATGGCTCGGCTTCGGCCACAACTACTGGGCCATGGTTGCTGCCGTCGTCCCGCTCGTGGGACACACCACACGCCACCGCATCAGCCGGGGCGTGCAGCGACTCATCGGCACGGCCGTGGGACTGGTGCTGCTGGCAGGCATCCTGTTGTTCCAGCCCGCGCCGTGGCAGACAGTGCTGGTGATCGCCGCCTGCCAGTTCGGTGCGGAAATGTTCATTGCCCGCCAGTATGCCCTGGCCCAGGTGTTTGTCACGCCGCTGGCCCTGATCTCCACCCTGCTGGTGGCGCCCGTATCGCCGGGAGTCCTGCTCCGGGACCGGATTCTGGAGACCGTCATCGGCGCCGCCGTCGGCATCGCCGTCGTGCTGGCCCCCAGCGCCTGGCGCCGCCTCCAGCAACGCCGGGCGCTGCGGCGCGCCGCTGCCTGAGCCTGCCGCCCGGCCGCACCTTCGGCTTCCGGCCGGAGCTTCGCCTTCCGGTCGGAGCTTCCCGAGGCTGGGAGTTGTGTCGCTCCGCGGTGTTGTATGGGACACTAAAAACCATTGAATGGAAGCGCGGATGGATGAGGGGAAGCGTGGCGAACTCGGGTTCCGGTGATTCCGTGGTGGACCGCGTGGTGCGCGTGATCGCCGCGTTTCCGGAGGGCGTCACCGTCCTGCAGCTTTCCGAACTGGCCGCCCGGTCTGGCCTGCCCCTCACCACGGCCCATCGGCTGGTCCGGCAGCTGGCCGGGCATGGCCTGCTGGATCTCGGTCCCGGCGGCTCGGTGCGGCTGGGCCTGCGCCTGTGGGAAATTGTCAACCGGAATTCCCCCACACTGGAGCTCCGCCAGGCGGCCCTGCCGTTCATGGAGGACATCCAGCAGGTGCTCAACCAGAACGTGAACCTCGCCGTGCTGGACGGCTGGGAGGCGTTGTTCGTTGAGCGGCTGTCCCGGCGCGGGTCGGTCGCCAACCGCGCCCAAGTGGCGGGCCGGATGCCCGTGCACCTGTCCTCTGCCGGGCTGGTGCTCATGGCTAACCAGCCCGGGGGCGCCCAGGCTGACTACCTCAGGAGTATCACCGGCACCGCCGTCCGGCCCACGGCCGGGGACCTACGGGTTCTGCTGGCAGAAGCCGCGCGCCAGGGCTATGCGCAGCTGGCCGGGGTGGTGGACCCTGACACGTGGGGCATTGCAGTCCCGGTGCTGGACCGCAAGAAACACGCAGTGGCCGCCCTCGGCGTCGTGGTTCCCCTGCATGAGGTGCGCCTGCAGGCGCTCGTTCCCGCCCTGCAGACCGCCGCCCGCGGCATCGGGCGGCGGCTGGGGGAGTCCCCAGGCAGTGCACACTTCCGTTCAATGGAAGCATTGTAACGCGGATCACGCATCCCGGAGCAGACTGGTAGCCAAGGGATCCATCCGGCCCAGGGCACGCCGCCGGGGCCCGCAACGAAGCGAGGAACACATGGCAAACCGTAAAGTCATCACCACCCAGGTCGCGATCCTGGGTGCCGGACCGGCGGGGCTCATGTTGTCCCACCTGCTGGCCAAGGCCGGGATCGAATCCACTGTCATCGAAATCCGCAGCCACCAGGAGATCTCGGAAACCGTCCGCGCCGGCATCCTCGAGCACGGCTCGGTGAAGATGCTCGTGGACAGTGGAGTGTCCGACCGGGTGCTGCGGAAGGGCGACCGCCACGACGGGATCGAGCTTCGCTTCAACGGGGAAAGCCACCGGATCGACTTCCAGGACCTCGTCGGGGAATCAGTGTGGCTCTACCCCCAGACCGACGTGTTCACCGACCTCGCCGCACGGCGCCGGGCCGACGGCGGCGACGTCAGGTACAGCGTTACCGACACCACCATCCACGACATCGCAGGCAAGCCGAAAGTCTGGTTCACCGACTCCGCCGGAGTGGAGTACGAACTTCAGGCCGAGTTCATCACAGGCGCGGATGGCTCGCGCAGCCACTGCCGCTTCCAGATTCCCGAAGCGGACCGGAAGTGGTACTTCCACGAGTACCCTTTCGCCTGGTTCGGCATCCTGGCGGAGGCGCCGCGCAGTTCGGAGGAGCTGATCTACGCCAACTCCGAGAACGGCTTTGCCCTCATCAGCCAGCGCACCGAAAAGGTCCAGCGGATGTACTTCCAGTGCGATCCCAACGAGGACGTCCACGACTGGAGCGAGGAACGCATCTGGGAGGCCTTCCGCAGCCGCGTCAACGGCAACGGGTTCGAGCTCAAGGAGGGACCGGTCATCGATAAGACCGTCCTGAAGTTCCGCAGCTTCGTCCACGCGCCGATGCGCCACGGGAACCTTTTCCTGGCCGGCGACGCCGCCCACACTGTCCCGCCCACCGGGGCCAAGGGCCTGAACCTGGCACTGAACGATGTCAGGGTGCTCATCGAGGGGCTCGACAGCTTCTACGCAACCGGCTCGACCGTGCTGCTGGACGCCTACAGCAACCGGGCCCTGGACCGGGTCTGGAAGGCCCAGCAGTTCTCCTACTGGATGACCTCCATGCTTCACACCCCGGCCGGCGCCGACGACTTCGCCCGCGCCCGCCAGCTAGGCGAGCTCAATGCGGTGGTGTCATCCCGCCACGGCCGGGCGTACCTCGCGGAGGCCTACACCGGCTGGCCCGGGGCCCACTAAGGGCGCCTGAGGGCACCTCCCAGGCCGCCCGTCGCGGGCCCGACTCCGGGGTCAGCGGCTTGCTCACGTCACTATCTTCTTATCGACAGGCCCCCGGGCCAGGACTACCCTTAAGCCGTCCCAGCATGACCCCGACAAGGACGATGGAGAGGTGTCCGATCATGGGAACCGCAGAGAATGTTGAACTGGTCCGGCGGGGGTACGAGGCCTTCAACGCCGGAGATATGGCGAGCCTCAGCGAGATGTTCGCGGAGGACGCGGTCTGGCACGTCGGCGGAAGTGGCGTGCTATCGGGGAAAAAACAAGGCCGCGACGCCGTTCTGGCGTACTTCGGCGAATTAGGGGCGCGCACCAAGGGTGACTTCCAGGCCAACCTCAAGGACATTGTCGGCGGGGAGAACTGCACGGTTGCGATCCAGCAGACCCAAGGAACAAACAACGGCAAGACCCTGGACGTGGCCACGGTCATCACGTTTGTGGTCCGCGACGGAAAGATCACGGAAGGGCGGGAGTACTTCGAGGACACCGGAAAGTTCGACGATTTCTGGGTCTAGTCCTGATCCAGGGTCCCCGTCAGGTGGTGGGTCGGAATCCGGTCCCGGTCATACGTGATCTCGGTATAGCCGTGCGGTTCGGGTTTCCCGGCATGGCTCAGGTTCACGAAGACGATTTCCTCAATTGTGAGGATGCTCTGTCGGGTGATCATGTTCCGGACCTCGGCGCGCATGGTCAGTGACGTCCGGCCGAAGCGGGTCGCGGTGAGGCCCATTTCGACCAGATCCCCCTGGACAGCGGAACTGACAAAGTTGATTTCGGAAATGTATTTGGTGACGGCCCGGCCGTTGCCCAGCTGCAGGATGGCGTAAATTGCCGCTTCCTCGTCGATCCATTTCAACAGGCTTCCACCAAACAGCGTGCCGTTGGCGTTGAGATCTTCGGGCCGCACCCATTTGCGGGTGCGGAAAGTGATGTCGGCCTGTTCCATAGTGCGAGGTTAGCCGACGGCGGTGCGCCGCCCCCAGTGTGACGCCTCCCGAGGCGACGGGTCCAAGGGTGACCGGGACCGGCTTGCGTACATGTATCGGCCCTCGGCGCACGTCCTCAGGCCATGGCGGTGTGCGCGGCGCTGTGGGAATCGATCGTCTTGGCGTAGCAGTAGGAGTGCTCGACGCCGACGTACGGCCCGAAATTCGGCACGGGCCCGAAGCCGGAGTTCTCGTAGAATTGCCTACCGTCCGTCTGGACCGAGCCCGCTTCCGCGGTGATGGTGGTGATGCCGAGGGCATGGGCATGGGCCTCCAGTGCCGCGAGGATTGAGCTCGCGATGCCGGAACCACGCGTGTACGGCAGCACGTAAAGCCGCTTGATCTCGGCGGTGTGCCCCGCCAGGATCCGGAGCCCCCCGCAGCCTACGGGCTGGCCCGACGCCTTGTCGTGGGCGACGAGGAAAACGGCAGTGTCGGCTTCCGACGGCGGCGGTCCTGGCTCGTGTCCGCTGGTGCCGAAACGGGCATCAAGTTCAGCCTGCTGGGCTGCCCGCAGGGCCGCCCCCACCGGGTTGGCCCACGTGACCTGCCGGATGTTGAGCCGGGGATTGGTCTGCATCGCTGCCTCGATTCGCCGAAGGGTTATGCGACTCAAGGCTAGCCTCGATTTTTCATGATGCTCGTTGTTGGCCGCTGATTTGTGGCCGCGGCTGGCGGGCGGTTGTTTTCTGTTTCCGGGCAGTCTGGTGTGGCCCGTTTGGTTCGCTTGGGGTTGGCGCCGGTTCCACTTCCGGTGATGGGGCTGA
>NZ_JBFTKM010000027.1:0-30388 GCF_056395945.1 Arthrobacter sp. 05T442 | reverse complement strand
AGCTACCGGCTTACGAAGGCCCAGCGGCACTGGCTGCGGCTGCGCGACGGCAGGTGCCCGTTCCCGGGCTGCAGCAACCATTCCCTGGATAACGAAGCAGACCACCTCCTGGCCTGGGCCGACGGAGGCACCACGGGTATTTCCAACCTGGGCCAGCCGTGCCGCAAACACCACCGCCTCAAACACGGCTCCGCGTGGACACCCACCGGGGCGGGCAAGGACAGCCCGCCGGGGTGGATTTCACCGACGGGCCGGTACTACGCGAGCGAACACCAGGACTGGGAACCACCCCACTGGCCGGACCACACCCCGGCCGCGGACACCGGCCCCGACGAAGGCCAGCCCGCGGATCCGGGACACCATCCGGACCCGCCGCCCACCGGGCACCCCGGCCAGGATCCCGGGCCGGATCCCGGTCAGGAATCCGGCCCCGACGAAGGCCTGCCCACAGAACCGGATCTGCCCCGGGACCCCTTCCCGGACTGGCACCACTTCACGGCCGGACACCAATTCCGAGTCACCGACACGGACGACCCGGGCTGGCCAGCACCCCTCAACGACCCGTTGCCGGAGCGGTTCCTGCTCCGAAGCGCCTGATCCATCAATTGCAGGCTGCGGCGGCGCGGCCATGCAACAGTACTGGCGGCATGCCTCTTGCCGTTCCTAGGCCGTGGCGCCGCACAAAGTGTGTCCCGAACCCGATGACCTATGGCCCTGTTTAGCGCAACTTCTCGGCCGTTGAATGGATGGTTCCGGCATCTCGGCAGCTGCTCGGGCCCTCGCCCTGTGGACATCGCAGGCCGCGACAGGCTGACACCGAGCGCGTCGCTGTGCTGAGATCCCAAGCGGCCACGTCTCAGTAAGTGTAGAAGCCCTCGCCCGTGGAGACTCCGAGCTTGCCCTGGTCGATGTAGTTGTCCTTCAGATACTCGGCGAATGCCTGTGACCCGGCGTTTGGCGAGGACGCGGCAATGTTGTAAGCGGTTGTCAGCCCGACGACGTCGTAGATCTGGAACGGCCCGCTCGGCGCTCCGGTGGCAATACGCCACGTCTTGTCGATCGTTTCCGGGCTGGCGACGCCTTGCATCAACAGTCCGGCGGCCGCATTCAGGAGCGGGACCAACAGCGAGTTCAGGACGTAGCCGGCTTTCTCTTTTTTAATCTCGATCGGCTCCAGCCCGCTGTTTCGGGCGAACTCGACGACGGCGTCGAACACCGCCGGATCGGTTTCGACCGTGCCCATCACCTCGGCGATGTTCTGCGCCCAGATGTTGTTGGCGTAGTGGATGGCGAGGAAGCGGTCGGGGCGGCCGGTCGATTCCTTGAGATCGCTGGGCAGCAGGGTTGACGAGTTCGTGGCGAAGATGGTCCTGGCGGGGGCGAGATCCGCGAGCTTGCGGTAGGCCTCCCGCTTGAGCTCAAGCAGTTCGGGAACGGCCTCGATCACGAGGTCTGCGTCGGCCACAGCGTCACCGAGGTCGGCGGTGAGGCGGAGGTTCTCCAGCGCTGCCTCGGCCTTGCCCTCCCCGCCGCCGGCAACGTTCGCTGCCCGGTAGATGCCGGCGAGCCGGGCGAAGCGTGCCCGGGCCTTCTCAAGGGCCTCGGCGTCGACGTCGTAGGCGGTGACGGCGAATCCATGGAAGGCGGCCTGGTAGGCGATTTGGGAGCCGAGCACTCCGGTGCCGAGCACGGTCAGGGTCTTGACGTGGGGCATGTGCGCCCTTCCTTTCGAGGCGGGCGCTACGGGCGTCCGGGGTTGACGGACCCGTAGATACTGCGGATCCAGATGGTTGATAAGACGTCCAGGGCGCGGGACTCCGCGATGGCGGGACTCTCCTGGTTGAGGACGGCGGTGATCACCCGCTCGTTCATGAGATTGAGGCTCACTGCCAGGTCATGGGCGTCGATGCCCTCCGGCGCCGCCCCGCGGGCCTGCTCCGACTGGATCACGTCGCTCGAGAAGTCGACCCAGGACTGCATCGACTTGGACCAGAGGGCACGCACCTCATCGTTGCGGGCGCGGGCTGCGATCGCCGCGGTGCCGACGCCGCGGTGGGCCACGAACACCTCGACGAACATGCCGATGGAGCGTGTCCAGGCTCCGGCGGGGTCGCTTTCGAAATCCCGCGGCAACCCGCCGACCCGATGTTCCACCTCGGTGATGACACGGTCCAACAGGGCCAGCAGCACCTCGTCTTTGGACGCGAAGTAGAAGTAGAAGGTGGGGCGCGAAATGCCGGCGCCGCGGGCCAGCTCCTCGATCGAAATGTCGTCGAAGGCGCGCCCGCCAAGGAGCGCCTCGGCGGTGACAAGAATCGCGTCCTGGCGCTCATCCCCCGAGACCCTTGCAGTCCGTCGTCCTCGTTGAGCCATGCGCCCATCCTAGCGTGAGCTCTCAACACGGTGTTGACTCTGTCGACTCTAAGTCGATAGCTTGGCCTGATGAGCGAGCACGTAGATGTGTTAATTGTCGGAGCCGGACTGAGCGGCATAGGTTTTGCCAGCCGGCTGAAACGCGAAGTCCCAGGGAAGACATTTGCGATCCTGGAATCCCGGGGTGCGGTGGGAGGCACCTGGGATCTCTTCCGGTACCCGGGCATACGCTCCGACAGCGACATGTACACGCTCGGCTATTCCTTCCGGCCCTGGCCCGGCGCCAAGGCGATCGCCGACGGCGATTCAATTCGCGAGTACATCGAGGCGACGGTGGCGGACGAGGGCCTGGCATCGCAGATCCGGCTAAATCACCGTGTCGTGTCGGCGGAGTGGTCCAGCGAAACCGCACTGTGGACGGTCACGGCTGTCCCGACGTCGGGCGGCGAGTACCGACAGGGCGATGCGTCATCCGGGCCCGACGAGACGGTCACCCTTACCTGCTCATTCCTGTCCGTTTGCTCGGGATATTACCGCTATGACGAGGGTTTTACCCCGGCCATCGAGGGTGCCGACGCCTTCGCCGGATCGATCGTCCACCCGCAGCACTGGCCGGCTGACCTCGATTACGAAGGCAAGCAGGTGGTGATCATCGGCAGCGGGGCCACCGCCGTGACACTCGTGCCGTCGATGGCACAGTCGGCTGCCAAGGTGACGATGCTGCAGCGCTCCCCCACCTATATCGCTCCCGTGCCGTCCCGGGACCACCTGGCCGACCGCCTCCGGGGCAAGCTGCCCGCGCAACTGGCGTACGACGTCGTACGGGCAAAGAACATCCTCTTTTCGATGTTCACCTACCAGCTCAGCCGACGGCGGCCGGAGACGATGAAGGCCATCCTCCGCAAGTCGGCCGTCGCCAAACTGCCGCAGGGCTTCGCGGTCGACACGCACCTGGCCCCGTCGTATCAGCCGTGGGACCAGCGGGTCTGCGCGATCCCGAACGGCGACCTCTACCGCGCCATCAGTGCAGGCACTGCCGACATCGTGACCGACAAGATCTCGCGGATCACCCCGGACGGGATTGACCTGGTCTCGGGCGGCTCGCTCCCCGCCGACGTCATTGTCACAGCGACAGGACTGAACGTGCTGGTCATTGGCGGCATGACCCTCACCGTCGACGGCGAGCCGGTGGACGTGGGCAAGACCTTGACCTACAAGGGCATGATGCTCGACGGCGTTCCCAACTTCGCGCTCACTATCGGCTACACCAACGCATCGTGGACCCTCAAAGCGGATCTGGTCGCGGGCTACGTCTGCAGGATGCTGAAGCACCTCGACCGTCGAAACCTGCAGTGGGTGGCACCCAACGCACCCGCCGACGTCGCGAACGCTGAACTGACCTCCCTGATCGACCTGAAGGCCGGCTACATCCTGCGCGGCGCCGACCGTCTGCCCAGGCAGGGTGCGGGTTCGCCGTGGCGGCTGCACCAGAACTATTTCCGCGATTTCGCCCTCCTCAGGGCCGGCCGTCTCACCGACCACGCGCGGTTCGGCCGGCGCGGCCAGCAAGTACGGACGCCCGGAGGGGCGGCGCCGGCAGCGCTGGATCCGCTCGACCTCCCGGGAACGGGACACATCGACGTCGACGGCACGCGGTTGCGCTACAGGAAGACCGGCAGCGGGGACCCGGTGCTTCTCCTGCACGGCATCGGCCAGAGCCTTGATGACTGGAACGAACAACACGAGCGGCTCTCGGCATGCCACACGGTTTACAGCGTTGACCTTCCCGGCTTCGCGTACTCCGAACGGCTCTCCGGGCCGGCGACTTTGGCGAAGCTCGCGGACGTCCTGTCCGCTTTCCTCGACGCGCTTGGGGTGTACGAACCGCTTCCCGTGATGGGCAACTCGCTCGGGGGCGCCGTCGCCATGAAGTTCGCCGCCGGCCATCCTGACCGCGTCTCGGCCCTGGTTCTTGCCAACAGCGCCGGATTCGGCAAGGAAGTTGCGCTGGTTCTGCGCCTGCTCGCGGTCAGGCCCCTCGCGGCAATACTCATGCGTCCGGACCCGGCGGCATCACGCCGCACCGTCCAGTCGATCTTCTACGACAAGGCCCTGGTGACCGAGGCGCGCGTATGTCATTCGTTCGCTCTGTCGCAGCGGGCGGCGCACCGTCAAACGGTCAAGGACATCGCCAACGATCTGGGAACGCTCTCCGGCATCAGGGCCGAATGGCGGACTGACCTCGTTGAGGCCCTGGCGAAGCTGGACATTCCAACACTCGTGGTCTGGGGCGACCACGACCATGTCCTTCCGTTCAGCCACCTCGAGGCAGCGTTGTTGGCGTTGCCACATGCTGAGTCGCACGTCTTTGCGAAGACAGGACACATGCCGCAGATCGAACGGCCGGACGAGTTTGCGGAGGTTGTGGAGGACTTCCTCTCCCGGGTCCCGGCGGGCAGCCAGACGGCGATTCATTGATGGAAGGCAGCTGGTGCCCATAGATACCCGGCTGGATCAATCCCTGGTTTCTGGATGCAACCCTCTGATGAGTCCTGCCAGGGCTGCCGGAATGGCGAACAGACCGGCGATCTGTGGAGTCAGGGACGGGGGCGTCACGATCATCGTCGCCATTCCCACGAGCATCGCCGGCGCAGCCACGCAGATCGTCACCCACAGCCGGTTACCCCGGATCTGCGACCATATGGCTGCCGCAAGCGACATTACAGACCCCGCGAGCATCAGCAGCCTGCCCACGCGCAGCCGCACGATGAACTCCGGTTCCGGGACGTAGACGAAGAATGCCGTCCGTTCCAGGGCAAGGACTGTCAGGACGATGGAGACAACGACCAAGGTTGCCCAAGGCAGCGACCTTGCCCTCCACCACGGGCGGACGACATAGCGTTCGTTGCCGTTCTGCGAACTCACCACAAAGCGAGCCTAGCTGAACAACCAGCAGGTCCGTGAGGGCAACGAGGCGATCTGGCCCGCCACCGGCCGCACGTCATCTGGCGGGAAACCGTACGACGGTCCCGACGGGGTTATCTCTTCTCCGCAGGTGCAGCGGGCGCTATTGGGGCGAGCACTGTGCACGTTGCGCCAAATCACGAGAGATTCCGACGCAAGGACGAGGACGTCGGCTGTCGCCCACCCCCGGACAAGCTGTTACATTTATGCGGTTCCACCCCTCCCGAAGGTCAGCGGTGCCCATCCCGGGAGCCCAACGGCTCCCCTGCGTCAACGGCACCCTGCCGGTCTCCCACGGAAGCAGGTCCAACGGTGTCCCTGTCATCACGATCACTACCAGTCGCGACCACGTCACGGCGTCGCGGAACTGCCTTAGCCGCCGCGGTGCTCGCGGCTGCGCTCGGCGTCTTCGCATCAGCACCGGCTGCTGTCGCCGCGCCGGCGGCCTCGACTCCCGACCTCGGCCCAAATGTAGTCGTCTTCACGCCCGATATGCCGCAAGCCCAGATTCAGGCCCGGGTCGACGACATCGCCAAGCAGCAGGTGGACAGCGAGATGGGTACGGGCCGCTACGCCCTGCTCTTCGAGCCGGGAACCTACGGCTCGGCCGCGAACCCGCTCGTGTTCCAGGTCGGCTACTACACGGAGGTCGCCGGCCTCGGCGCATCCCCCGACGACGTCACGATCAATGGCCACGTCGACGTGTACAACCGGTGCAGCAACGGTACGAGCAACTGCATCGCCCTCGACAACTTCTGGCGCTCCGTCTCGAACCTGCACATTAATGCGGTAGGCGGTAGCGGGTGCCACGGCTCGGCCGAGTTCTGGGCGGTCTCCCAAGCCGCTCCGATGCGCCGGGTCCACGTAACCGGGCAGCAGCTCTCCTTCATGGATTACTGCACGGGCCCGTCCTACGCGAGCGGGGGTTTCCTTGCGGATTCGAAGGTCGACTCGGGGATCGTCAACGGGAGCCAGCAGCAGTTCTACACCCGAGACAGCAGCATTTCTCGTTGGTCGAACGCCGTGTGGAACCAGGTCTTCTCCGGGGTGCAAGGGGCCCCGTCGCAGTCGTTCCCGAACCCGCCGTACACCACGCTCGCTGCCACGCCTGCGGCGCGTGAGAAGCCGTACCTGGTGCAGGGAAACAACGGCCTGTCGGTCGTCGAACCTTCCGCGAAGACGAACTCATCCGGCGCCGGCTGGGCCACGGACGGCTCCCCCGGCCGCTCCATCCCGCTTTCGGACTTCTTCGTCGCGAAGCCAGGCGATTCCATCAGCCGGATCAACGCAGCTCTCGCCGGCGGCAGGAACCTGTTACTGACGCCCGGTGTCTACTCCGTCGATCAGTCGATCCGCGTCAAGCGGGCAGGCACGGTCGTGCTCGGACTCGGCCTCGCCACCTTGACGGCAGAGAACGGTTCCACACCGCTCGTCATCGACGACGTTCCCGGGGTTGACGTTGCCGGTGTCACGGTCGATGCGGGCCGGGTCAACTCGCCGGTGCTGGTCCAGGTTGGCACGAAGCATCAGCGCGGCCAGGGCGGCTCGAGCGCCGCGGACCCGATTTCTATGCAGGACGTATTCCTGCGTGTCGGCGGCCCGCACGCCGGGAAGGCGACCGTCGGCGTTCAGGTCGACAGCGACCACGTGCTGCTCGACGACATGTGGGTCTGGCGCGCCGACCACGGCGTCGGCGGTGTCGGCTGGACGCAGAACACCTCCGACGCCGGCCTCGTCGTGAACGGGGACGACGTCACCGCCACGGGCCTCTTCGTTGAGCACTTCCAGAAGTACAACGTGATCTGGAACGGAGAGCGGGGCAAGACGGTGTTCTTCGAGAACGAGCTGCCCTACGACGCTCCGGACCAGGCCGCATGGCAGCACGACGGTACCCTCGGCTACGCCGCCTACAAGGTGGCCGACACTGTCAAAACCCACGAACTATGGGGCGGCGGCAGCTACATCTTCACAAACGTCGACCCGAGCCTGCACGCAAGCCACGCCTTCGAAGTGCCGCAGACCGCTGGCGTGAAGCTGCACGACCTGAGCACCGTCTCGCTGAACGGCGCCGGGACTATCGACCACGTCGTCAACGACACCGGCGGCGCCGTCACACCGACGCACCAGGGGCCGGAAACAGTCACAACCTACGGCGGCTGACCGCGCCGACAGACCACGCGGGTGCCTTAGTAGTCCTTTGACTGCGAGGGCACCCGCCTCTTCGTCGCGGCGTGCAACGGCAGGCGGCACAGTCATAGGCTACGTTGGAGACCGGACACTGGCGGCGTGGCCTCGGGCCCCGAAAGAAGGACTGAGTGGACATGGATGCTGGTACGTGGTTTCTCAGTCGCGCTGAGCGGGGGAATCTGGCCACGGACGTACACGCGGGCGGTGCCGGATCGCCGTCGTGGTCGGAGGGCAATCTGGTGCGGCCCCTGATTCATGGAGCGACCTACTTCGCCCGGCTGCATGAGGAGCTGACGGCTCTGCAGGCCGGAGACCGCGTGTGGTTCACCGACTGGCGTGGCGACGCCGACGAGCGGCTGCTGACGGACGGGCCGTCGATCGGCGACGTGCTCGCGGGCTTGGCCCGCGCGGGAGTGGAAGTGCGGGGCCTTGTCTGGAGATCCCACGGAGAGCGCGTATCGGCCCCGATCAGCGGCCGATCCAACGAGCTCCTAAGTCGTCAGGTCAACGACGCCGGCGGAGAGGTGCTGCTGGATCAGCGCGTGCGCCTGTTCGGCTCCCATCACCAAAAACTGTTGGTGATCCGCCATCGTGATGATCCGTCGCGGGACGTCGCGTTCGTTGGCGGCCTCGACCTTTCCCACAGCCGTCGAGACGACGCCGACCATGCGGGAGACCCGCAAGCGGTGAGCATGGATTCCCGGTACGGGAAGCGGCCCCCGTGGCACGATGCCGCCCTCGAACTGCGCGGCCCCGTCGTGGCAGATGTCCTGGCAGTGTTTGCTGAACGGTGGAACGACCCCCATCCCCTGGACCGGCGCACCCCCTACCGGATGCTGCTGCAACGCCTGGCCCGAATGCCACGGCACCCCGAACCGCTCCCGGCCACAGCGCCGCCACCGCCACCGGCGGGCCCTCACGCCGTGCAGCTGCTGCGCACGTACGGGGTGAAACGCCCTCCGTTCCCGTTCGCGCCCGAAGGGGAACGCAGTATTGCCCGCGGCTACGCGAAAGCCTTCGCCCACGCCCGCTCGCTGATCTACATCGAGGACCAGTACCTGTGGTCCAGAGAGGTCGCAGCCGGGATCGCGGAGGCCCTCGAACGGAATCCCGACTTGAACGTGATCGTTGTCGTGCCCCGTTATCCCGACTCCGACGGTCCAATCGCAGGGCCGGCTATCCGGATCGGGCAACTGCGTGCCATCAGGATGCTGCGCCAGGTCGCGCCGGACAGGGTCGGCGTGTTCGACCTGGAGAACAGCGCCGGAAGCCCGATTTACGTCCACGCCAAAATCTGCATCATCGATGACACCTGGATGACCTGCGGCTCAGACAACTTCAACCGCCGATCCTGGACCACAGACAGCGAGCTCACCTGCGCCGTGATCGACACCACTGTTGACAACGGGGAAACTACCGGGACAGACACCGGCCACGACGCTTCCCGGCCGTTGCCCCACGGGCTCCGGCTCCAACTCTGGGCAGAACACCTCGGCCTGGACCAGGACGACCCCCGGCTCCTCGACCCGGCGGCCGGACTCAAGCTTTGGAACACCACCGCAGACGCTCTCGACCAATGGCACGAAACCGGGCACCGTTCGCCCCGGCCTACCGGGCAGGTGCGCCACCACACCCCAGAGCCCGTGCGGCCCCTCCAGCGTCTCTGGGCGGTTCCGATCAGCCGCTTCGTCGTGGACCCGGATGGCCGCCCCCGCCGGCTGCGGGGCACTACAGAGTTCTAAGCAAGCGAGGCTGATCGGCATCGGGTTTGCAGGCGAGCGGATCATCCGCGGCCTCGAAGCGTTAGATTGGCGCCGTCGGTCCGGCCGGCATCCATAGCGCCGGCGAGCTGATCATCCGCGGCCCCGCACGCGTATGCGTGCGGGGCCGTTCCGGGTTGTCTATCTACAAGCAGAATGGGACGGACGGAGGGACCGTAGACGGACACGCTACTTGGTCCCGAGGGCCATCGCTTCATCGCGTACTTCTGCGCCAGCAGTCGTTTGCTCGTGCCAGGCCATGGACAATCCGGGTGATCCCATGTGCACTCGTCGCGGTTCCATGCGACTCTGCCTCGGTGGCCCGGCCGGAGCCGCGGTGTTTCTGGGCGTGCCCCGCCAGCCACCTGAAGGTTCGGAGGGACTAACCACACGCACCGCCCTGCGGCGGCAGATTGCAGGTAGGAGCGGCTGCACGCCTTAATAGACCCGCCACCACTACGTCCCCGGGTCAGGTGCTGGGCTCGGGTTCGACCAGCATCAGGATCGTGTCCGGGCGTACGCCGTCGAATTTCATGGCGTCGGCCGCTGCCTCGGACTCCATCATTCGCTGGAACGTGTCCAAGTCCGGGACTTCGACGATCAGGCCAACGCGGTTGGTTTTCCCCGGGTCGACAAAGGTTCGAACAGTCATGCCGATAGGTCCGAAGAGTTCCTTGCGTCGCGGCGAGCTGAGCCAGTGGTCAACGTCGTCGACCTCATGGAAGATCAATAGAGTTGCCATCGTTGCCTCTGCTTTCGAAAGCGGTATCAGGAGCCGGATTGGAAGACAATCGCATGAGGAACTCCTGATCCAAGCAGAAGTTACCACGGCCGCTACATCTTCGATAGGCAGCGGGAAAAAGCGGCCTGAATCTCTCCCGTCGGCCTTCGTACGTTCTGCCGGCGGGCTCCCCCCTGCGGCGAGTGTCAGCGTGACCCCATGGAGCCTCCCGGCAAAGTGTCAGGAAATGCCACAACAGACCCCAATTTGCCGCGAGTATTCGGTACTCAACTGGCGTCAGTCAGGGACATGCCCTAAGCGGACGATCAAAAGATCCCATCAGCCGAGACTCCCGGGATCGTCTCAGCCCCTCCCGCGCTGCACACAAGGACTCAAGCACCGCCTCGATACGCTCCGCAAAGGCAACGACGGCACGGGTATGGCAATCGATTTGATCAGCAACGGGGTGACCGCTGGTTGCATTGGCGGTCCCGTGACGCGCCAAGTGTTCGATCAAGAGGCCGTTCCCGCAATGACGACACCGGACGGCACGGAACCCATTTTCGGGTTGGCCGTGGAATCGTAAGGCAACGGCGACGCCTACTTCGCCGGTCTAACCGGTCCTCGGTCCTTGGGGGAACGCGAAGGCGTCGCGTCCTGGTGCAATCTCGTCTCCACAGCCGACGGCGGTGATCACCCGTGTTCCATTCAACGACCCCGGGTTCCCGAAAGGGGGAGCAGCCAAAGCGCGGATGGCAACCGGCCGATACGCCCAATTCAAGCGCTGCAGGTGAGCCTGAGGTACGCCTGACGCTCGCGATCCCCCACGGCCACCACGGCGTCGCTGCGCTCGGGGACGAAGCCTTGCGAAGAACAGACTTCAGGTCTACAACGAAGCCATAGAACAACAACGACGAACATGCCGAAATACCGGGCATGTTGTCTCCCGAAAGGACCTCGGGATGTCGAGCCTCTGGACTTTGAGTCGCCTGTCAGCGAGGTGCTGACATGTCGACGTCCGTTGGTGGGAATGGCCGCGATCTCGAGCATCGACCTGCGCCCGGCAACAACGCACAGATCCCGGCCCGGCCAGGCCACGTCGCCAGCACTCGCAACCATAAGTCGCCTGCAGCCGCAACCAATTGAAGGAAGATGAAGTTGAAACACTTGAAGTATTCAGCACGAGGCGTCAGAACCACTTTCGTTGCAGCCCTCACCGTCACGGCGATCGCCGCTTGCAGCTCCCCGAGCCCATCCTCCACGCCGACCGCTACGGGCTCCGGAGGAGCCGTACCGCAGATCTCCGCGACTGCGTTCACCGCCGACTTCTCAGCGATGAAACAACTCACGTCGCTCGGCTCGCAGGGCAAGGGCATGGTCGGCGTCCTGCTGCCCGACACCACGACCTCCGCGCGGTATGTCACGTTCGACGCCCCGTACCTGAAGAAGGCGTTCGAGGCGGCAGGGCTGGACTCCACCAAGTTCAAGATCGACAACGCGCAGGGCAGCGCGAGTACGATGCAGACGCAGGCCGAGGCCGACATCACCGCCGGGGCATCCGTGCTGCTGGTCGACGCTCTCGACTCGGGTTCGGGCGCGGCCATCGAGGCGGCAGCTACCGCGCGCGGCGTCAAGGTGATCGACTATGACCGGCTCGTCAAGGGCGGCGCGAAAGATCGCATCTACGTCAGCTTCGACAACGTCAAGGTCGGTCAGCTGATTGGCGACGGCGAAGTCAGTTGCATCGGCGACTGGAAGGTCACCAAGCCGAACATCCTGATCATGGATGGCGACCCGACCGACAACAACGCGAAGCTGTTCGCCGAAGGCTACAACGGCGTGCTCAAGCCGCACTTCGACAGCGGCGAGTACGTGAACGCCGGCGAGCCCGCCGGCACCTGGACACCCTCGGTGGCACAGACAACCTTCGCCCAGCAGTACACCGCCCATCCGAACATCAACGCGGTCGTCACGCCCAACGATGACAACGCCAACGCGGTGATCGCGTACCTGCAGAGCAAGCAGATCCCCGCCAAGTCGTTCCCGACCACCGGGCAGGACGCGTCCCTGTCCGGCCTGCAGAACATCCTGAAGGGCTACCAGTGCGGAACCGTGTACAAGCCGATTTACTTTGAGGCCCAGGCCGCTGCCGCTGCTGCGCTCTACCTTCGGGCGGGCGTGGACGTTCCTCCTACCCTGGTGAACGGCAAGACGACGGACGACACGGCGAAATCCGATGTCGCGTCGGTCCTGCTGACCCCGTTGTGGGTTACCACGAAGAACATGGCCGAGACGGTCGTCAAGGACGGCGCTGTGACGGTCCCCGCGCTGTGTATCTCGCAGGTGAAGGACGCATGCACCGCGGCCGGCATCCATTAGTCGGAACAGCGAAGTAGGTAAAACATCAAGTACTTCGCAACCCTCGACCCGGTCGTTTCCTGCAGGGGACAGGGAAGGACCGGGCCGACCTGACACCAGCGCTCACCAAAGGAGCTAGCGTGATTCCTGAAACGCCATCGCAGCCGGCGACCTCGGTCCGACCTGACGCCGGGCCGCTGCTTCGCCTCGTGGGGATCGACAAGAACTTCGGGCCGGTGCAGGCGCTGGCCGACGTCACCCTCGAGGTGCCGACCGGGAAGGTGACCGCGCTGGCCGGCGACAACGGCGCGGGCAAGTCGGTGCTGATCAAGTGCGTAGCCGGCATTTACGCCCCCGACGACGGCCAGCTTTTTTGGGAAAACAAGCCCGTCAGGTTGAACTCACCCCACGAGGCCGCCGAACTCGGCATCGAGACCGTCTACCAGGACCTGGCCCTGTGCGACAACCTCGACATCGTGCAGAACATGTTCCTCGGCCGCGAGCGCCTGCGCCATCTCCTCCTCGATGAAGAGAGCATGGAGATCGCGGCCCGGGAGACGCTGGCGAGCCTGGCCGTGACGAGCGTGCGTTCGATCCGGCAGCCGGTCGCATCGCTGTCCGGCGGGCAACGCCAGTCCGTGTCGATCGCGAAGTCTGTGCTGTGGAACTCGAAACTCGTCATCATGGACGAGCCGACGGCGGCTCTCGGCGTGGCCCAGACTGAGGTCGTCCTCAACCTCATTCGCCAGCTCGCCGACCGCGGCGTCGCCGTCATCGTCATCTCGCACAACATGAACGACGTCTTCCAGGTCGCCGACCGCATCGCCGTACTCCGGCTCGGGCGGCTCGTGGAGGTTCGGCCCATCACGGAAGTGGACCGGCAGATCGTGGTCGACCTGATGACCACCGGTGTCTCCGACCGTGTAAAGCCGGAACCCGCGCCCTCAACGTCGTCGCAACGCAGGACTCCCGCCGCCAAGGGGCCGCTCCCGTCCGCTGCAGGTGCCCTCCATGAGGAGCCGACGACCGCGGCTGCCGCGCGGAAGGCCGCACTGGCGCTGAACCCCGACATCACCGCCACGTCGCTGCCCGAGTACTTCCGCGCGGCGCTGGCGCGGGTTCGGGCCGGTGAGAGCGGAGTGCTGCCGGTGCTCGCGGGCCTGCTCCTGATCTCGGCGCTGTTCCAATCGCTGAACCCGAACTTCCTGACCCCCGGCAACATGGTGAACCTGCTCATTCAGGGTTCGGTGTTCATGCTGCTGGCGATGGGCCAGGTCTTCGTGCTCCTGCTCGGCGAGATCGACCTGTCAATCGGGTACGTCGGCGGCGTGGGCGGTGTCATCATGGCCGAGCTCGTACAGGAGTCGACCGGCTGGCCGTGGTGGGCGGCGATCGCCGTCGGGCTGGCAGCCTGCGCCGGGATCGGGGTGCTGCATGGCACGATCATCACCCGCCTCGGGCTACCGTCATTCGTCGTTACGCTGGGTGGCCAGCTCGGCTGGCTCGGCGTGATGCTGATGATCCTCGGCAGCGGCGGCGTGGTGCCCATCAACGACAACGTCATCAACGACATCGCCAGCGGCAACCTCAGCCCGCTGACCAGCTGGACCGTAATGCTCGTCGTCGCCGGAGTGTTCAGCACCTGGACGTGGCTGCGGGACGCCCGCCGGCGCGATAGCGGACTCGTCGCGCCGCCGGCCAGCGTGAGCGCCCTGAAGATTGCGGCCGTGCTCGCCACCGGTGTGGCCATCGTCTGGCTTTGCAACACCAACCGGGGCACCCTGGTTGAAATCAGCGGCGTGCCCTGGGTCCTGCTGGTTGTACTCGGAGCCCTCGCGGCCTGGACGCTGCTGCTCGGCCGCACCCGGTTCGGCCGCTACGTCTACGCTATTGGCGGCAATGCCGAGGCCGCACGACGGGGCGGCGTGAATCTCGCGCGCATCCGAACGATCGCCTTCATGCTCGCTTCCTTCACTGCCGGAATCGCCGGAGTCGTTTACGCGTCCCGGCTCCGGTCGGTCTCAACCTCGTACGACGGCGGCACGCTGGTGCTCTACGCCGTCGCGGCGGCTGTGATCGGCGGCACCAGCCTGTTCGGCGGCCGAGGCAAGGTGCTGCACGGGGTCCTCGGCGGCCTGGTGATCGCGGCGATCGACAACGGCATGGGCCTGCAGGGCTACAGCGCGCCGGCGAAGTATGTGGTCACCGCGCTGGTTCTCGTCTCGGCCGTGACGATAGACGCGGTCGCCCGCCGAGGGCGCTCCCGGACGTGAGGCAAGGCAAGGGCTTTTGCAGGGGTACGAAAACATGAACGATTCGCTGCAGATCTTCCGCGGCCGCCTCGACGACGCCGGACCGCCAGCGGTGGCTCACACGCCAGGAGCTCCGTCTGGCCATCACAACCGGGATGGAGGGGACGTATCACCGCCGGCGACGGCAAAGACGGCTGGGAAGATTCACGCCGATCGACGATCAAACAATCAACCGGACCGCGCTCACAGCGGCCTAAGACCCCGAGTCAACAAAAGCCGGGGCAGTCCCCCGTTTGTCGCACGAGCAAGTGTGGAACTTTAGCCCTGTCCGGTACTAACAATTCCAGCAACCTACGTCTTCGAAAAAACCGCCAACTGGTTCGGTCTCCGCCTATTCCCGGTTACGTTTCGCATAGTAAAGATCCGACCGCGAACCAGCTTCCGATCTCAGCCACAACTTGCGAAGAGCCCCTGCACGACCAACCGTGCAGCGGCGCCTTTGGTGCCAGCTACTGGGAAGACTTCCAACTAGAAGTGTCAATGGACAATCCAGATGGTCCCATGCACTTCAGCCGGTGCTCCGGAAGATTCGGGCATGAGCTCCAGGACCTGACTCCCGTCCTTCGTGAGGGTGCGGAATCTACGTTAGATGAAATAAGCTGCCACCATCGGGCCGGACTTCGCAATGTTGGAGAAGGTATCCGCAACCTCGCCTTGGGACAAACGCGTCCGTCTATCTGAGGAGTTCACCGAGCCGAAGAACGGCTCCAAGAGGATCAGATGTGGGGTTGGATGCTGGGAACAGAGCGGTGGAGAAGCTTGAAGGTGCGCCAGTTTTCTTCGACTGCTATCAGGCTGCGCCTCGTCCTCTCAGGGTCTACAGCCGCAAGCGTCGCCACTATGCCCTGTTGGACAGCCATGGCGGCTGTCAGGGACGGGAAAAAGGAAGTTCCTTCAGCGGGAGTGATGACTATCTCGTCGGCGGACTGTTCGAGCACAGGCGATATGTTGTCGGCCAGGACCACGACCTTCGCTCCTCGCGAGTGGGCTTGGGCTGCGGCAATTACGGCGAGATCGTAGAGCCGCCAGTATGAACAAACAATGAGAACATCCCGCGACGTTATTTGCGAGATGTGATTGGCCACAGACGCCGGTCGATCGAGGAGTTCCCGCACGGGGTAGCCCGCGATCTGAATATTGTGGACAAGTGCATGTCCGACGGCCGAAAAACTTCCCTGAGCTGTGACATAAATACTTTCCGCCTCTGCGATGAGTTGAGCGATCCGCACTATCCGACCCTCGTCTGCCTTCCTTAGGGACACGGCCAGTGAGTCGGCATCCTGGCGCAGCGAGGTCTGAAAGGGAGATCCACCGACCACGTGAGCGTCGGACACCTCCAACACCGACAGGTGAGCGATATGCCGCGCACGCAGGTCCCGTTGAAAATCCGGCCAACCACCGTAACCGAAGCGCTGCGCGGTCCGCGTCACGCTAGACACGCTCGTCTGAGCCAAATTAGCCAACTCCGCTGCTGGCATGAAGCTGGCTTTGGCCGGCTCCCGGACGATGAGGTTGAAAAGTTGCTGGGCGCTGGTCCCCAAGCCTTTCGCTGGCAGCAGCGACCGCAACCAGTCTTCCACCGAGTCCTGATCCTCATCATCCGGTGTGTGCGACATATTGCTAGTCAATGTCCGTGCCCCTCCTTCTGCAAAGAAACTTGCAATCGACTATTGCCTGCACTTAGCTTTGCACATTAGTGTGACCTTCACCACCTACACAGGCACTGCATCATCACACTAGCTCTGAAGGAGATCCGAGTGTCACTAACCGCAAGGCTCGACCGGCTGCCACTGAGCAAGCCGCACTACCTATTGCTTCTCATCGGGGGGCTCGGTTACACCTTCGACGGAATGGACGCCGCAGTAGTAGCTTTTCTCATGCCGGCCGTCAAGGGCTTCTTCGCTTTGAGCAACAGCCAACTCGGCCTGGTGGCCTCGGCCGCACCCTTCGGTTTCCTCTTTGGAGCGGCCTTTGCCGGTGTTCTCGGAGACAGGATAGGACGAAAAAAGGTCATGATGCTGGCGTTGGCGGTATACGCCATCGCCTCGTTGGTCGCCGCCGTTTCCTGGCACTTCGAAATCTTCCTCATCGCGCGCGTTATTGCAGGGGCCGGGGCCGGCGCAGAGAGCGCAATCATTGCACCGTTCCTCTCGGAATTCGTCCCCAGCAGCCGTCGAGGTTGGTTCGTCGGCGCCTTGGCCGGGTTTTTCTCCTTCGGATTCGTTAGTGCGGCCCTCATTGGCTTGACAGTTGTGCCCCTCCCGGAAGGCTGGCGATGGGCCCAGGTCATCACCTTCCTGCCCATCTTGCTACTTCTGTGGTGGCGACGGTCGCTACCGGAGTCGCCGCGGTTCCTTATTAACGTAGGCAAGGACGCCGAGGCGGAGCGCGTCGTACTGAATTTCGAAAAGCGCGTGCAGAGAGCCACGGGCGCGGACCTGCCTCCCGTCGATCCTGACCACGCAGAAGAGCCAGAGCCGGTGACATTTTCCCTGGGCAAGGCCCTTAGGTTCCTGTGGGGCCCGAGAATGTGGCGGATCACGGCGGTTACGTGGCTGATTTGGTTTGTAATCACCTTCTCTTACTACGGTTTCTTCTCGTGGATCCCCACGCTGCTGGTAAGCAAGGGCCTGACCGTTACCACCAGCTTTACGTTCTCGCTCTATATCTACTTGGCCCAGATTCCCGGATATTTCAGTGCCGCTTGGCTGAACGAGAAGTTGGACCGCAAGAACACTATTGCCATTTACCTCGTCGGCTCAGCCATCAGCGCGTACTGGCTGAGCACCATGACGGACCCGGTCTGGATAACCGTGTCGGGCATGTTCTTGTCCTTCTTCCTTAACGGCACCTATGCAGGTCTCTACGCCTACACGCCGGAGGTCTTCCCAACGTGGCTGCGCGCGACCGGCGTCGGACTCAGCTCCTCCTTCGGTCGAATCGGATCGATAACGGCGCCCTTAATCATCGGCTTCTTCGCCACCCAATGGGGCTTCGCCGGAGTCTTCGGCATGACCACGGCCGTCCTGGCCGTCGGCGTCGTCTGCACTCTACTGTTCGCCGTCCGAACTGCCGGACGCTCCCTAGAAGACATCACAATCACAGAAACGGCTATGGAACCCGTGGGAGCCCGCAATGAATGAGTATGAAATCGCTTCCCTCGAATCCCTCTATCAAGTGGTGCAGGAGCAACTGGGCGTAAGGCTGTTCACTGTTCTCGTGTTCAGAGACGACGGTGCGGTGATGGAGCGGATCTTCTCTTCCCATCCGGCTGAATACCCTCCGGGCGGACGTAAGGTCGTTGCTCAAGACGTCGCCCCAGACTGGCTGGCAGCCTGCCTGACAGAGCAAGTGCCGTTTTTCGGGCGGACGCCCGAAGATGTGGACCGGATCTTCAAGGACTCGGAGTTGATTCGCAGTCTCGGTTGCGGCTCCATCATCAACGCGCCCCTTGTCGACCGGGGTACCACGGTCGCGGCACTGAACATACTCGATGCGACGGGCACCTATACGGACGACGACGTCGCTACGGCGGTCGAAATAGCACGCCGCAGCAAGAATATGATCCTGGAGGCGATCAAGGAAAAATGACTGAACGTAACTTGCTTATCAAAAATGCCACTTACCTCGACGTAATTGAAGGTGTCTATCGGAAAGGTGACATAAGAGTAAGTGAAGGCGTAATCTCCGAAATAGGCGAAAGCCTCACCAGCGACGGGGCTGCCCAGGAATTGGACGCCAATCAGAGGTTTGTCCTGCCCGGACTCATCGACTGCCACGTGCACGTGACGGCAGCTACGGCAGATCTTGGCCAGCTCGGGGAGTGGTCACCAAACTATGCCGCTCTCAACACTGCCAAGATTATGGGAGCGATGCTGGACCGTGGGTTCACAACGGTACGGGATGCGGCGGGCGCGGACTTCGGCCTTCACGACGCACAGGCCGACGGTCTGCTTCGCGGACCGAGGCTATTCTTCGGCGGAAAAGCGTTGTCTCAAACCGGTGGGCACGGTGATCCCCGCCCGCGCGGCCGTCACTCACACGACGAACACTACTGCGCGCCCCACATCGGCAGGATCGCGGACGGCGTGGACGCTGTCCGCCTTGCAGTAAGGGACGAGTTGCGTAAAGGAGCGCATCACATCAAGATCATGGTCGGCGGCGGCGTGGCCTCACCGACCGACAGGATCGATTCCACCCAGTACTCGCTTGCAGAGATCGAAGCGGCCGTGGAAGAAGCCGAAGCCGCGAACCGGTATGTCACAGCCCATGCCTACACAGGTCGTGCGATCAACCGCGCTTTGCGTTCCGGTGTGCGGGGAATTGAACATGGGAACCTGCTGGACGACGAATCCCTGGAATTGTTCAAGGAACACCAGGCGTTCCTGACGATGACATTAGTGACCTACTGGGCTTTGGAACGGGAAGGCCGGGATTTCGGGCTGTCGCAAGAGAACTGGGAGAAGGTCGCATCCGTGCTGGACGGCGGCTACGAGGCCCTTGGCAAAGCTCACCAAGCAGGCGTCAACCTGGCCTACGGAACGGACCTTCTGGGCGGCATGCACCGCTATCAGGCGAAAGAGTTCGCCATCCGGGGCAAGGTCATTCCGGCAATAGACGTCATACGCAGTGCTACTGTCACTGCAGCCGCTTTGCTCCAGCGCGAGGGCGACCTCGGCGTGATCGCGATTGGCGCAGCCGGGGACTTCATCATCACCAAAGAAGACCCAATGAAGGACTTGGACATCCTGGCTGAAAGCCGGCTCGATCTTGTAATCCAGCAAGGAAACATCGTCAGCTCACCTGGCCCCGACAACTGACTCGACGTCAACTGACCACAGAGAGAGCGGCCCGGGCCTCTGCCCTGGGCCGCTCTCTCTCCCTTTTCTTGAGCGCCAAATAGCTCCTCTATCTACAGGAGGTGGGAGGGTGGCGCGCAGATGGACAGGCTACCTAGTCTGAAGTATGACCATTTCGACTCTGCAATTCCGCGATGGCTGGGGGCCGTGCGTTCCTGAATGTGGACAGGCCAGATGGTCCTTTATGCGCTCGGTCCGGTTCCTAACGACCGTCAGGACGTGAGAGTTGCACGTCGCGCCCCGGGTTCTTCGGCTTTTCCCTTCCCGCGAGGTCAGCCTCGATCCGTTTTGCTTGCTCGAGGAAGGCACGTTCGGCTGCATTTCGGAGACCACGCCAAAGAGTCCGGCCACCCCACTGCCACATCCAAGCAATGCTGTCGCTTGCGCGACGGCGGCTCAATGTCCTCTGGGCGATGCTCCGTGACGGCACCACCTACACGCCGACCTCGGCGACGGCACGGCCACTGGCAGCTTGATGCACGGAAACGAAGGCTGAGTTCGGCGCCTGCCGCCAGTCCGCACCTGATGCGTCGGTCCGTGCTTCCTTCGCGTGATCTGTGCTCAGACGGAACTGATCATGATTCACATCGCAGAGGGATTTCGAAGGCAGGGTTCGCGCACGCCCGGACCTTGAGCTGCCCCCTCCCCAACGGCAAAACCTTGGTGCGGCAAGACTTCCATTCCATCACCGCAAAGAAGACTGCCCAAACAGCTAAGCGCAAGTAGCCGTCCCCATGAATTTTGACCAACTTCACCGAACCTACGGAGCGCCCGACGATCTCGCATTTATGGAGTCTTCATAGTCGAGATGCCCGCCCCGCTCGAAGGAGCGCTAGCTGCGGTCATCCGCGGAGGCCGCGGCTGGCATCGTCTCAGAAAACAACAGCTTTTCAAGACACTGCCCTGGACCTCGGCTGGGCCAGCGGGTAGATGAGAATGCGGGGCTCGCCGATGTCCTGAAAATCTGCCTCACCATGTTTGGTCTCTGCAACGGTGCATCTAGGAATTTCCGAGTCGAAGTAGCCTAATGAGGCAGTCGGGTATCTGCCATTTTCCGAAGACAATTGCACGAATGTCCAAAGCCGTCTGCACGCCCGACTCAGTCCGTAAGGGGAACCTCCTGCGGGACACGTTGGCGGCTGAAGAATGGGCAACTCTGCTACTACGATCTACCCATGAGCGGCGAGGAAATTGAGAGCATGAGACTGGTGTTTCTCCAGGATCAGGTTGGTTTGCTTCCCAGCGATCAATATCCGGATGTCGCGGCAAATTTGCTTGTCGGTGGCTACGATTCCCCGGCTCTCCGGGAATTGGCCGGATACTCGCGCAGCGATCCAAGGGGCGCCTGTGACTTATGGATCCAGGCCAGGCAAGAGTTGGGCAAGCCATTCGACGATGACTCCGTTGCCCGCCACCTCTTGGTCGGCAGCTGGCTGCGTGAAATCGTTGACGGAACGTTGGCGCCGCGCACCGGTCTGGGGCTGATCTTCGGGAAGGGTTGGCTGGCTTTGGGGCAGCCGACGGAACTGGACCACTTGGTTGCCCTCATGGACAACTGGGATGACATGCCGCAAAACCGTGAAGACATCTGCAGCCGGATTATGGACGCTGCTCACCGGGCACTGATTGTTTGGTAGTTCGCCGAGAGCTGTTCCTACAACCCGCATCCGTTCCATTAGCGGATCGGTCAACGGGCACGCAGCTCGTAGCCACCCCAATGACTCAGCTGCGTGTTTGGATGAAGGATGACCACCATCAAAGTCGTGAAGGCCAAAGACCTGCAACTCAGCGAAGTCCTTGAGTTGTACCGTGCGGTGGAGTGGCTTGCCTACACGAAGGACCCTAACAATCTAGTACGAGCACTGGAAGGATCTTCCACCCTCGTGGCCGCTTATGACGGCCAGACGCTGGTTGGGCTAGCGCGCGTCATTTCCGACGGTGCTTCGATTTGCTACCTCCAGGACATCCTCGTTCGGCCGTCGCATCACAGAAGAGGTATAGGACGAGCCCTCGCTGAACGAGCGCTCGAACAGTACCCGCAAGTGCGTCAGAAAGTCCTAATCACCGACGACGAGCCGAAGCAGAAAGCGTTCTATGAAGCGCTCGGCTACACCCAGACAGAGGAATTCCAAGGAGGATCCGTCAGAGCTTTCATCCGATTCGACTGAGGACCTACGTCCGCTAAAGGACCCCTCAGCGTGCATTGTGCTTGCGGTTTCGAACGCTGCCGTACTTTGTGACGCGCAGCGATAAATGGCGGTCTTTTCGCAGCGCTATTTGTCACCCGGCGGCCCGTAGGGGGATCGATTACCGGGCGGGTCTGAGCCGGGACTGCGTGTGCCAACTGAAGGCTCTCAGGCTCCTGATGGGTGCGTTGCGGGGTGCTTGGCGAGGATCGCCTTCAGCGATTGGGCCGCGCGGGCCTGCTCATCCTTGCCTGTGGGGAGAAGTTCGAAGTGGTCCTGGAACGGTGTGCTTCCTCCGTAGATCTCGAAGACGAACTTGGGCCGGGTGGCCAAAGGGGACTTCAGTTCCCCTAACCGGATCTCCTTCACAAGACTCCAGGGGATCAGCCCGAACGAGAACTCTCCCCGGGGGCGGACCAGCTCGATTCCTCGCCCGTCGGCGATGAGGATGATACGCCCGCTGCGGCCTCGGGCGTGCCTCATGAGCGGCCCGGGCCGCAGAAAGAAGTCTGTATATCCGGCGGCCCAGTAGGTTCCGACGATCACCGCGTCAGGCCGTGCAGCACGAAGCTCCTCGACAGCTTTCCTGGTCTTGCCGGCGGGAACGGCCAGCAGGAAGAACATCAGGACACCGAAAATCGCCAGCGCGAGGAGCAGGTCCCAGATGACATCGGCGCCCCTGGAGCGGGCGCCGATGATGAAGCGGGCGGTGAACAGGACCGCCGTAGCAGCCAGCAGGACGATGCGCAGTATGGGTGGTGTGGATTTGCTCGGACGCTCAGACATATGAGAACTCTACGATTTGGCCTCTGGATCAGTCCTTGGACCTGCCGCACCAGGGACGGGCCCGGGTGCAGTGGCATGGCCGGGGCCATCTAAACCTGTCATAGTCACCCGAAGGCATTTCTAGCGCAAGACGTGTCTCGCCCAAGGATCCCTTACCGCGCACCTGGGATGGAATTTATCGACACGGGTTCTACTCGTCGTATTCCACATCAGCGAAGGCTTTGACCTCCTCACGCAGTTGCTCGGCGATACTGGCACCCTGAACTTTCCAAGCCATTTCTTTGTCGGGCGAACTCCAACCGCTCTCGCACAAGTTCTCGGCATCCCACGTGTCGTACCAGTCGCGAAGCCGGTCAATGAGGTTCTGCGACAGCGTAAAGTCCGCGGGCTCCATTGTGTATCTCGTAGGCTGTTCGGCCGTGCTGTTTTCCCAAAGGGGCCACCGATGCCCATAGTCAGGAAAGAGGCGGATGATGCGACGGGCTGACTTGTCTGACATGACCGAATACTAGCCCTGAGCGGGCATCGGGCATGCCGGAGAAACTGCGGAGTGGTTCCCGGTTAGGTCCGGCTACCCGTAAGCCGGTCCCCCAAGCAGCCGTGCCGGGCCGGGGCTCGGAACGGGTCTGGTCGTCCGAGGCAAAGCACCGTGCTTACCAAGACGGCCCGAGCTCCGGATCAGGGAGCCCGGAAGTCACGGTCCTGCCGCGCTTCGGCGAAACCGTGTAACTGATCGCCCAAAGGACTTCGATGGCAGTTACCAGCAAAAGGATCGGATACCAGGACTGCAACGACGCCGTCCGTCCGGCGTCGGCGACCTACCAGGTAAGCAGCAACAAGATACCTGCAGAGATCCCCGCCGCCAACGCTGTACGGCCCCACGATGGATGCGAGACTTGTCCGGTGTGTATTCCTCCCGATCATCAGGCTCCGAAACCGGAGACGCTAAGGGCATTCGGGTTGTGGGAGGCGCCTAGTCCGATCCCGGGCGGGCAGGGAACATCGTGGGTCTCCGGCGGAGTGGTGCTCAAGCCCGGTGCCGATCTGGCGTTTCAAGCGTGGCACGGGTCCGTCCTGGCCGGGATCGCCGAGGACGGCTTTCGCCTGGCGCGGGCCGTCCCAACCCGGGACGGTGCATGGACGCACGGAGGGTGGTCGGCCACGATCATGTTGGCGGGGACCGAGCCGGACCACGTAAGGAAGCCCGCCTGGCGGGAGATCGTCGAGGCAGGCCGGTCCTTTCACCAGGCCACATCCCGCCTTCCGAAGCCAGCGTTCGTGGCCCGGACTGACAGTTGGTGGTCTCGCGCTGATCAGCGTGCGTGGAGCGGCGACCGCACGAATGTTTCGCCTGCCTTGTCGCCGATTATCGCGCGATTACGTGCGCCATGCATGGAGCCGGGGCCCGCGCAGGTGGTCCACGGCGATCTCACGATGAACGTGTTGCTCGAGCCGGGGCTGGCCCCGGGCATTATCGACATCTCGCCGTACTGGCGCCCACAGTCTTATGCCGAGGGCATCATCCTTGCGGATGCGCTCTGTTGGCACGGCGCGCCCGCGTTGTTGCTGGATGAGCTCGGTGTTCCGGTAGCGGCCGTGGCTCGGGCGCTGCTGTTCAGGGCGCTGACGACTCAAGAACGCGTCGACACCGGAGTTGGCGTGGACACATTCGATGCGGAGGTCTCCCGCTACGACACAGCGGCCACCGCGATCGGACTGTGAACGACCATGCCCCGCCCAGGATCCTTCAGCGGGCACAGACCCGCACCTCCGCGGTATCGTATGATCGCTGTCATCGTGCTCAACTGGAGGTCACTGTGGCGGAAGATTACGTAGGGGGTCAGAGCCTCGATGTGGAACCTCGCGCGGGGGCACGCCGCCGAGATCTCGTGCACCGAACAGAATTCGGGCTCATCATCGCCCTTCTGGCCCAGTACCTCGCGGGCATGGCCGTCAACCTCTTCGTCAAGATCCCTGAATCGCATCCCGGCGCCAAGCCGGAGGAATACTTCAGCGGGGTCGTGCAGAGCCTGGGTTGGGCCGTCACGGATGGCGGAGGCCTGTGGCTCACTCTGCACGCCGGGCTGGGCCTGCTTCTTGTCCTCGGCTCGCTGGCTGCCCTCCTCCTGTCGATTGGCAGCCACGACCGGGCAGCCGTAACGACGACGGCTGTGGGTGTCGTCTGCGTACTCGGCGCCGCTTTCAATGGGGGCAGCTTCCTCAATTACGGTGAGGACTTCAGCTCGATGATCATGGCATCGCTCTTCGCCATTGGTCTGGGCAGCTACGCCTTCGGCGTCTACCTGCTGGGTTGCCGCGAGCGGTAGCCGCTGGTAGTCGCCGGTGACCAGACAACCGCCACGCCGAGGTTCGACGAAGAGATGTCCCGAACGAGGAATCTTTGAGGGCCGACCGGAGTCGGAACGATGAAGTCGCTCAGGCGGAAGTCCCAGCGGCGCCGGAATATGGTCTATTCGCGCTCGGCGATCGCCTTAACACCCGCCACGAGGGTGTCCCACATGCCCTTCGAGTGCTTACCTTCCTCGGCAGTTGCGTTGTTGTCCTGTGAGAGCGTCAGTTCCGTCGTGCCGGTCTCGCCCTCCAGAGTCCACGTGAGCGTGTGGTAATTCTCGGGCTTATCCTCGCGGCCGCCCAGCGGGCTGAAATGCGTAGTTACGAGCCGTCGTCCGGGTTCAAACTCAAGGATCCTGCCCTTGTCCTCATATTCCTTGCCTTCCCAAACGCCGCGCCAGACGATCAGGCCGCCGATGGTCCAGTCGGTGACGACGTCCGTGCCGAACATGAACTCCTCGATTGCGTCACGGTCGGTGAGTACGGACCATACACGGCTTGTTGGCGCCTCGATCGTGATCGTCGAAGGGGCGACAAACTTCCCAGTCATTGCCCTCCCCTTTCAATCGGAATCAATTAGCGGCCGCACCGCCTCGCACCGACACTACTCCGCCAGTCGGAACGCCCGTTAGCCGGTGGTTCAGCGGAGGCCCTGGTGACCGCGGGGATTCTTCACCGGGCAGAGTTCCGGCTCAGTAGAGTGGAACGCATGAGTCTTGAATGGGAACAAGTAATTGTCGATTCGGAACGACCGGCTGAGCTTGGACTTTGGTGGGCCAAAGCTTTGGGTTGGGTCGTGACTTTGGAAGCTGACGATGAATTCGAAATTCGTTCTGCACCGGACCGGTTGCCAGGTTTGGTTTTCGTGCCGGCGGCAGATTCGAAGGTAACAAAGAATCGTCTTCACCTCGATTTTCGGCCGGACGATCCAGCGGCCGAGGTCGCGCGGATGGTCGCTTTGGGTGCCCGCAGGGTCGATATTGGTCAAGGCGAGCAGCCGTGGACTGTACTGGAGGATCCAGAAGGCAACGAGTTCTGCGTTCTGGGAGCCCGAAAGAAGGCCAGTACCGACAGCTGAAAGTTCGGACAGACCAGGGAGCGCCCGTCAACGGATCCCCTGCCGGACGCTACCGAACCGTCATGAGCACTTGAATATGTCCCCGTCCCGGTGGGCTCCAATCAAGTTGACACCTTCAGCCGTCCTTTCCCGGGCGCGGCTTGGGGTGTCAGGGCTGGTGGTGTTCGATGAGCCAGGCGGCCATTTGCCGGGCACGGTTCGCGGCCTGGATGTCGCCTTCGGCCGCGGAGATGATGGATCCTTTCATCAGGATGTGCCAGGACCGGGCGAACTCCTCGGGCCGGTCCAGGCCGGCCTCCTCGGCCAGGGCCTGGACGTGTCCGCGGATCCGGGCGAGGTAGTCGATGCTGGCCTGCCCGAGCCGATGGCCGGGACCCATTTCGAGCAGCACGTTGATGAAGGTGCACGCCTCGAAGTCGTCCCGGGCGAACCAGTCCCCGAACACATCAAAAATTGCCAGCAGTTGCTGTGTGGGTGTGGTTCCGCGGCGCCGCGCACCGGCGACGATCTGCTCCACCGTCCAGAGCTGGTCCCGCCGGGCCAGGAACGCCAGGACCACGTCGTCCTTGGACCGGAAATGCCGGTAGAACGTCGCCTTGGCAACCTCCGCCGTCTCGATGAGTTCGGTAATACCCACACCCCGGATGCCGCGGCGGGAGAAGAGCTCATACGCCGCGGCCATGATCCTCTCCCCCGCGTCCGGGCCCTCGGGGGCCGACGGCCTGCCGGCGGCCGCCACATCTGTGGGCAGATCGGCGGCGGACAGGTCAGGGGCCGGCAGTCCGGTGGCGGGGCGCGGCGGCCCGGTATGGGAATCCATGATGCACGAATTCTACTCTCCTTAGGGACAGACCGGTCGGTACCATTGTATAATTTCCGCATCAATTCGGAGTCCTGCCTTCCCCCGGGCCGGGCGCTTCACGGGCGGGTTTCCCTGCCCGGCGTCCGGGCGGGGCAGGCGGGTTGCCGGGCTCCGGGCCAGCGAACAGAGGAGATGCCAATGTCGATCCAGCAAGCTGCCCTGCGGGTGCGGGCCGGAAACGGACCACCGGCACCCGCGGGGACCAGGATGCCCACAGGAGATCATGTCGCGGGCATACGCGAGCAGGCCGCCGACATCATCGAGGAGGTACTCGCAGGGACCGATCCGTATCAGGCCCGTGCCAGGAACGAGCTGAGCAGGCATCTTGCCGCCCACCCCGGGCGCCCGGAAATAGCACTGGCCGAACATCTGCTCGCGATCAGAGGCCTGGCATTAGTCCCTGCACGCCGCCCGGAACCCGTTGCCCCTCAAAGCCCCGGCGGTACCGGAGGGAAGAGGTGAACGATAACGAAATCCTCGCCGTGGAAGAAGCCGCCGCACGGCTCGCATCCTCCAGCCCTGACAGTGGGAACCCCACCGACCTGCTCGCGGCCGTCGCGGCCGCTCTCAGCCACGGCAAACCCATCCGGGACGTCGCCGCCGCGGCCCACCTGACAGCACTGGAGGTCCTGGACGCAGCCGACGCCGCCACCTACCCCGGCCCCGCCCGGCCGCCCCGGGAAACGAGGCGCTGAATGCTCCCCCTTCCCCTCGCCGGGACAACCCCGCAACCACGGCAGGACAACGACGAACAGCCCGCTACTGCGGGCACCGGAGCATGGCGTCCGCCCCGGACCGGGGACCGGACCTGGGTCAGTCACCGGCCCTCGGCCGGCAGCCCGCCCCGGCGCTACTGGCTCACGTACCGCACCGCAACAGACGCCACCGGGAGGGAAGGACCTGAACCCTCCCCCACCGGTTCCGCCGCACGGGAGTTCGAAGCCCCTGCCCCGGATCTTCCGCCGGAAGAGGGGCCCACGCCTGCCCCGTAGGCCGGTCCCACCCGGTACAGGACGATCCCGCGACACGGCGCACCGGCCCGGCCGGGGCCGGGCGCGCATCTTGGCAGCGTCACGCTGATCGGTGATCATGAAGCATCGGCGCCTGCAACCGGTGCCGCAGGCTTCGGCCAGGATGGAGGAGCGTCATGACGCACTACCCGGACGAGGACATCAGGCACAGGCGCGATGATCTGCTGGGCACGCTGGCCGAAGAACTCGGATCCAGCATCTATGATCCGCGCATCATTGACGCCACCGACCAGATCGTCAGCGGCTGGGCCCTCCACGCCCCGGACCGCGACGCTGCCTACAACGCGTACTTCAAACCGGGTCCCGTCGCCAGCGAACTCGACATGAGACTGGCCCGGGCCTGGGCAACGGGCCGGATCCTCATCGACTGATTCCCCATCCGGGCAGGACAGTACACCATTCCGGGCCGGCAGGATCCGGGCCGCCCGGGGCAGCGAAGACACCGGGCGGAGATGACACAACGGCGCCCTCTGCCCCCGGCGGTATTCGAAGAATCCAGGGGTTGCGAAGAACATATCGGGTGTGTTTAAGATGGATGCGTTCGGCCGCCTGGGGCACCGGCGGGTAGCCAATCGAGGAGGTCCATTTGGGTTTAAGCGACAAGATCGAGAACGCTGGCGACAAGCTGACCGGTAAAGCCAAAGAGGGCGCCGGAGAAGCGACCGACGATAAAGGCCTCACGGCCGAAGGGAAGGCCGACCAGAGCAAGGCTGACCTCAAGCAGGCCGGCGAGCACGTCAAAGACGCGTTCAAATAACCAGAAAAAATCCGCGCAAACCAGAGGGGCGTACCGGCAACGGTGCGCCCCTCCACTCATGCGAACACGCTTGAGGCTTTCCGGACCGCGGACATTTCCGTACCTTCCGGATCGTAGGATCCAGCGCCGCGACTGACAACATGACGATTCTGCGCCAGCGCATCATGCGGGTGAGGTGTGTCAAGGATGTGAGACAGCCGGTTGGTTTCTTTTGGGTTAGGCGGCCGCGGGTAGCGGCTGGTTTTTGGTCTTGAAGTTGGCCATTGCTGTTGCCGGCGGCAGCCCGTCGTTGTTGGTGTGGGTCCGCCAGCGGTTGTAAAACACTTCGATGTAGCGCATGGTCGCCCGGCGGGCGTCCTGGCGGGTGGCGAAGCTGTGGTGGTGGTAGAACTCGTTCTTCAGGGATGAGAACACCGACTCGGCGACGGCATTGTCCCAGCACACCCCGGTGGCCCCCGTGGACTGGCGCACAGCGTTTCCGGTGCACCAGGCGCCCATTTCCCGGGAGGTGTATTGGGTGCCGCGGTCGGAATGGAAAATGGCATCCGGGGCCAGGTGTCCGCGGTCCCTGGCCATCGCCAGCGCGCCCGTGACGAGGGAGGCGCGCATGTGATCGGCCATCGCCCAGCCCACGACCATGCGGGTGCACAGGTCGATGACGGTGGCCAGATACAGCCAGCCCTCGCCGGTGCGGAGGTAGGTGATGTCACCGACGAGCTTCGTGCCGGGGGTATCTGAGGTGAAGTCCCGGCCGATGAGGTCGGCAAAGACCTTGTCCGGGTCCGAGGGGATGGTCGTGCGTTTGAAGGCGCGCATCCGCTTGGCTGCCCAGCCGTTCTCCGCCATGATGGCAGCGACCGTTCCCACGGAAATCTCCACTCCCGTGGCGGCGAGTTTGGTGTGGACCATGCGATGGCCGAAGATCCCGTCGGAGGAATCGAACATCGCCTTGACCAGTCCGGTCAGTTCCCGGTGCCGGGCAGCGGTCGGTGATTCTTCGTGGTCCAGCCACCGGTAATACGAGGCCCGCGGAATGCCCAGCCGGGTGCACATCCAGGTGACAGGGAATTCGGCGTTCTTCTCCTGAACAAGCCGGTAGAGATCCTCTGCCGTTGTTCTTTGGCGAAGAACGCCGAAACTTTTTTCAGGAAGTCATTCTCCCTTTCCAGCTCCCGCAGCCGCGCCTCCAACGCCTTGTATTTCGCGGGATCCACCGGATCATCAGGCTTGCCGCCGGCCCCGCCCTCTCCTGCCCGATGCAGCTGCACCCACCGCTTCAGCGCGGTCACGGAGATCCCCAGCTCGGGGGCAACAGAGGCAGGCGAACGACCGGAGGAAATGACGAGATTCACGGCATCGGCCTTGAACTCATCGGAATAAGTGGGACGGGAAGACATGGGCACAATCCTTTCAAACTGTGTCTCACATCAGTAGTACACCTCAGGGCCTCCCGGATGTGCCTTCGGTCTGTATCAAACAAACACCGACAATGCCCGCGGCATGGCCTCACCGCTGAGACGCTGTCCCGGAGTGCCCCTGAGTAACGGTCGTGTATCCGGCTCAACACGGCAGGCGGTGAGCTTGCCGGTAGTGCCCATTAGCGTGGTGTAACGGCCCGGCCCCGGGCGTGTTGTTCCCGAACGTGAGGCGGCGATCGCGTGATTCTTGGAAAGACCGACCAAAGTCTTCTCTCAAGGAGTTACCACGCGATGACCGCACCCCATATTATCGACCCTGCCCGTTTCCTATCCGAGCAGCTCGAGCAGGCCTCCCCGGATCTCATGCGATCCATGCTCACGACC